>NZ_SOCE01000004.1:3165-4980 GCF_004365175.1 Kribbella voronezhensis | reverse complement strand
TTAAGGGCCACCCGTGTGGGTGGCCCTTAACAGTGTGAATGTCCGGCGACGTCCTACTCTCCCACGACCTCCCGGTCGCAGTACCATCGGCGCTGAAGGGCTTAACTTCCAGGTTCGGAATGGAGACTGGGTGTTTCCCCGACGCTATGGTCACCGTAACTCTATAGAAATATCAACCAACCACCTGCGAGTCACTTGGTCTCTCCACCTGGAGAGACCTGACTGGGGGTTGACCGTATTCCGGGAACCGTATAGTGGACGCGATACATAAGCGCAGATGTTTGCTGCCAACAGTGTTGGTATGAGACAAGCCCTCGGCCTATTAGTACCAGTCAGCTCCACACCTTACGGTGCTTCCACCTCTGGCCTATCAACCCAGTGGTCTACTGGGGGCCTTACCCGATTAACTCGGTGGGAGACCTCATCTTGAAGCGTGCTTCCCGCTTAGATGCTTTCAGCGGTTATCACTCCCGAACGTAGCCAACCAGCCGTGCTCCTGGCGGAACAACTGGCACACCAGAGGTTCGTCCACCCCGGTCCTCTCGTACTAGGGGCAGCCCTTCTCAAGTCTCCTGCGCGCGCAGCGGATAGGGACCGAACTGTCTCACGACGTTCTAAACCCAGCTCGCGTGCCGCTTTAATGGGCGAACAGCCCAACCCTTGGGACCTACTCCAGCCCCAGGATGCGACGAGCCGACATCGAGGTGCCAAACCATCCCGTCGATATGGACTCTTGGGGAAGATCAGCCTGTTATCCCCGGGGTACCTTTTATCCGTTGAGCGACGGTGCTCCCACATGCCACCGCCGGATCACTAGTTCCGACTTTCGTCCCTGCTCGACATGTCTGTCTCACAGTCAAGCTCCCTTGTGCACTTACACTCGACACCTGATTGCCAACCAGGCTGAGGGAACCTTTGAGCGCCTCCGTTACCTTTTAGGAGGCGACCGCCCCAGTCAAACTACCCACCAGGCACTGTCCCTGATCCAGATAATGGACCGAAGTTAGACAGCCAGAACAACCAGAGTGGTATTTCAACGATGACTCCACCCGAACTGGCGTCCAGGTTTCACAGTCTCCCACCTATCCTACACAAGTTGTACCGACCACCAATACCAAGTTGTAGTAAAGGTCCCGGGGTCTTTCCGTCCTGCTGCGCGTAACGAGCATCTTTACTCGTAATGCAATTTCGCCGAGTCCATGGTTGAGACAGCGCCCAAGTCGTTACGCCATTCGTGCAGGTCGGAACTTACCCGACAAGGAATTTCGCTACCTTAGGATGGTTATAGTTACCACCGCCGTTTACTGGCGCTTAAGTTCAAAGCTTCGCCGACCGAAGCCGGCTAACCTGTCCCCTTAACGTTCCAGCACCGGGCAGGCGTCAGTCCGTATACATCGAATTACTTCTTCGCACGGACCTGTGTTTTTAGTAAACAGTCGCTTGGGCCTGGTCTCTGCGGCCATCAACGCTTCCAAGGGCAAGCCTTGTCACGTATCCGGCCCCCCTTCTCCCGAAGTTACGGGGGCATTTTGCCGAGTTCCTTAACCATGGTTCACTCGATCGCCTTGGTATTCTCTACCTGATCACCTGTGTCGGTTTGGGGTACGGGCGGCTCTAACACTCACTACGAAGTTTTTCTCGGCAGCATGGGATCATCCACTTCCCCTGAACGGGTCCGCCTCGGCTCTCAGGCATCATGAGACACGGATTTGCCTATGCCTCGCCCTACCACCTTGCCCGCGGATCAGCTTGCGCCTACCATCGCCGCGGTTGGACTACCCTCCTGCGTCACTCCTCAGTGCACCTAATACCAGC
>NZ_SOCE01000004.1:1735-3068 GCF_004365175.1 Kribbella voronezhensis | reverse complement strand
AAGTGTGAATGCCACAGCTTCGGCGGATTGCTTGAGCCCCGCTACATTGTCGGCGCGGAATCACTTGACCAGTGAGCTATTACGCACTCTTTCAAGGGTGGCTGCTTCTAAGCCAACCTCCTGGTTGTCTGGGCAACTCCACATCCTTTTCCACTTAGCAATCGCTTAGGGGCCTTAGCTGGTGATCTGGGCTGTTTCCCTCTCGACTACGGAGCTTATCCCCCGCAGTCTCACTGCCGCGCTCTCACTTACCGGCATTCGGAGTTTGGCTGATTTCGGTAAGCCGGTAAGCCCCCTAGACCATCCAGTGCTCTACCTCCGGTAAGAAACACGCGACGCTGCACCTATATGCATTTCGGGGAGAACCAGCTATCACGGAGTTTGATTGGCCTTTCACCCCTATCCACAGGTCATCCCCCAGGTTTTCAACCCTGGTGGGTTCGGTCCTCCACGCGGTCTTACCCGCGCTTCAACCTGCCCATGGATAGATCACTCCGCTTCGGGTCTAGAGCATGCGACTAAAACGCCCTGTTCAGACTCGCTTTCGCTACGGCTACCCCACACGGGTTAACCTCGCCACACACCACTAACTCGCAGGCTCATTCTTCAAAAGGCACGCCGTCACACCCCTACAAGAGGAATGCTCCGACGGATTGTAGGCAACCGGTTTCAGGTACTATTTCACTCCCCTCCCGGGGTACTTTTCATCTTTCCCTCACGGTACTAGTCCGCTATCGGTCACCAAGAAGTATTTAGGCTTAGCGGGTGGTCCCGCCAGATTCACACGAGATTTCAAGAGTCCCGTGCTACTTGGGAAAACACTCGGAAGTCACTGTCTTACATCTACGGGACCATTACCCACTACGGTCCGACATTCCAGCCGGTTCGACTTCAACAGTGATTTATAACTCCCTGACCCCACGGCATTAAGGCCTGAATGCTCCCACAACCCCACATACGCAACGCACGCCGGCTATCACACGCACATGGTTTAGCCTCATCCGCTTTCGCTCGCCACTACTCACGGAATCACTATTGTTTTCTCTTCCTGCGGGTACTGAGATGTTTCACTTCCCCGCGTTCCCTCCAGAACCCTATGTGTTCAGGCACTGGTAACTGGCTTTAGAATGCCAGCTGGGTTTCCCCATTCGGACACCCCCGGATCACAGCTTGGTTGCCAACTCCCCGGGGCTTATCGCAGGCTCCAACGTCCTTCATCGGCTCTTGGTGCCAAGACATCCACCGATTGCCCTTAGTAGCTTGTCACACAACAAAAACTACAAAGATGCTCGCGTCCACTATACAGTTCTCAAAATACGGGCAGGAACACCAG
>NZ_SOCE01000003.1:300000-521576 GCF_004365175.1 Kribbella voronezhensis | reverse complement strand
GTGAAACGGGTTAATGCTAAATTTCGGCATTGACTTTCGGCACGCTGTTGAGTTCTCAAGAATCGGACGCACACCGCGCTCCACACTCTCGTGTTTAGCTCCGGGGCAACCCGCCAAACATTACTGTCCCGTCCGCAGCCAGTCAAATCAGCCACTTTCGAAGCAGACCCCCCGCGTGACTCAGTAACCGAAAACCCGCACTGGGCGTGTCTCGGTTCCAAGAACCTTCAGGGAGTGTTCAGAGCGACCGGCCGCTTCCGCGTCCCGCACTCGCTCCAACAAGAAGAACATTACTGACATTCGCGGTGAAGATGCAAATCGGGGTCGGCACCTTGGCCGAACCCTTGCAAAGCACCTCCGGCACCTCCGCCGTCGTCCCTCTCGTCACACCAGTCCCCCACGTCTCCGCGGGTTCCTTCCACCATGATCCCCCACCACACAAGTGCCGCGGAGGTGGCAGATGGGCGGGAAGCCGAAGCTCCCCGCCCATCGAGTACCGCATCGTCCAGCAGACGCCTCTCGGCGAGTGGCCGCTCGTAGCGGCTGAGTGTGAGGCCCGGGGGTCATGTACTGGACGACACCTCACATAACCGAGCCCCCTCGCCGGCTATTCCCGCGGGCAGCGGATCTCCTCGCCGTTCTGGACGAACACCACTCCCCCGTCGTCGAACCGCAACTCGGTGTCGGCCGTCGACGCGCCGAACCGATCTCCGGACATCGCCCGGAACCGCAACGGTGACTGCCCAGGGAACTTCACCACGAGCTCCGTCCCGGACCGCTCGACCTCCAAACTCAAGCCCTCCCGCAGTCGGTAAGTCCCGACCCACCCTGCCAACACGTCGACATCGGGGCCCACCCGCTCACTGACCGTTGCGGGATAGTCCGCCCACCCGTACGCCGAAGCGATGTTCACGAAGGCCTTCTCCACAACCCAGCTGCCGTTGTCGCCATTCGTCATCACCGCCGCGCCTTGTCCGGTCTCCCGATACGCGAGCAGGTGGCACCTGAACCCGGCGTTCGACCCGCTGTGTCCGAACAGGCGGCCAGCTTGCCCGAGGAACAGGCCGAGACCGAGCGCCTCGAGTCCGCCGATCCGTTCCGACGACGGCACCTGTGGCGTCAGGGCTTCGCGCGCGAGTTCCGGCGACAACGGTGCGCCTTCAACACCGTCGTACGAGTTCTTGATGGCTTGGGCGAAGGTGAGGAGATCGCTCGGAGTTGTCCAGAGACCGGCGGCGGCGAGTTCGGGGTAGCTGTGCCAGCGTCCCTCGATGGGTTGGCCGAGATCGTCGTGTGCGACGGCCGCCTGGTTGTGCCTGTCCTCGGGCAGCGGCTGGGCGTAGTCGCTGTCGAACATACCAAGTGGGCCGAGCACCAACTCCTGCATCAACTGGCGGAACGGCGTCCCGGTGACGTCCTCGAGGAGTTGCTGTACGACGAGGGTGCCGCCGCCGGAGTACCGGAATTGGGTGCCGGGCACGGTGTCGACCCGTACGCCGAAGTTGGTCGCCGGGGGCACGCCGTCGAGGAGCTGGCGCAGGTTCGGCAGTTCCTCGCCGTACAGGTAGCCGGGGAAGCCGTGCACGGTGAGGCCGGCGCTGTGGCTGACCAGTTGCCGCAGGGTGACGACCGGTTGCCAATCGCCTGTCCGTGGCACCCGCCAGGATTTGAGTCGGTTGTTCACGTCCTCGTCGAGGTCGAGCAAGCCTTGGTCGACAAGGCGGAGCGCCGCGAGCACAGCAACGGGTTTGCTGATCGAGCAGGCCTGGAACAACGTCCGCTCTGTCACCAGATCGCTGCGGCCTGCGTCCACCAGACCGGCGGATCCGTGCTCGACGATCTGGCCGCCCTCGATCACCGCCCAACTGACGCCCGGAACCTGAAACTCCGCGAGATCGGCTTCGATCTCAGCCTTCACCACGTTGGTCACGGCGGCGCCTCCCGATCGGATGGTCGAAGCCTAACCACGGTGGAGGCCAGCACACCGCGGCTGCGGAACCCGTGAGCTCCGCAGCCGCACTACCGGTGAATCGAGCGGTCTACTTGGACGGTTGCGGTGCCGAGCAGTCGATCTTCGGGTTCGCACCGATGTAGTTCAGCGGCCCGGCGACGATGGTGACCAAAGTGGTGCCCACCTTCGCGCAGGTCGCGTCGGAGCCGGCGAAGTAGTTCCGCTGCGCGGCAGCAGCCAGTCCGATCAGCAACCACAACACGACGATGACTGTGATCACGCGAGAACCAGTCGTAGTGCGAGTGCTCATGTCCACCTCCTGAATACGACACAACCCCGTGTGACCACGATCCGGTGCCCTTCGCTGACTCCGCGAAAACGGTGCGACCCGCTGTCGATTCGCGGCCTGCTCCTTCGTCAAGCAAGAAACGCTCACCAGGAGCGCCGGCGAAGGGAAGCACGATGAGTAAGTACCTGTACCTGTACCGCGGCCCGGCCACCCCGATGGAGGACTTCACCGCGGAGCAGGGTGAGGAGCAGATGAAGGCGTGGACGGACTGGATGAGCAAGGCCGCGGCCTCGATCGTCGACCAGGGCAACCCGCTGGCACCGCGCGCCTCGGTACGTGACGACGGCGGATCGGCCGAGCCCAGTGACCAGAACGGCTACACGATCGTCGAGGCCGACGACCTCGCGGCCGCTCGGGCCCTGCTCGAGGGACACCCCTTCCTGTCCGAGGGAAAGGGCCGCTTCGCCGTGGAGATCTTCGAGATCGTCCCGATGTAGCAGCTCAGACCTCGGCGAACTCGTAGTACGGCTTGATCTGGGTGTTGACGAAGTTGCCGATGCTCGAGGCCGCCAGCAGACCGGCGTACGTCGGCTGCGGCACGTCGAAGTACTGATAGACGCTGTCGTTGACGAACTCGATCTCCAGCGTTCTGCTGGACATGCTGTAGCCGACTGATCGCACGCTTGCGGAATCCACCGGTCGCCGCCTCATGGAGCAAGCCTTTCATCACCGCCACCAGACAAGCCGTACTACGCGTGCCGCGCGCCCGCCTCCGTCGGGAGCTCGCCGGGAGACGATGCGCGAGGCGTCACCGGCTCGGCGGCCATCCGGGCGAGCACCCGGGTCAGATCGCCGACGGCCGCGTGGAGTTGGCTGAGCAGTGACTCGTCGAGAGCGGGCCGGCTCTCGACGCCGAGGTTCGCGATGAAGCGGGCATGGGTCTCCTTGGTGGCCAGGTTGAGTGAGGTGTCGAGCGCTTCCTGGAGTTGTGGGCTCGGCACCATCTCCGGGCGCTCCCGCCACTTCGCGATCGTGCGTGGGGCGACGCCCAGGTGCTCGGCGAAAGCTTCGTTGGTCAGGCGCATGGCGGCGCGCAACGCGTGCGCATGCCTGCCGGTCCACTGGTCGATGATTGTCATCGGCTCGCTCCTCGCGATCTCGATCACTCCTTGCAATCAGGTTACGACGATCGAGTGACGATGTGGGGCCTGTTCAGTGCCCTGTGGATACAGCCTCGGTTCATGGTCCGGGCAGGCGGGCGGGCGTTGACTGTCCGGCATGGACAAGATCAGCGGTAGACCGGCAGAGCTCCTGCGGCGACGCCATCTGAAGGTGGCGACCGCGGCCGGACCACGTCGTTTCGAACTGGTCCGGCACACCGACGTCTCCGGCGTGAGCGGCACCGGCGTCGTCGCCGAAGGCGTCGAGTGGTCCGACGGCACAGTCACCCTGCACTGGGGCGGCCGCTACCCCACCACCACCGTCTGGCAGGACGGCATCGACGCCCTCCTCACCATCCACGGCCACCACGGCGCCACCACCATCCGCTGGCTCGACACCTGATCCGGTAGGGCCGGCGCCCAACCCCCTGCACGGCCGCCGGCCCTACCTCCAGCTCAGTACGTCGAGACGCGCCCGTCAGTCGGCTGGATGTCGACGTGCGGCATCGGGCGGTGTGGCGCCAAAGAATCCGCCCCGGCTGCGAACTGGCGCGGCGTCCGGCGTTCCAGGTGCGACGTCAGCCGGCTAGGGAGCGGAGGGCTCGGCGGCTGGGGGTGAGGGTTACTGGTTTGTAGGGGCAGCGGGCGTCGGTGAGGGTTTCGTAGGCGCGGATGGCGCGTTGGGCGGCGTCCCAGCCTTGCTCGGCGGGGCTCTTGCCGCGACCGCGGTTGCGGATCAGGGCGCCGTAGAAGGCGGAGCAGAAGACGGTCGCTTCGTACCAGCCGATCACCGTGCTGGTGCCGATGTAGGTGATGTCGTCCTGCAGGCAGTCGCGGATCGCGCGTTGCCACTTGCCGATGCCGGTCTTGCAACCGTCGGCGATGACGACGCCGCTGGCGATGCCCCATTGGCGATCCAGGAACCAGTCCGCGAGGGCGGTCAGCGAGACCTGGGTCTCGCCGTCGGTGCTGAGAAACGACGGCTCCTCGCTGTGGTCACCGTGCGCCATCACGTGCAGCACGGACGACGGGGTGGTCAGGGCTGAGAACGCTGTCTCATGGTCACGCGTGCGAACGAAGTTGACGTCGATCACGGGCCGGTTCCAGCCGGCGTTGATATTGCTGGTGATGCCCTGGACGAACGTCATCGAGGCGTCGAACGAACTGTCCAGCCCGAGGTCCACCAGTGTGATCAGACGGTTCTTCATCGCCCACCCCTTCACCAGCCGGCCCTCGCCTCCGAGGGGTCCCGGAAACCATCATGACCCAGCCCGTCGACAGTTTCCGCCCGAGGTCCACATACCGTTGCAGACATGGAAAACACCCTCGCTCCGACTGTCACGCTGAGCAACGGAACGGCCATGCCCCGGCTCGGTCTGGGCACCTCGCCGATGAACGACGCGGACGCCGAGCGGACCGTCGTACAGGCTCTCGAACTCGGCTACCGGCTGATCGACACCGCGGAGAACTACCGCAACGAAGTCGGGGTCGGGCGGGCGCTGAGGGCGGTGGCGCGCGAGGAGGTGTTCGTGACGTCCAAGTTCAACAAGCGCTGGCACAGCGTGGAGGGTGCGCGGGCCGCCTTCGAGGCGAGCGCTGAGCGGCTGGGCGTCGACTACCTCGACCTGCTGCTCATCCACTGGCCGAACCCGGACCAGGATCAGTACGTCGACGCCTGGCGCGGGCTGATCGCTCTCCGCGAAGCCGGGCTCGTCCGCGCGATCGGTACGTCGAACTTCAAGCCCGCCCATCTCCAGCGGCTGATCGACGAGACCGGCGTGGCACCCGAGGTCAACCAGATCCAGCTGAGCCCGCTCTGGACGAAGCAGGAGAACCGCGAGTTCCACGCCCAACACAACATCGTCACAGAGGCCTGGAGCCCACTAGGCAACGGCAGAGGCCTCCTGGAGCACCCGACCATCACCGAAATCGCCAAGGCCCACGACAAGACGCCGGCTCAGGTAGTGCTCCGCTGGGAGATCCAGCTCAACGCCGTACCGATCCCCAAGTCGGCCAACCCCACCCGCCTGGCCCAGAACCTCGCCGTCTTCGACTTCACCCTCACCGACGACGAGATGACGAGCCTGTCTTCCCTTGACGGCACAGGCCCCGCACCCGCCGACTCGGACCGCTCCGGCCACTAGCCCGTACTACGCGACGCCGCCGCCGCGGTGGTCGCTGCAACTCCGCGGCAAGAGCTGGACGCGCTGCGGCCCCCGGGGGATGTGGGAAGTTCCCGGGGGCCGTGGCGCTATCAACCAGGGGTCAGCTGCAGCCGGAGGTGCTGCCGCAGCCTTCGCAGACGTAGCAGGAGCCGGACGGGCGCATCTTGGTACCGCAGGTGAAGCACAGAGGTGCGTCGACCGAGGTGCCGGTGATGAGCTCGAACATCTCTGCTGTGGTGCGGACCTCGGAGGTGTCGAGGACCTTGGCGCCGGCCTCTTCTGCGGCTGCCTTCTCCTCGGTGACTGGTTCCGCGACCGGCTCGACGGCCTTCAGCGACTCCGCCTCCGAGACCTCGACCGGCGCTTCGTACGAACCGGTGTCGAGCTGACGGGAGCGCTCGTCGGCCGAGTAGATGCCCAGCGCGGCCCGGTCGTCGAACGGCAGGTAGTCCAGCGCCAGCCGACGGAAGATGTAGTCCATGATCGACTGCGCCATCCGCACGTCCGGGTCGTCGGTCAGACCGGCCGGCTCGAACTTGAGGTTGGTGAACTTCTGGACGTAGGTCTCCAGCGGCACACCGTGCTGCAGGGCGATCGAGATCGCGATCGAGAAGGCGTCCATCACACCGGCCAGGGTCGAGCCCTGCTTGCCCATCTTCAGGAAGACCTCGCCCAGACCGTCGTCCGGGTACGACCCCGCGGTCATGTAGCCCTCGGCACCGCCGACGCTGAACGACGTGGTCCGCGACGGCCGCGACTTCGGCAGGCGCTTGCGGGTCGGCCGGTACTCGATGACCTTCTCGACCACCGGCTCCGCGGCGGCCGCGTCGGCGGCGGCGCTGGCCTTGGCCGACTTGGAGTCCGACAGCGGCTGGCCGACCTTGCAGTTGTCGCGGTACACGGCCAGTGCCTTGAGGCCGAGCTTCCAGCCCTGGAAGTAGACGTCGGCGATCTCCTCGACGGTCGCCGTCTCCGGCAGGTTGACCGTCTTCGAGATGGCACCGGACAGGAACGGCTGCGCGGCCGCCATCATCCGGACGTGGCCCATCGGCTTGATCGAGCGCTCACCCATCGCGGTGTCGAAGATCTCGTAGTGCTCGGTCTTCAGCCCCGGCGCGTCGACGACGTGACCGTGCTCGGAGATGTACTCGACGATCGCCTCGATCGTCTCCTCGGTGTAGCCGTGCTTGCGCAGCGCCCGCGGCACCGTCTGGTTGACGATCTGCATCGAGCCGCCGCCGACCAGCTTCTTGAACTTGACCAGCGAGAAGTCCGGCTCGATGCCGGTCGTGTCGCAGTCCATCATGAAGCCGATGGTGCCGGTCGGTGCTAGCACCGAGGCCTGCGCGTTCCGCCAGCCGTTCTTCGCACCGGTCTTCAGTACTGCGTCCCAGGCCGCCGTGGCGTGCTTGTGGACGTCCTTGTCGATGTCGTCGAGGGTCCGGATCGCGTCGTTGGCCGCGGCGTGCTTGCGCATCACCCGGGCGTGCGCTTCCTTGTTCCGCTCGAAGCCGTCGTACGGCCCGACGACGCCGGCCAGCTCGGCCGACCGCTTGTACGACGTACCGGTCATCAGCGAGGTGATAGCGCCCGCCAGTGCGCGACCACCGTCGGAGTCGTAGGCGTGGCCGGTCGCCATCAGCAGCGCGCCGAGGTTGGCGTAGCCGATGCCGAGCTGACGGTAGGCACGAGTGGTCTCGCCGATCGCCTCGGTCGGGAAGTCGGCGAAGCAGATCGAGATGTCCATCGCGGTGATGATCAGCTCGACGGCCTTGACGAAGTTCTCCGAGTCGAAGGTGTCGTCGTCCTTCAGGAACTTCATCAGGTTGAGCGAAGCGAGGTTGCAGGACGAGTTGTCCAGGTGCATGTACTCCGAGCACGGGTTGGACGCGGTGATCCGGCCCGTCTCCGGCGTCGTGTGCCAGTCGTTGATGGTGTCGTCGTACTGCAGACCGGGGTCGGCGCAGGCCCAGGCGGCGTGGCTGATCTTGTCGAACAGCTCGCGGGCGTCGACGGTCTCGATGATCGAGTTGTCGATCCGGGCCCGCAGGCCGAACTCGCCCTTCTCCTCCACCGCGCGCATGAACTCGTCGGTCACCCGGACCGAGTTGTTCGCGTTCTGGTACTGCACGGAGGTGATGTCGCGGCCGCCGAGGTCCATGTCGTACCCGGCGTCACGGAGGACGCGGATCTTGTCCTCCTCGCGCATCTTGGTCTCGACGAACTCCTCGATGTCGGGGTGGTCGACGTCCAGCACGACCATCTTCGCCGCGCGCCGGGTGGCGCCGCCGGACTTGATCGTTCCCGCCGACGCGTCCGCGCCGCGCATGAAGCTGACCGGACCGGACGCCGTCCCGCCGGAGGACTGCAGCAGCTCCTTGGAGGACCGGATCCGGGACAGGTTCAGACCGGCACCGGAGCCGCCCTTGAAGATCAGGCCCTCCTCCTTGTACCAGTTCAGGATCGAGTCCATCGAGTCGTCGACGGCGAGGATGAAGCAGGCCGACACCTGCTGCGGCGACGTCGTACCGACGTTGAACCAGACCGGCGAGTTGAAGCTGAAGTACTGGTGCAGCAGCATCCAGGTCAGCTCGTGCTCGAAGATCTCCGCGTCGGCGGGGGTGGCGAAGTACCCGTGCTCCTCGCCGGCCTTGCGGTAGGTCTTGACCACCCGGTCGAGCAGCTGCTTGAGGCTCCACTCGCGGTTGTCGTGACCGACGGCACCGCGGAAGTACTTGGTGGTGACGATGGTCGAGGCGTTCACGGACCAGTAGTCCGGGTACTCCACTCCGCGCTGCTCGAAGACGGTCTCACCCGTCTTCCAGTTCTGCTGCACGACGTCGCGACGCTCCCACGTCACCTCGTCGTACGGGTGGACGCCCTCGGTCGTGAAGATGCGCTCGATGGTGAGTCCCGCCGGGGCGTTCTTACCCCTGCGGAACCCGGCCGTCGACCTCTTGGTCGACCCCGAATGGCCGGTCACCGTCTCTGTCATGGTTGCTCCTCGCCCTGTGTCTGCGGTCTGTCGGGACCGCCCCGTTGAGTCCTGCGCGTACTTCGCCCTGCCTGTACTGCGTCCTGCCCGGTACTGCGTGCCGCTGGCTACCGCTGGTGCCCTGTACTGCGTGCTGCCGGTCCTGCGATTCCCCGATTTATGTCTGTGGTGTCCCGTGCGCGGCCGGTTCGGTGCCCTCGGGCTCCTTCTCGGCGCGCAGCAACGCGATCTCGGTCTCGAAGTCGTCGGCCGACTCGAACTGCCGGTAGACGCTGGCGAACCGCAGGTACGCGACCTCGTCCAGCTCCCGCAGCGGTCCGAGGATGGCCAGGCCGACCTCGTGCGCGGGCACTTCCGGCGAGCCGCCGCCCTTGAGCGCGTCCTCGACGCGCTGCCCCAGCCGGGCCAGCGCGTCGTCGTCCACCGGCCGGCCCTTGCAGGCCTTGCCGACGCCCCTGATCACCTTTTCCCGGCTGAACGGCTCGGTCGCGCCGGAGCGCTTCACGACCGTCAGCTGCATCTGCTCGACGGTGGTGAACCGCTTCTCGCAGACCGGGCACTGCCGGCGGCGGCGGATCGCTCCGCCGTCCTCGGCGACCCGGCTGTCGACGACCCGGGAGTCGACGTGCCGGCAATACGGACAGTGCATGTCGGATCACTCCTCCCGAGGGTCCACGCCGGCTGCGCAGCGGTGGATCTGTGGATCGAACTGGGGACAACTTGTGTATGACCTGTGAGTAACCAACCACTACCTGTGGAGAACTACAGGCGTGTAACTACTACATCTAGGGATGCTACGTCCGGCCTCCGACAGTTTGCAAGAACGCCCGAATCCCGCGCGCGTCTCCTTGTTCCAACACTCGCGCGACCTCGTGTAGTCCCGCGTGGCGCCGTCCCGACGGCCCTTTCGAGGCGCAAACTATGCGCGCCCGGCAGGTCCCGGCCGGGTCCGTCGAGGCCTGGTCGATGGGTGAGGATGTGGGTATGAAACCGGTCATCCTCGACGTCGACACCGGGCTCGACGACGCATGCGCGCTGCTGCTCGCCGCCCGCCATCCGGAGCTCGACCTGCGAGCCGTGACCTGTGTCGGCGGCAACGTCGGCCTGGACGAGGTCGTCGTCAACACACTCACCGTCCTCGAAGCCGCCGGCCGCTCCGACGTCCCAGTGGCTCGCGGAGCCGCCCTGCCCTTGCTGCAACCGGTCCGGGCCGCCCCGCATGTCCACGGCATCGACGGACTCGGCAACCTCGACTGGCCCCGCTCGACCCGTACTACGGATTCGCGGCACGCCGTGGAGCTTCTGCGCGACGTGCTGCTCGAGGCCGCTCGGAGCGGCGACCGGGTGACGCTGATCCCGCTGGCTCCGATGACCAACATCGCGTTGCTGCTCAGGACGTATCCGGAGGCTGCGGCGGGGCTGGCCGAGATCGTCTTCATGGGCGGGGCGGCCGGGATCGGCAACGCGACGGCTTCGGCCGAGTTCAACATCTGGACCGACCCGGAGGCGGCCGCGATCGTGCTGGCCGCGGCGGGCGAACTCGGCGTACCGGTCACGATGTACGGGCTCGACGTGTTCTACGACGTGCTGATCACGCTCGACGAGGCGCGTGAATTGAAGGGATCTCCGTCGGCCGATCTGGCTCGGGCCCTGATCGAGAAGCGGAGCGAGCTGTACCGCGCCGATGGGGCCAGCATCGGGGACGGCGGAGCTGTGTGCGCCGTGATCGATCCGGCCGGGCTGACCACTCAGGCGTTCCCACTCCGGGTCGAGCTGTCCGGAAGCTGGTCGCGCGGCCGGACGATCGTCGACACGCGGGACTGGTCGAAGGACCTGAGCAGCGACCCACACGGCGCGGCGCCGACCGTGGTCCAGGTGGCGACGGCAGTGGACGCCCGCCGGTACGCCGACCTCTGGCTGCAGACCGTGAGCTGACGCGGCAACTGCGAACAGTGCGCTCACCCCGCCGGTGACTGGCGCGCCAGTGGCTGCGAACCGGGAGCTGACGGCAGCCTGCAGGTCGGAGACAGGCGTCCGGAATCGGCCACTCGGGTTGTCCGGCCGCGGTGGCGCGTGATTGGGTGGTAAGCGTTTGCCGTCTGCTCAGGGAGCGCTTGTGGCTATTGCGACCGAAGCCCGCCGTCGTTATGCCGTGGTCGGATTGGGGGCCCGGGCGCAGACCTTTGTCGACGCCTTGGCCGGCCCGTACGCCGACCGCGCGGAACTCGTCGGATTCTGCGATGTGAATCAGACCCGGATGGCCGTCCACAATCGCCGGCTGGCCGAGAAATTCGGGCACGCGGGCGTTCCGCAGTACGGCGCCGATGATTTCGATCGGATGCTCGAGGAACAGCAGGTCGATGTCGTCGTGGTGACGTCGATGGATCGGACCCACGACGAGTACATCGTGAGCGCGCTCGAGGCGGGGCTGGACGTCGTCACCGAGAAGCCGATGACGATGGATCCGGCGCGTTGCCGGCGCATTCTGGACGCCGCGGAGAAGGCGGCCG
The DNA here is from genome assembly GCF_004365175.1 of Kribbella voronezhensis. Taxonomy (NCBI): domain Bacteria; kingdom Bacillati; phylum Actinomycetota; class Actinomycetes; order Propionibacteriales; family Kribbellaceae; genus Kribbella; species Kribbella voronezhensis. Next base: position 510,506 of record NZ_SOCE01000003.1, on the reverse strand, counting down.
GATCGGTGCGGGTGGCGTTCAACTATCGCTACAACCCGGTGCACGAGAAGGTCCGGGAAGTGCTTCAGTCGGGCGCGATCGGTGAAATCGGTTCGGTGCATTTCGAATGGCTGCTCGATGTCCGGCACGGCGCCGACTACTTCCGTCGCTGGCACCGCGAGAAGTCCAACGCGGGCGGTCTGATGGTGCACAAGGCGACCCATCACTTCGACCTGGTGAACTGGTGGATCGATTCCGAGCCGGTGAAAGTCTTTGCCGACGGCAAGTTGTTCTTCTACGGCGCCGAGAACGGGCGGCAGCGCGGGCTTGCGCGCGACTACGAGCGGGCCGACGGTTCGGCGGCGGCTGCGGACGATCCGTTCGCGATCAAGCTCGCCGCGAACGACGTACTGCGGGAGCTGTATCTCGAAGCGGAGCACGAGGACGGGTACCACCGGGACCAGAACGTGTTCGGCGAGGGCATCACGATCGAGGACGACATGGCGGTGCTGGTCCGTTATGCCTCGGGGGCTTCGCTGAGCTACCACCTCACGGCGTACTCGCCGTGGGAGGGCTACCGGATCGGCTTCAACGGAAGCGCGGGGCGATTGGAGTTGCTGGTGCGGGAGAACACCTTCGCGACGCCACCGGAGGAACAGCGGCATGCGACGGCGGTGCAGCACGGGGATGCGGCGCCGGGTGAGACGGAGGCGCTGCTGACGCTGCATCCACTGTGGGAGCCGCCGCAGACGCTGCTGCATCACGAGCTGGGTCAGGGCCATGGCGGCGGCGATGCGCGACTGCTGGAGTCCCTGTTCGGCTCCCCCGGCGACGATCCGCTCGGCCGTAGCGCCGATCACCACGACGGTGCGCGCTCACTCCTGGTCGGCCTCGCCGCCAACCGCTCCTTCGAGACAGGCCAAGCAGTCGAGGTGTCGACCTTGCTCGACAGCTAGAGAGAGAACCGGGCCGGGCAACTCGGTCAACAGCTGGGTTAGCGGACCGGGACCTGGAGGGTTTGGCCGGGGGTGAGGTCGGCGGGGGTGCGGAGGTTGTTGAGGGTGGCGATCTGGTCGACGACGGTCGCGGGGTTGGCGGTCGGGTTGGTTTCCTGGGCGATCGACCAGAGGGACTGGCCGGCGCCGACCTGGACCGAGATGGTGTGGCTGAACTGCGGGGCGGGGTCGAGGACACCGGCGACGCGGAGGCCGAGAACGGCGATCGCGGCACCGAAGACCAGCACCGAGACGGTGGTGAGCAGCATCCGGCCGCGCCTGGTCAGGCGCAGGGCGGGCGGCTCGATCTCGGCGAGCTGGTGGTGCCGGCCGAGGTCGTCACCGGAGCAGGCACGAACCGGCAGGCTCTCGGTCGTCGTCCCCGCGATGCGCCGGCGCCGGGTCGGACGGTTGCCGTCCACCTCGGGCACGGTTGTCACCTGAGTCGCGCCTGCTGCCAGGGCCGCTGTCCTCATCGGATCCTCCAGACCTTCGTTCAGACCTCGTGCTGCGGTGTCGATCTCTGTCTATCGGCCGCCGCCGACAGTTTTCGTCGAGCGACCCCATCGGTCCCTCGAACGGTCCACCCGGCGAACTCGCCGGCGAGCCGTTCCGGCACCCGAACCCGAACACCTGTTCGATCGAACGCCTGTACGAATGATTAACCGAACCGCGCCCGGGACGCAACCATTTCCAACCACGACACGCCGTCGATATTCCCGTCGGCCGAGCCGCCAGGCGGGCTCTATAACCTGACACACGAACAAACGTGCGAACCGACACGCCTTCGAACAGATGTTTGAAGAATCTCAGGATTCGGTCTACGGTCTTCTCAGTCGTTGAAAGCTTTGGCCGGGGGTGCGACTGCCGGCCTGACCCGAGGGAGTTGCCAGCCGATGGCCAGGACGCCGAGCGGTTCCAGCAAGGACGGACGCCTGAGCGCGGAGGCCGCCGGGCCGACCGTGTCCGAGCTGCCCGACGGTCCGGCGGACGCCACCGGTCTCACCCCGAGGCAGCGGCGGGTGCTGGACGTCATCCGCGATTCGGTCGACAGTCGGGGCTACCCGCCCTCGATGCGGGAGATCGGCGAGCGGGTCGGGCTGACGAGTTCCTCGTCGGTGTCGCACCAGCTCCGCGTGCTGGAGCAGAAGGGCCTGCTCCGCCGCGACCCGAACCGGCCGCGCGCGATCGAGGTCCGCTATCCGGGCGAGGTCGCGGACGCCGCGGCGCGCCGGGGATCGGTCGGCTCGGTGCGGCAGACGGCGTACGACGAGACCGGGGCCGGCGACGCGCACCCGGACGCGGCGTACGTGCCGGTGCTGGGCCGGATCGCCGCCGGTGGGCCGATCCTGGCCGAGCAGGAGGTCGAGGAGATCTTCCCGTTGCCCAGGGCAATGGTTGGTGAGGGCACCTTGTTCATGCTGCGGGTCAAGGGTGAATCGATGATCGAGGCGGCGATCTGCGACGGCGACTGGGTCGTGGTCCGCCAGCAGCCGAACGCCGAGAACGGTGACATCGTCGCTGCGATGATCGACGGCGAGGCGACGGTGAAGACGTTCAAGAAGACCAAGAGCGAGATCCTGCTGCTCCCGCACAACCCGGCTTTCTCGCCGATCGACGGCAAGGACGCGACCATCCTCGGCAAGGTCGTAACAGTTCTGCGGCGTGTCTGACATCTCAGACGGCGAGCGGAGTCAGCGCGGACATGTCAGGATTGAGATATGACGACTGTCTATGACTTCAGTGCCACCCGGATCGAAGGCAATGAACAGTCTCTTGCCGACTTCCGTGACCAGGTGCTCCTGGTGGTGAATACGGCCTCGCAATGCAGCCAGACCCCGCAGTACTCCGGCCTGCAGAAGCTGTACAAGACGTACCGCAAGCAGGGCTTTTCCGTGCTCGGATTCCCCTGCGACCAGTTCGGCCACCAGGAGCCCGGCGACGAGAACGAGATCGCGAACTTCTGTTCGACGATCTATCACGTGTCCTTCCCGATGTTCGCCAAGATCGATGTGAACGGGTCCAAGACACTGCCGCTGTACAACTGGCTCAAGCGGGAGCAAGGCGGGCTGCTCGGCGGGCGGATCAAGTGGAACTTCACCAAGTTCCTGATCGCCCGCGACGGCAGCGTGATCGGCCGCTACGCCCCGACCCACACCCCGGAGAAGCTGGCCGACAAGATCGAGGCGGCCCTCGCCGTACCGGCTCCCAGCCGGCGCGAATCAAGCGACTGATCCCACGCAGGGTGGAATCGATACCCGATCCACCCTGATCAGTGCTCCCCTGGCGCCGTTTGCGGACTCGCCGACGTTGTTGGGGCGGCTTGGGATCACGGCGTTGCGAGCCGGTCGCCTCGGAGGCCCACGCAGTCCAGGGCCCAGAAGGTGTCGGAGTACACGAAGGTGCCGGTCATCCATTCCTCGTACGAGGAGAGCTTGGCGACCTGGAAGGCGCCGGGCGGATACCGCAAAGTCGGCGGACGAAAGCCGGCCGTTGTCGCATCGACGAAGCCGCGCTTGCCGTAGTACTGCGGTGAGCCCTCCAGAAACACCAGAGGAACGCCGTGACTGTCGGCTTCCGCGAGGGCGTGTGCGACGAGTCGAGTGCCGATTCCCTGGCTCTGGAAATCAGGCAGCACGCCCAAGGGCGACAGCGTGAACACACCGACGAGGCGGGGTAGAGCATCCAAGCGGCAGCCGCTGAGCATCACGTGGCCAACCACTCGCTCACCGACGAGCGCGACCCACGACAACGGCGCCAGCAACGCCGGAGCCACGCGCAACGCGTCGACCAGCACCGGAACCCGCTCACCGTCGCCGAACGCGAGAGCGTGAACCTCCCGCACAGCCTGATGATCCTCGGCGCGTTCCTCCCGGATCACCAGTTCGACGTGTTCGCCCTCAGGATCGCTGCTGTCCATCACCGCGCCAGGCTAGTGGTTCTCCTGCCATTGACTGAGTGATTTTCAGCGGGTTACTGATTCGGGGTCTATGTCCAGGCGGAGGCCTCGCCAGACGGGGTGGCGGAGGCGGCCGTCGGCGGCCCAGCCGGAGTAGGTGACTTCGGCGACCAGGAGGGGGTCGAGCCAGTGGGCGGCGCGGCGGTCCGAGGTGGGGACGGAGGAGACGTCGAAAGGTGGGGTGTCGATCTCGAGGGCGGCGAGTTCGGCGCTGAGGATTTCGAGCATGGCGAAGTCGAGGCCGGAGCCGACCTTGCCGATCAGGACCAGGTCGTCGCCGTCGTACGCGCCGCAGTACAGGGAGCCGATCTTGCCCTCGCGGTTCCCCTCCCCCGGATGCCAGCCGCACAGGATGACGTCCCGGGTGAGCACGGGCTTGACCTTCACCCAGTCCGCGCTGCGCTTACCCGGCAGGTAGCGCGACTTGCGCCGCTTGGCGACCACGCCTTCGAGGCCGGTCGAGGCCGACAGCTCGAGCGCCTCCTCGCCGTCGGCGTAGCTCTGCGGGATCTCCCAGAACGGGTCGGACAGCTCCAGCGACTCGAGCAACCCGCGACGTTCGTCGTACGTTGCCTCTAGCAACGACTTCCCGTCGAACCGCAGTATGTCGAAGACTCGCACCGAGACCGGCACCTGCTTGATCAGCTGCGCTAGCTGACGTGGATCCCGAACGTGCATCCGCCGCTGCAGCAGCCCGAACGACGGCGCCCCGTTCTCGTCCAGCGTGACGATCTCACCATCCAGTACTGCGGGGAGCCGCAGCCCGGCGTCGCCGGCCAGCCCGACCAGCTCCGGGTACCCGGCGGACACGTCGCGGCTGTTGCGGGACCACAGCCGGCAACTGTCCTCGTCGACCTCGGCGATGACCCGGATGCCGTCCCACTTCATCTCGTACGACCAGCCCGGGCCGGTCGGCATCGGTCCGAGTGCCGCCATCATCGGCAGCACCGGCGGACCACCGGCCGGACTCAACGGATCACCCGGGCAGGACTCATCGGCTCAGGTGTCCTGGAGTCGTTTCAGCGCGCCGAGCACCTTCTCACGATCGGCGGTCGGCCACATCGGTGGCAAGGAGGCGCGCAGATAACCGCCGTACCGCGCGGTCACGATCCGTGGGTCCAGGATCGCCACGACGCCCCGGTCGGACGTACGCCGGATCAGCCGGCCGGTCCCCTGGGCGAGCAGCAGCGCGGCATGGGTCGCGGCGACGGCCATGAAGCCGTTCCCGCCCGCCTCGTCGACGGCTCGTTGCCGGGCCGCCATCAGCGGTTCGTCGGGACGCGGGAACGGCACCCGGTCGATGATCACCAGGTTGCAGGTCGAGCCCGGCACGTCGATGCCCTGCCACAGCGACAAGGTGCCGAACAGTGACGTCTCCGGGTCCTCGATGAACTCGCGGGCCAACTCACCCAATTGCGCGTCGCCCTGGCAGAGCACCTTCAGGTCGGTCGCCTCGCGCACAGCGGCGGTCGCGGCCTCGGCTGCCCGGCGCGACGAGAACAATCCGAGCGTCCGGCCACCAGCGGCCGTGATCAGGTCGATGATCTCCTCGAACTGCTTCTTGCCCAGCCCGTCGCGATGCGGCGGCGGCAGATGCTTGGCGACGTACAGAATCCCCTGTTTCTCGTACTCGAACGGGGAGCCGACGTCGAGCCCACGCCACGGCAGCGGGCCGGTGTCGGAGTCGGCGTCGACAGAAGGCATCTCGTCGCCGTCGGCCAGTTTGTCGGACGGTCGCAGCCCGACCTGGCGCGCGATCGCGTCGAAGTCACCGCCGAGCGTCAGCGTCGCCGAGGTGAGGACAACGGTCCGGTCCTTGAGGACCAGCTCGCGAAGCAGGCCGGCCACCGTCAGCGGCGCGATCCGGAGCTCGCGGCCGAAGCGCTCGCGGTCGACCAGCCAGACCACGTCCAGGTCGCTCAGCGCGGCGACCCGCTCGGCGACGTCGAAGATCTCCTTCACCGCGCCCTTGGACTGCCGCTTGGCGCCGTCGGGATCGTTGTCGGCGTCGTCGGACTTCTTGTTCAGGTCGGAGTACACAGAACGCGCGGCGTCGCGGACCAGACCGGCGGCTTCGAGGACAACGCCGTTCGCTGCTTCGATCCGCCCCTCACGAGTCTCGTCCAAAGCGGCCCGCAGCGCGTCGGAGGCGTCGATGAGGTCGTCCGCGTGGTCGTCGTCGACGAACCGGCGGGCGCGTTTGGCGGCGCGCTCGACCATCTGTGGCGACAGTTCGGCGCCGGCCGCGCCGGTCACCCGGGCGGGAAGTTCGTGCGCCTCGTCGATGACGACCACGTCGTGCTCGGGCAGCACGGTTCTGTTCTCGAAGGCGTCGATCGAGAGCAGTGCGTGGTTGGTGATCACGATGTCGGCCTTGCGGGCCTGCTCTTTCGCCTTCTCGGCGAAGCACTCGTCGCCGTACGGGCATTTCTGGGCGCCGAGACACTCGCGGGCGGCGATCGCCACCTGCTGCCAGGCCTGGTACTGATGGGTGGGCGCGTGATCGCGATCCCCCGCCTCGCCGTCGAGCAACTGCTGCTCGGCCCAGTCGCGCAACTCCAGCACCTGCTGGCCGACAGGTCCGGCCGGCGGGATGTCGATCAGCATGCCGTCGTCATCGGGCGCGCCTTCGCGGATCCGGTGCAGGCAGGCGTAGTTGTTCCGGCCCTTCTGGATCGCGTACGCCGGGCGGCGCGGCAACAGCTTCTCCGTCGCCTCCAGCAGGGCCGGCACATCGCGGTCGACCAGCTGCGACTGGAGCGCCAGCGTCGCTGTCGACACCACTACGCGGCGGTCCTCCAAGGCATGCAGCAACGCGGGCACCAAGTACCCGAGTGACTTCCCCGTTCCGGTGCCGGCTTGGACGAGGAGATGGGATCCGTCTTCCATCGCCCCGTTGACCGCCTCGGCCATTTCCACCTGGCCAGGACGCGTCTGACCACCGATACCGGAGACCGCGGCCTCCAGCAGTTCACGCACTTCGACACCCACCGCATCACCCTAGCCCGCCCGACGGACATTCCCCGACCACCGCACACCGCCCTGTGGAAAACCCCCTTTGCTGACCGCATTGGTCACCAGGCGCGAGGGAAGGCGGGGCAAGGAAGGCGGTGCGGGGTGACGGCAGGGCGAGACCGGGTGACCAGCGGGCGCGACGGCTGAGGGCGGGGCGGGCGGGGCGGGGCGGGCGGGCGTGGCGTCTAGACGACTGCGCCGCGGTCTGGTTCGGAGTCGCGGTCGCGTTGTTTCGTCTTCGGGCGGGGCGGTGGGGCCGGGTAGCGCTTTTCCAACTCGACCAGCAGTGGGGCTGCGGTCAGGTTGGAGGAGTAGGTGCCTACGAGGATGCCGAGGAGGAGCGCCAGGGCGAAGTCGGCCAGGGAATCGCCGCCCAGGAAGAGCAGGGCGGCCAGGATGAACAGCGTGCTGATGCCGGTGTTGATGGTCCGGGGCAGCACGTTGACGATTGCCGTGTCGACGACCGGGCCGAGGTTCTCGGTCGAGCGTGCGTTGCGGGTCTCGCGGATGCGGTCGAAGACGACGACCGAGTCGTTGACGGTGTACCCGATGATCGTCAGCAGCGCGGCCAGGAAGATCCCGTCCACCGGCTTGCCGGTCCAGGCGAACACGCCGATGACGACCGCGACGTTCTGCAGCAGAGCCAGGACGGCACCGGCGCCGAACGTCCACCGGAATCGCACCGCGAGATACGCCAACTGAGCCAGCAGCGCGACCCCGAGGGCGATCAGCGCCTTGTTCCGCAGTTCGTTGCCCAGCGACGGCCCGATGCTCTCGTTGCGAACCACATCCGCGCTGCCACCGATCCGGGACAGCGACTCGCGGATCTTCTCGGCCTCGTCATCGCTGATCGTGCCGGTCCGCACAGTGATGTCGTCGGCGCCAGACGCCTGTACGACGGCCGTCGGGTAACCGGCCTCGGCCACGGCGGCCCGCGCCTGATCGGGCGTGATCCGCTGAGCCGTACTCACCTCGATCAGCCGGCCACCGGTGAACTCGACGCCCAGGTTCAGTCCGCGGACTCCCACGCCCGCGATGCTGACGACGATCGCGACGGCCGTGATGACGAGCCAGCGCCGGCTGTGCTTCATCAGCGGTGGGCGGCGCGTCTCGAGCCAGGTGCGCACCCGGCCGTGACCGGCGATCCCGCTGAGCGCCGGTCGCCGCAGAACGAACTTCCGCGACACGAAGAACTCCGCGAGCACGCGCGTGACAACCAGCGCGGACAGCATCGAAGCCAGTACGCCGATGCTCAGCGTCACCCCGAAGCCGCGCACCGGGCCGGCCGCCAGGAAGAAGAGCAGTCCGGCGGCGAGCAAAGTGGTGATGTTGGAGTCCGCGATCGCCGACAGCGCGTTCTGGAAGCCGCTGCGCAGAGATCTCCTGAGGCCGTCGGTGCGGCCAGCGATGTAGTCCTCGCGAGCGCGCTCGAAAACAAGGACGTTCGCGTCCACCGCCATCCCGATCGCGAGCACGAATCCGGCCAGACCGGGCAAGGTCAGCGTCGCCCCGAGCGCGGTCAACGCGGCGTACGACATCCCCGAGTAGGCGATCAGGCCGAACACCGCCATCAGGCCGACCAACCGGTACACGAAGATGATGAAGAGCGCGGTGAGCCCGATGCCGATGGCGCCGGCCAGCGCGCTCGCCTGGATCGCGTCCTTGCCGAGCGACGGGCCGACCGTGCGCTGGTCGACGACGTGCACCGGCACCGGCAGCGAGCCGCCCTCGATCAGCGCGGCGAGGTCCTTGGCCTCGTCCTCGGTGAAGGAGCCCGAGATCGTGCTGGTGCCGCCCGCGATGCCGATGTTGCAGAGCTGGCCGCCGCCGTTCGGGTCGACCTGCGGGGCGGTGATCACCTCGTTGTCGAGCACGATCGCGACCCGTCGCGCCGGCGTACCGACCGGCTCGCAGGCCGCCTTGCCGGTGATGTTCGCCCAGATCTTGCCGCCGTCGTCCTTGAAGTCCAGCTGGACGAACCAGCCGGAAGCCTGCTGGGTGTCGAACAGCCCGTCGGCACCGCCGACCCTCTCCCCCGTCATGGCAGGCTTGGCCAACTTCAGGAAGCCGCCGCCCGAATCGTCGGGCAGGTAGAGGTCGCCCGCTGCCGGCTTGGCCGGTTTGGCGGCCACCTGGTCGAGCACTTCGTGGAAGGTCAGCTGGGCGGTCTTGCCGATCACCTTCGCGGCCTCGCGGGGATCCTGAACCCCGGGCAGCTCGACGATGATCCGCTTGTCGCCCTGCCGGGTGACGCTCGGCTCGCTGACGCCGAGCGCGTCGATCCGGCGCCGCAGTACCTCCAGCGCCTTGTCCGTGGTCTCCTTGCCGGCCTTCACCGTCGGCGAGTCGCTCGTCTCCAGCACGATCTGGGTGCCGCCGCGCAGGTCCAGGCCGAGTTGTGGCTTCGCGGTCATCACGACGTAGCCGGAAGCGGCCAGGACGAGGAACGCGAACAGCGCTCGGACGAGGGACGAGCGTTTCACTGACAGCCTCCGGGAGATGGGCACTCTGGGTAAGAGTGTCGTGACTCAGAGCAGACCACTGGGGGTGGAACGCACAGTGTATGGAGGCATTCAAGGCCGCTGCGGTCTAAGCGGTCGGCTCCTCGTCGGCGGAGTCGATGCCGTGTTCGATGGCGTAGCGCACGAGTTCGGCGCGGTTGTGGAGCTGCAATTTGCGCAGCGTGTTCTGCACGTGGTTCTCGACGGTCCGGTGGGACAGCACCAACCGGGTCGCGATCTGGCGAGCGGTCAGGCCACGCGCGACGAGTCGTAGTACCTCGGTCTCCCGCTCGGTGAGCTGAGGCACCTCCGGTCCTGCCCCGAGCCGCCGGTACTCACCCAGCAGCAGCCCGGCCAGCCCAGCACTGAAGACGGCGTCCCCCTCAGCAGTACGCCGTACTGCGTCGTCGAACTCGTCCAGCGATGCAGACTTCACCAGATAACCGGAGGCGCCGTTCTTCACAGCAGCCAGTACGTCGGCCTGCTCGGCGCTGGCCGACAACACGAGCACCCTGGTGTCCGGTAGCGCAGCGGTGATCTCCCGGGTCGCATCGACGCCGGACCCCTGGCCCAGCTGCAGATCCATCACCACCACGTCCGGCCGGGTCGCCAGTGCGATGCGGATTCCACTCGAGACGTCGGCGGCGGTCGCGCAGACGTCGTACCCGCGGCTGCCCAGATCCCGGGCGACGCCCTCGCGCCACATCGGGTGGTCGTCGACGATCATCACCCGCGTCATCTGCTGCCCACTCTCATCTCCCACTCGGTCCCCTCGCCCGGAGCGGTCCGGACCGAGACGCTGCCACCCAGATCGGCGATCCGGCCGCGGATCGACTGGCTCACGCCGAGGTGACCGTCGGAGGTGGCCTGTTCGAGCCGGTCGGGTGTCGTCCCGGTTCCATCGTCGCGGACGGACAGCAGGACCTCGTCACCGAGGTCCTCGACCACCACCCACGACCGGGCGCCCGGCCCGGCGTGCTTGTCGACGTTGCTCAGGGCTTCCTTGACGACGGCAACCAGTTCGGTAGCGGTGGCCGTCGGCAACAACACCTGCCCGGCCGGTACGACGACGTCCACCCGCGGCGTGGCCAACGGGATCAGCAGCATGCAGAGGTCGATCCGTCCTCGATCACCAGTCGACGGCCGGGAGGCCATCAGGGTGCGCAGAGCGACCTCCTGCTCGGCAGCGAGCGCCGCGAGCTCGGCTGCCTCGCCGCCGATCGCAGTACCGCGTCGTTGCACCTGGGCAAGCACCTGCAGTACTCCGTCGTGGATCGACCTGCCCAGGCGGAGCCGCTCGGCCGCGGCGCCCTCGGCGGCGATCGCCTCGCGCAGCCGGGCGTTGGCGCGGCGCATAGTGGTCGCTGCGTACCCGACGACGAGCCCGGCGACCAGGAGCAGTTGGACGTTGCTGAGGATCTTCGAAGCGTGGTCGACTCCGCGCAGAGACAACAGGGCGAGGCTGATGGTCGCAGCGCCGAGCAGACCGCCGTCACGGCCGCGGGAGATGGCCAGTGCGATCACCGGACCCGCTGCCCAGACAGACGTGAGCACGGAGGCTCCGCCTCGGATGTCGAGCAGCGGCTGGGCCAGCAGGGTCGCATACATGCAGCCGACCGTCACCACCAGGTCGGCGAGGGCCAGCCGGGTGTTCCGGCGGCCCCAGTGCCTGCTGTAGCCGATCGAGGCGACGACGGTCCACACGCCCATGATGGCGAGCTGGGCGACCGCCCCCGAGTGCCGATGGATGCCGTCCCAGCGAGTCCACACCCCGAAGCAGGCGAAGAGCCAGGTGATCACCCGGAACACGACCAGCGCACGCCAAAGCGGCAACAGCAGGTCCGCGGCGTCACCACGCGACCGGACATCCTCCATGCCGGACAGTGTGCCAATCAGCCGGTCCCTGACGCTGCGTACAGGTACTCCACTCGACTGAGTGGTCTTACCCAGGTCCGTGCGCGCATGATTCCCCGCTGTTACCTGGAAAATTCCGCCGAACCACTTCATCAACCCGCCTTTTCCCCGTACTGTCGCGCAGAAGTACACGCTCGGGGGAGCACTACTCACACTCCGTTACCACCTGACGGAGTGGATTTATGAGCTGGGAGGGAAACGTGCGCAAGGTAACTGTCGGGCTGGTCAGCCTGGCTATTGCGGCGACCTTCGGCCTGAGCATCAGCCAGGCCGGGAACGCCGTCACACAGCAGCCGTCCTCGGGCGGCACCACGAACGCCAGCGAGGCACCGGCCTCTGACGAGCTGCCGAACCCGCTGGAGGACAAGCGCCGGGATCTGCGTCAGGAGGCGATCACCAAGCTCCTGAACGGCACCGGCAAGGCCGAGAAGCGCGGCGCCAGCACGGTGATGAAGCTGGGCACCAAGACCAAGGGAGCCAAGGGCGCGAAGAACGCCCAGGGCAAGGTCGACCAGTACGTCGAGCTGTCCCGGGAGAAGACCGACAAGATCTTCGTCATCCTGGCCGAGTTCGGCAACCAGCGGCACCCGAGCTACCCCGACCAGGACACCGACCCGGCGACGCCCGGTCCGGCCACCTTCGACGGCCCGCTGCACAACGCGATCCCGGCTCCGAACCGGGCGGTGGACAACTCGACCGTCTGGCAGGCCGACTACTCGGCCCAGCACTACCGCGACCTGTACTTCGGCAGCGGCAACTCGGTGAAGAAGTACTACGAGAAGCAGTCCTCCGGCCGCTACTCGGTCAACGGCGAGGTCAGCGACTGGGTGAAGGTGCCCTACAACGAGGCACGTTACGGCCGGTCGAACGGCTTCCCGTGCGCCGGCAACGTCTGCAACAACACCTGGGCCCTGGTCCAGGACGCCGTGAACCAGTGGGTCACGGACCAGAAGGCCAAGGGCCAGACCGACGCGCAGATCAAGGCCGACCTGGCGACGTACGACCAGTGGGACCGCTACGACTACGACGGTGACGGCAACTTCAACGAGCCGGACGGCTACATCGACCACTTCCAGATCGTCCACTCCGGTGGCGACCAGGCCGATGGTGACCCGCAGCAGGGTGAGGACGCGATCTGGTCGCACCGCTGGCGTGTCCAGACCCCGGGTGGCCCGGCCAACTTCCCGATCGGTGGCGCCCAGATCGGCAACACCGGCGTGTGGGTCGGCGACTACACGGTGCAGCCGGAGAACGGCGGCATCAGCGTCTTCGCGCACGAGTACGGCCACGACCTCGGCCTGCCGGACCAGTACGACACGGCCGGCGGCGAGAACGGCGTCAACTGGTGGACGATCATGGCGCAGAGCCGGGTCAGCAAGCCCACCGACGGCGGCATCGGCGAGCAGGCGGCCGACTTCGGCGCCTGGGACAAGATGTTCCTCGGCTGGCTGGACTACGAGATCGTGAACTCCGGCCAGAACCGGACCGTCGAGCTCGGCCCGTTCGAGTACAACACCGCCAAGGCCCAGGGCCTGGTGGTCACGCTGCCGAAGAAGCAGGTGGTCAGTCCGCTGGTCACTCCCCCGGTCGGCACCAAGCAGTGGTGGAGCGGGCAGGGCAACAACCTCGACCGTTCGATGAGCCGCCAGGTCACGCTGCCGGCCGGCTCGGCCAGCCTGACCTTCCAGGCGAACTACGACATCGAGGACTGCGGTCCGGACCCGTGTGACTACGCCTACGTCGAGGTCAACGACGGCACCGGCTACAAGGCGATCCCCGGCAGCATCACCAAGGCGGCCGAGGGCAACGGTATCGACGGCACCAGCGCCGGCTGGGTCCCGGCCACCTTCGACCTGTCCGCCTACGCGGGCAAGACGATCGGCCTGCAGCTGCACTACGTGACCGACGCGGCGGCCGGCGGCAAGGGCTTCTTCGTCGACGACCTCAAGGTCACCTCGGGCACCACCACGGTGGTCGACTCGGGTGCGGAGACGTCACCGGAGGGCTGGACGCTGAACGGCTTCAGCTCCGTCGGCGCCAGCATCACCACGCTGTACGACAACTACTACATCGCGACGAACGTGAACCACATCTCGTACGACGCGAACCTCAAGACCGGCCCGTACAACTTCGGCTTCCTGAACACCCAGCCGGACAAGGTCGAGCACTTCCCGTACCAGCCGGGTCTGCTGATCTGGTACGTCGACACCTCGACGCCGGACAACAACACCAGCGTGCACCCGGGCACGGGCCGGGCCCTGCCGATCGACTCGCGGCCGGTCCCGATCAACCGGATGGACGGAACCGTCTGGCGCCCGCGCGTCAGCGGCTACGACGCTCCGTTCGGGCTCACCAAGGCTGACTCGTTCACGCTGCACTTCAACGGCCAGCCCAGCTACATCCGTGGACAGGCCGCCGTGCCGACGTTCAACGACAGCAAGACCTACTGGTACCCGGAGCTTCCGAGTGCCGGTGTGAAGGTCCCGAACAACGGGGTCAACATCAAGGTCACCGGTCAGAGCGGCACCTCGATGACCGTGAAGGTCTCGAAGCGCAGCTGATGCCCTGAGCAACAAAAACCGGCGGCCCTGGGAAATCTCCCAGGGCCGCCGGCCTTTTGTGTCCCGGCAGTGCGAGAAGCACACCGCCGTACGGCGTCAGCGCGTAGTACTGACCTCGTACGGCGCGAGTTCGTCGGCCAGGCCGGCGTGGACGCGGGCGGCGAGGCGGGTGCCTTCGCCGGTGTGCTCCAGGGTGTCGACCGAGCCCTCGGAGTGGATCCGCGAGACCAGGTCGCCGCGGTCGTACGGCAGCAGCAGGTCGACCGAGACGTCCGGCTGGGGCAGCGACGCCTCGACCAGCGCGGTCAGCTTGTCGATGCCGTCGCCGGTCCGCGCGGAGACCACGATCGCGTGCGGCTCCCGGTGCAGGATCGGCGCCAGGGCCATCGGATCGGCCAGGTCGGCCTTGTTGATCACGATGATCTCCCGGACGTCACCCGCGCCGATCTCGGCGAGCACCTCACGGACCGCCTGGATCTGCGCCAGCGGGTCGGGATGCGAACCGTCCACCACGTGCAGCAGCAGATCCGCGTCGGCGACCTCTTCCAGCGTGGAGCGGAACGCCTCGACGATGTCGTGCGGCAGGTGCCGGACGAATCCGACGGTGTCGGTGAACGTGTAGACGCGGCCGTCCGACGTCGTCGTACGCCGGGTGGTCGGGTCCAGGGTCGCGAACAGCGCGTTCTCGACCAGCACGCCGGCACCGGTGATCTTGTTCAGCAGCGAGGACTTGCCGGCGTTGGTGTACCCGGCGATCGCGACCGACGGGATCGAGTGCCGACGGCGCTCCTGACGCATCGTCGAGCGGGTGCCCTTCAAGGCCTTCAGCTCGTGCCGCAGCTTGGCGATCTTGGTGTTGATCCGGCGCCGGTCGGTCTCGATCTTGGTTTCACCGGGACCACGGCCACCGATACCGCCACCGGCCGCACCGACGCGACCACCGGCCTGGCGGGACAGGTTCCCACCCCAACCACGCAGCCGCTGCTTCATGTACTGCAGCTGGGCCAGCTCGACCTGCGCCTTGCCTTCCTTGCTCTTCGCGTGCTGGGCGAAGATGTCCAGGATCAGCGCGGTCCGGTCGACCACCTTGACCTTGAGCTTGTCCTCCAGGTTGCGCAGCTGGGCAGGCGCGAGCTCGCCGTCGGCGATCACCGTGTCGGCACCGAGCGACGCGACCAGGTTGCGCAGGTCGGCCACCTTGCCGGAACCGATGAAGGTCGCCGGGTCCGGCTTCTTGCGCCGCTGGATCACGCCGTCGAGCACCTCGGAACCGGCGGTCTCGGCGAGCAGTTTCAGCTCGGCGAGCGAGTTCTCGGCGTCCTCGGCACTGCCTTCGGTCCACACCCCGACCAGCAGGACGCGCTCCAGCAGAAGTTTGCGGTACTCGACCTCGCTGATATCGGTCAGCTCGGTCGACATCCCGACCACGCGCCGCAGCGCCTGGCGTTCCTCGAGCTCGAGTCCCTCGGTGCTCAGCGAGGTGTCGTAACCCGACGAAGAGTCCGAGTCCTCGCCCTGGTCCAGGTCGAGTTCGACATCTGCTTCTTCGTATGAATGCGATTGGGTCGTCATATACCTTCCATCGTGGCACGGAGCGCCCGGACAGGCGACCCGATTAACAGTCCAACGACCGCACGTGGTACCGAATTCCCCGTACTACGCCTCAGGCGGGCAGCCAGCTGCGCGAAAATTCACCGCGAGCGTGGATCACGGCAGGCCCGGTCATCTCCAGGTGGTTGTCCTCACGCCAGGTGACGGTGAGCTCACCCCCCGGTACGCCGACCTTGTACGTGACCGGTGCCTCCTGGTGGGCCGCCCGGGCGGACGCCACCGCCACGGCACAGGTCCCGGTGCCGCACGAGCGGGTCTCCCCCGAGCCGCGCTCGTGCACGCGCATCTGTACCTGGTTCGGGCCTTTGCGGACGACGAACTCCACGTTCACGCCGTTCGGGTAGGCCTCGGCCGGGGACCACACCGGTGGATCCACCAGCGCGCCGGGCTCACGGAGGTCGTCGACGAAGGCAACGGCATGCGGGTTGCCCACGTTCACGTGCAGGGCCGGCCACTGGTGACCGTTCGCCTCCACGACGATGCCGGCCGGACCCGGGAAGCTCGGCTCGCCCATGTCGACGGTGATCGTGCCGTCGTCGTTGAACGAGACTTCCTTGATGCCGGCCCTGGTCCCGATCCGGACCGGCTTGTCGCCGACCAGGCCCGCCTCGGCGAGGTAGCGGGCGAACACGCGGATCCCGTTGCCGCACATCTCGCCGATGGTCCCGTCGGAGTTCCAGTAGTCCATGAACCAGGCGCCGCCGTCCTCGACGTACGCCTGCTTCGACCCTTCGATCACCCGCAGGACGCCGTCGGCCCCGATCCCGGCATGCCGGTCACACAGGAACCGCACCAACGCGGCATCCAGGTCCCCGTGTACGGTCCCGTCGGGATCCGGCAGCAGCACGAAGTCATTCTCCGTGCCATGCCCTTTGAGCCAGCTGAAAGTCTCTCCCACACCCCGATCCTACGGTGCGGGCGATGTGAGCCGGTCCGCGCGATGCGGGGCGCGGACCGGCTGTGGGTCGTGGACTTCCGCCGTACTGGTCTCGCGGGAGCGCCAGAACCGGCGGCGCTCGTCGAGTTCCGGACGCGGCTCACCCCCGGGCGCCGCAACCCTTTCGAGGGCGGCGTCTTACGGCTCGGCGTCAGCGCTCGTCGACGATCTCGCCGTTCAGCGCAGCGGCTTCGGTGAGGAACGACTGGACGGCGGCTGCCTGGGGCGAGCCGGCTGCCGGGAAGGCAGCGGCCATCTGCTCGAAGGAGTCCCAGCGCCAGGTGTCGCGGTAGGTCCCGTCCTCCAGGCGGATCAACTGGACCTGCGCCAGACCCGGGTACTCCGCCCGCAGCCCGGCGACCAGAGCCGCCCGCCGGCTGAGGAACTCGGTCAGCTCATCGGGGCCGACCCGGTAGGTGTGCATTCGTACGGCGATCGTGTTCATCGGGTTCTCCTCGGGAGGTGTTCGCTCAGCCCCAGGCGCCGGCGATCTGACGGGTGATGGCGTTGAGCCGGTTGAACAGGTTGGTGACCCCGATCATCAGGACGAGCGCGGCCAGCCCCCGCTCGTCGTAGTACTTGGCGGCCTCGTCCCAGACCTCGTCGGAGACTCCCCCGGCGCCGTCGGCCAGCCGGGTCGCGCCTTCGGCGAGGGCCAGCGCGGCCCGCTCGGCGTCGGTGAAGTACGTCGTCTCCCGCCAGGCGGCCACCGTGCCCAGCCGGTCGTCGGTCTCACCGTTCTTGCGGGCGGTCTTCGTGCCGCCGTCCACACAGGCGCTGCACCCGTTGATCTGGCTGACCCGAAGGTGGACCAGTTCCAGGGTGGTGTCCGGTACGCCGCCCAGCTTGGCCGCGCCCATCAGCTTCTGCGCCGGGCCCATCGCCTCGGTGATGACCATGACCGGGTTCTTCATCCGTGACTGCATCGTGCTGCTCCTTCTCGGTGTGGTTCTCGTTCGGTGTGAACAGGACCGATCGGACCACCGGGAGCACCGTCCCAGCGAGGTCGGTGGGACACCGTGGGACAGCCGACCGGCCGCCCACCTGCACTAATCTGCAGCGAAGAGATCGTCCCGGGCTGGGACAGGGCGGAAGGTGGGGCGTGACACAGCGGGCCGAGTCGCCCCGCACCGAGCTGGCCGGGCGGTTGCAGGCGATCCAGAAGCTGTCCGGGCGCAGCTTGCGCGAGTTGGAGCGGGCGACCGGCATCAGCTCGTCGTCGCTGTCGCGGTACTTCGCGGGCCGCAGCCTGCCACCCTGGTCCTCGGTTGTCGCGTTGTGTCGCCTCGTGCGGCGCGATCCCCGGCCGCTGCGGGAGCTCTGGGAGCTGGCGTCCCAGCTCCCCCCGCCACCGCCGGCCGCCGCGGTGCGTCCGAAGGTGGCCGGCCGCAACGACCTGCCGCTGGATGTCGCGGACTTCACCGGACGGCAGGAAGAACTCGACGCCGTGCGGCAGAGCCTGCTCGCAGCCCGGGCGGTCGCGATCGACGGGATGGCCGGCGTCGGCAAAACCTGCCTGGCGGTCCATTTGGCACATCAGCTGGCGCCGGAGTACGCCGATGGTCAGCTGTATCTCGACCTGCACGGTTTCACGCCTGCCCGTGAGCCGCTGGAGCCGGTTGCGGCGCTGCGGATGTTGCTGGCCGCTCTGGAGATCCCGACTGCCGACAGCCTGGCCGGCGTGGAAGAGCTCGCTGCGCTCTGGCGAGCGGAGTTGGCGCAGCGGCGAGTGCTGGTCCTGCTGGACAACGTCGCTGACGCCGAGCATGCCCGGCCGTTGCTTCCCGGAGCCGGCGCCAGCGCCGTCCTGATCACCAGCCGCAACCGGCTCGTCGAGCTCGACCAAGTACCGCCGGTGTCGTTGGACGTGCTCGGAGCTGCCGACGGGATCGAGCTCCTCCAGCAGGCGAGCGGTCCGGGCGACCGGGTGGCGAAAGAACCCGAAGCGACCGCCGAGGTACTACGGCTGTGCGGCGGGTTGCCGTTGGCCATCAGATTGTCGGCGGCGCGGCTGCGGCATCGTCCCGGCTGGACCATCGGCGTGCTGGCCGACCGGCTGCGAACCGGCTCCGACCATGTCGACACGGCGCTGTCGATGTCGCTTCGCCAACTCGATCACGGCCAACGGCGAACCTTCCGGCTGCTCGGTCTGTTGCCTGGAGCAACCTTTGATGCATACGTCGTGGCCGCGCTCACCGGCAGCAGCCTGGCAGCGACACAGACTTCGCTCGAGGACCTGGTCGACAGCCATTTGGTGCAGGAACCGCGACCGGCCGTTTTCCGTTTGCACGATCTGGTGCGCGGCTTTGCGGGGCGGCTCGCTACGGCCGAGGAATCATCGGCGGACCAGCGGCAGGCCGTAGTACGGGTGCTGGACTACTACCTGCACAGCGCGGCGGCGGCCGGCAAGCTGCTTCGGTATGCGTACCCGGACGAGACACCGCTGCCTTGTCCAGCGCCGGCTGCCCTGCCTGCGTTCGCCGGTCAGGAGGCCGCGCTGGCTTGGTTCGACGAGGAATATCCGAACCTGGTCGAGGCTCTGACGGTTGGCTCCGATCTGCACGTCAGCCGCCTGCCGCGACTGCTCCGCCCCTACTACTTCCGCCGCGCCGCGTCCGCCGACGAGAACCGTCTGCTCGAGCAGGCACTGGCAGCGGCCGAACGCCTTGGCGACCCCGCAGTGGTCGCTGCCGTGCAAGCGGATCTCGGCTTCGCCCGCTACAGCGCCGGCCGCTTCCCGGAAGCCTTGCAGTACTACGAATCGGCGGCGACGACGATGCCGGAGTCGGCCTCTCTTGCGGTACGCCGTGGCTATCTTCACCAGGATCTCGGCGAGACCTCGCAGGCGATGGAACTGTTCAGGTCGGCCGCCGAGCTGTTCGACCGGGACCAGCAGCCGAAGGGAGTCGCCCACGCGACGGCGTTCCAGGCCTGGGCGGCGTACCAACTCGGCCAACTCGACGAAGCCGCCGCGCTCGCCCGTACGGCGCTGGCTTTGCAGAGCGATGCGGAGGACTGGCCGCCGCCGATCACCGCTCTGGTCACCCTCGGCGCTGCGATCGGCGCGACGGATCCGGCGGGGGCGATCGCGTACCTGACCGACGCGTTGCGGCTGGCCCGCGAGGACGACCACGTACAGAACCAGGCCTGGTGCCTCAACTACCTGGCCGTAGCTCTACGCGAGGCCGGACGCTACGAGGAAGCACTCGCGACTCATCGGAAGGCGCTGCAGCTCGTCGAGGATTCCGCAGAACGCCAGTGGGCGGTCAACTTCCTGAACAGCTATGCCGAAACTTCCCTGGCGGCCGGTCTGGCCGACCATGCACGCGCGATCTACCAGCAGGCTCTGGAACTCGCCGAGTCGACCGGCTACGCACACGAGGCAACGGTCGCACGCGCGGGCCTCGCCGCGGTGTCCCAGTAGGCTGATGACCATGGACCTGGTCGCCTGTTTCTTCGAACGCGAGGACGCGGAACACGTCGCGGACGCGCTCGATGGAACGCTCCGCCGAGGCCACTTCCAGGGCGAGGACGACGACGAGGACCACCCTTGGACGGTTCTCCTCCCCGCCACTACGGATCTGACGGTGCTGGATGGCTTACTCACGCAGTACGAGGGGTGGCTGGAATCTCCGGCAGCTGACCAACCGGTCCCCGAACCAGCACCTTTGCCGTCAGCCCCCAAACGCTTGAAGAACAGCTGAGTAGGTGCTCCGATTCGCACTGGGTGGTGACGACCAGGCACGTACCAGCGCAGTTCGCTTGGCGGAGCCGCGACGTAGGAGCGTTGTTTCGGGTGGGGGGAGCCGCGACGCGGGAGCAGGCGACGGGGCGGGCCTACTTAGCCGCGACGCCAGGAGCCGGCGTTTCAGGGTGGGTGGGAGCGGCGACGGAGGAGCTGCGTGGGGCGGCTCCTCCGTCGTACCGGCTCAGTTCGGCCAGAGTTGGTGGACGGTTCCGGCGGCGCCACCGCCTCGGCGTTTGGGTTCGGCTGCTGCGAGATAGCCGCCGCCGGGGAGGAACTCGAGCGCCGCGACCGCGCCGATTTCGGCTGCTGAGGTGAGTGCGTCGCCGGATGGGACGAGGACGTGACCGTACGGCGCCAAGTCCTTGCCATAGGCATCGATGAAGGGCGGCTCCGCTGTCACCGTCGCCGTGTTGCGTTGGGAAGCACGCGGGGCGGCGATCGCCTCAGGCAGCGTCATCCCGCGGTCCAGCCGGTTGGTCAGGGTCTGCAGGACCGTGGTGATGATCGTCGAGCCACCAGGAGAGCCGAGAGCGAGGAACGGCTTGCCGCCACGGAGCACGATCGTCGGCGACATCGAGGAGCGGGGGCGTTTGCCGGGCTGGATCCGGTTCGGGTCGGCCGGGTCGTAGGCGGCGGAGAAGTCGGTCAGCTCGTTGTTCAGCAGGAAGCCGCGACCCGGTACGAGGATGCCGCTGCCGCCGGTCTGCTCGATCGTCAACGTGTACGAGACGACGTTGCCCCACTTGTCAGCGGTGACTAGGTGAGTCGTCGACAACCCTTCGGTATCGGGCCGCTGCGTCGTGGCGACACCCGGCGTGCACGGCGAGTAGCTGCCGTCCGGCGAACCGGCCTTCAACGGCTTCACCAACGCGTGATCCGGATCGATCAAGCAGGACCGCTCAGCGCCGAAGCCGCGCGACAACAACTCCTTCACCGGCACATTCACGTACGCCGGATCGCCCACGTAGGCGGCGCGATCGGCGAAGGCGAGCGCCGACGACTCGAGGTACGTGTGCAGAGCCTGCGGCGTCGACATCTTCGACAGGTGCTGCGGCGCCAGGATGTTCAGCGCCTCACCGACCGTCGTTCCACCGGACGACGACGGCGCCATCCCGTAGACGTCGAGTCCTTCGTAGTGGACCTTCGTCGGGTCCCGCTTGATGACCTTGTACTTCGCCAGGTCAGCGGTCGTCAGATAGCCGGGCATCACCGGCAAGGTCGCGCCCGGTGCCTTCGGCGGGGTCTGCACGACCTTCTCGATCTCGTGCGCGATCGGCCCGCTGTAGAAGGCGGACGGGCCTTTGCGGCCCAGCAGTTCGTACGTCTTCGCCAGGTCCTTGTTCTTGAACACCGATCCGACCACCGGCGCGTCTCCACCGGGCAGGTAGAGCTTCGCGGTCGGCGTGATCGCCGAGAAGCGGGCCTTGTTGTCGAGCGTCTGGTTGCGGAAGGTCTGGTCGATGACGAAGCCGCGGTCGGCCAGGTTCGCGGCGGGCTGCAGGGCCTTGCCGAGCGAGAGCGATCCCCAGTTGTGCAGAGCCGAGTCCCAGGTCGCCAGCGTGCCGGGGATTCCGACCGAGACGCCCGAGGTGACGAGTTCGGGGAAGAAGTTGTACGGCTTGCCGGTCGCCGGGTTGATGAAGGCGTTGTTCGGCATCGTCGCCGGCGCTGTCTCGCGGCCGTCGAGCGTGTAGACCTTGTGGTTCTTGGCGCTGTAGTAGACGAAGTAGCCGCCGCCACCGATACCGGCGGAGTACGGCTCCGTCACGCCCAGCGCGGCCGCCGTCGCGACTGCTGCGTCGACCGCGTTGCCGCCGTGCCGGAGTACCGACAGGCCGATGTTGGTGGCGTCGGCATCGACGGAGGCGACGGCACCACCGAAGCCGATCGCGGTGGGCGTCTTCACCGGCGGGGCGTGCCGGTGGGCGACCGCCGTACTGGCAGTCAGGCCGGACAGGACGAGCGCGCCAGCCGTCAGGGCTGCGGCCAAGCTTTTCGGTGTCACCGGGTCCTCCGCGGGTCGGCGTACAGGGACAGGCCCTGCCTACCTGCTCGGCGACGCAAACGCCAGTCGAACCGTGTCAGGACACCGTGCAGGATGCCATGAACCGCTGCAGTGAGGCGTCGTCCCAGCCCGGATGCTCGGTGGGCAACTGAACCACCAGCCAGCGCTCGCCGAGCTTGACCTGACCGACCTCGCGACCGGCCGCCGTCCCGATGTGGAAGACCTTGCCACCGGCCTGCGTCACTCGCACCGACAACAGACTCTGCGCGTCGGCGGCGGACCGCAGTACGAGCTTGGCCTGGTCGTCGGACGTTCGGGCACTCGGAGGGGTCAGTACTACGCGGTCGGCGGCGATCGGGGTCTGTGGGGTCCAGCCCTGCGGCACGAGCGTGCAGGCGACTGTGCTCCAGGGCTTGGTGTTCGGGACCAGTTCCAGGGCGGCACCGGCGAAGGTCGAGATCGTCTCCTCGCTCTGTGGCGTAGCCGGACTGGGGGTGGGAGTCGCGGAGGCCTCGGCCGGCGCGCCGCCAGTGGCGACCTCCTTGTCGGGACCGCCCCACCACTTCAACTGGTTGCCGAAGCCGAACACGGCCGTGGTGACAGCGGCGATGCAGAGCACACCGGTGGTCCGCCGGCGCGCCCGGATCCGGAACAGCGCCCGGCGACCACGCGCCACATCCGCGTCCACGTCGGCCGGCGGCAGGCCGTCGACCGCCTGGTCGGCGAACTGCGTCAGCAGCAACTTCACGTCGTCCACGTCAACTACTCCCGGTCGCGGGATCGGCGGCCGGGTCCTCGGCCATCAGATCCTTCAGTCGTTTCAAAGCTTTCGCCGTCTGGCTCTTCACAGTCCCCTCGGTGCACTCCAGGATGCGCGCGCAACTGGCGACGTCGAGATCCTGGAAGTACCGCAGGACCAGGACCGCCCGTTGCCGCGGCGCCAGGTCGAGCAGCGCGCGCCGGACGGCCAGCGTGTCCACCTGGTCCGTCTCCTCGGACAGCCGTGGTTCGAACGTCTCGGCGGTCACCACCTCGGGGTGGCGGCCGGCCCGGCGGCGCTCGTCCAGGAAGGCGTTGACCAGGATGCGATGGGCATACGGCCCCGCGCCCTCGTGCCGGATCCGGTGCCAGTGCACGTACACCCTCGTACACGCGGTCTGGACCAGATCTTCGGCGGTGTGCACATCGCCCGCGGTGAGCAGCATCGCCGTACGCATCAGTCTGGTGCGATCCGCGAGCACGTACTCGCGGAACTCGGCCTCGCGGTCACCCCCTCGCATCCACAGCCCCCAGGCCTTCTTCCACCCCATCTACGCCGCCCGGCGCCGAACGGTTGCCCTGGACCACGGACTCTCGTACGACGGTTGCCGCGCGCTCGACGAGGTCGGGATCGTCGTAGGCCAGCCAGGTGATCCGGGGGTCCTTGCGGAACCAGGAATCCTGCCTCCTGGCGAACCGCCTGGTCGCCTGAGCCGTCCGCTCGCGCGCCTCGGCCTCACTGATCTCACCGGCGAGCAGCGCGATCACCTGGGAGTACCCGAGCGCGCGGTTCGCCGTACGGCCGTCCAACAGGCCCTTGCCGAGCAGGTCGCGGACCTCGTCGACGAACCCGTTCTCGAACATCCGGTCCACCCGGCGGCCGATCCGTTCGTCGAGGACCGGCCTGGGCACGTCGAGTCCGAGCTGGACAGCACCCGGGTAGATGTAGGTGTGTTCGGGCAGGGTCGCGACGTACGGCGTACCGGTGATCTCGATGACCTCCAGCGCACGCACGATCCGCCGGCCGTTGCTCGGCAGGATCTGCTCGGCGGCAGGCGGGTCCACCTCGGCGAGACGCCGGTGCAGTTCGCCGGACCCGTGCTCGGCCAGCTCGGCCTCGAGCCGTTCCCGTACTGCGGGGTCGGTGCCCGGGAACGCGAAGTCGTCCAGGATCGCGCGGACGTACAGCGCGGAGCCGCCGGCGAGCACCGGCACCACCTGACGCCGCAGACAGTCGTCGATCGCGGCCCGGGCGAGTTGCTGGAACTCCGCGACGGTCGCGGTCTGCGTGACGTCGAGGATGTCGAGCAGGTGATGGGTGATCCCCTGCCGCTCGGCGACGGTGATCGTCGCGGTACCGACGTCCATCCCGCGGTAGACCTGCATCGCGTCGGCGTTGACCACCTCACCGTGCAATCGCTTGCACAGGGCAACGGAGAGGTCGGATTTGCCGGCCGCGGTGGGACCGACGACCGCGACGACCAGTGGCACGACCATCCGACCAGTGTGACAGTGCCTGCCCTGATCCACGGTAGGAGGCGTGAACTCTTGCCCAAGACTGGGGCCGAAGGGGTTGTGATGACCCTGTGTGTTCGGTAGGAACGGAGGCAAGGAGTGCGGTCCGCTCTGGGGGGCCGACACGATTCAGCGCAGTACCGACTCGGGAGGACATACAGTGACGAATCCGTTCGACGAAGAGACCGACGCGGCCAAGGACGCCCTGGACCTGGACGGCGAGTTCGACGCCGCCAAGCGCAGTGGTGGCGATGTGGAACTGAAGGGCAAGAGCGGCGGCGACGTCGAGGCCAAGAGTGGCGGGGACGTCGAGGTCGGCGGCGACGACCCGGAGGAGAGCGGCGGCGACGTCGAGGCACCGCCGGCCGGCGGAAACTGAGACATCCCACACTCGGGGGCTTCCAGGTGGGAAGATCACCGCTAGCTGTCTGTAAGTAGTTCACTACGCTAGGAATGGGAGCCCCACGAGATGGGCATCTTCGACAAGTTCAAGGGCAAGGCCGAGGAACTCAAGGACAAGGCGACCGACCTCGTCGACCAGCACGGCGACCAGGTCGGCGGGGGTCTCGACAAGGCCGGCGACTTCGTTGACGAGAAGACCGGCGGCAAGTACGGCGACAAGATCGACCAGGGTGTCGGCGTCGCCAAGGACCGTCTCGACGGTCTCGACGGTCAGGACGACGACATCGACAACGGGCCGAACAACCCCGCCTGACGTCTCGTCTCCGAAGGGCCGCGAGGATTCGTCCTCGCGGCCCTTCACTGTTCCCCCTTCCTTTCGGTTTCCTCGCCCGGGTGCTCTTGCCGGGTTGGCCCTTGCCGGGTTGTCCTCGCCCGGTGCCCTCGCCGGGTTGCCCTTGCCGGGTTGCCCTCGCCCGGCGCCCTCGCCGGGTTGCCCTTGCCGGGTTGCCCTCGCCCGGTGCCCTCGCCGGGTTGCCCTTGCCGGGTTGCCCTCGCCCGGGGCCCTCGCTGGGTTGGCCTTGCCGGGTTGCGCTCGGTGGGTCGGCCTTGGCGGTTCGGGTTGTCGGCAGGTCCGTCTAGGGTTGCGGCATGGATCGGTTCCAGGTGATTCCGGCGGCGTACGTCGTGCTTCGGCGCGGCGACGAGGTGTTGTTGCTGCTCAGGGCCGACACCGGCTACATGGACGGCTACTGGGCCGTGCCCGCCGGCCATGTCGAGAAGGACGAGTCGGTGCTCGCCGCCGCGATCCGCGAGGTCCGCGAGGAGGTCGGCGTCGAGATCGACCCGGCCGACCTGCTCCCCCTCACCGCGATGCACCGCACCGGCGGCAACGGCCGGCCGATCGACGAACGCGTCGACTTCTTCTTCACCACCACCCGCTGGCGTGGCGAACCCCGCCTGATGGAACCAGGCAAAGCAGCCGGCCTCGGCTGGTACTCCCTGGACAACCTCCCCGACCCGGTCGTCCCCCACGAGGCCCGAGTGCTCGCCGGCGTCCGCTCCGGCGGACTCCCCGCGATCATCGCGCAGGGCTTCTCGCCCGACTCCCCCTGACTGCCCGGGCCACCTCGCCTTCGAAGGCTCGCGCCTTGACGTAGCGCCGACGAAGAAGGCTGTTCTTTCGCCGTTCACCGTCGGGCCGGGTGAGAGGCTCTACAGTGCCTTCGTTGTCAACGACTGCGGAGGCACTGAATGACCATCCACAACGACGGTACGAGCCGGCGGCGGCTGCTTCAGGCCGGTGCTACCGGCGTCGGCGCGCTCGGAGTCGGGGCTCTGCCGGGCGCTCTTTCACCTGCCTTCGCCGGTACGACGACTGACACCGCCTCGACGATGGGCGACACCGCCTCGGCGGCGGTCACCACCGGCGCGGCTGCGCGGCGTACGGGGGATCCGGACAGCCCGCGATTCACGCTCGCCGTCGTGCCGGACACGCAGTACTTGTTCGACACCGACCGGGGCGATCCCGCGCCGTTGACCGCGAGCTTCGAGTATCTGATCGAGCAGCGGGCCGCGGACAACATCGTCTTCACCGCGCATCTCGGCGACGTGGTGGAGAACGCGCTCACGATGGAGTTCGCCCAAGCGGCCCCTGTGTTCGACGTACTCGACCGTGCCCGGATGCCGTACTCCGTGCTCGCGGGCAATCACGACATCGACGGCAGCACCGACGACCAGCGCGGCGATACGCCGTACCTGCAGACCTTCGGGCCGCGCCGGTTCCGCAGATCGAGCACGTACGGCGGGTCGACGCCGGACGGGTACAACTCGTACCACGTGTTCCGCGCGGCCGGCCGGCAATGGTTGCTGCTGGCAATGGACTGGCGACCGTCGGACGCCGGCTTCGCGTGGGCGCGCAAGGTGATCGCCGACCACCCTCGGATGCCGGTCATCTTGACCATCCACGAGCTCGTCTACGCCGATGCCGGGGACCCGGTGGCGAAGTTCTCCGACCACGGCAACCGCGTCTGGGAACAACTTGTCGACGGCAACGACCAGATCTTCCTCACCCTGAATGGTCACTTCTGGCCGTCCGGCCGCGTGATCCGGCAGAACAAGGCCGGCCACGACGTGCACCTGCACATCACCAACTACCAGGACCGGTACTACGGCGGCTCGGCGATGATCCGCCTCTACCACTTCGACCTGGCGCGCAACACGATCGACGTCGAGACCATCTCGCCGTGGATCCTGGAGCAGCAGCCGGCCCGGCGCAGCCTGCTGGCCGAGGGTGAGCTCGAACTCACCGACGAGACCAACCGCTTCTCAGTGCCTCTCGACTTCACCGCCCGTTTCGCCGGGTTCGACCCGCAGCCGGTCCGTCCGGAACGCCCGGCGCGCGAACTGGTCATCCCCGGCACGCTCGCCTATTGGCGACTCGATGGAGCTGTTGGCAGCAAGGTGATCGACCGGTCAGGACGCGGCAACGACCTCACCCCGGTCCTGCTGCCGGGCAGCCCGGCCGACAGCCTCAAGACGTCGACCGACCACCACCCGGACCAGCCGGCGCACGCCAGCTGGATATTTGCCGGCGGCAAGGACCCCGCTCGCGGCGGCTACCTCCGTACCGCGGACAACGCGCCACTCAACCGCCAGACCTTCCGCAGCGGCTACACGATCGAAGCCTTCGTCAAGCTGGCCGATGACGGCGCCGACCACGCGTGGGAGGGCCTGCTCAGCCGACTCGGCACCGGCGCCGACGTCGGCAAGACCGGCAGCGACCCGTCCGAGCCGGTCGCGAAGCTCGGCTTCTCCGGCGGTCGCCAGGCCCAGTGGGCGGTCTACCCGCTCGACCAGAACGACACCTTCACGAACTGGGGCCACGAGCAACTCGCCGGCCGCTGGTTCCACCTCGCGGTCGTCAACGACGGCAAACACAGCACCCTGTACGTCGACTCCTCAGAACTCCTCCGCAACCCGGCAACCCCGTCCAACGGCCTCAGCACCACCGGCGCCCCCTGGCTCCTGGGCGCCGGCCACTACGCCAACACCATCGACCAAACCTTCGCCGGCACCATCGGCGACGTCCGCATAGTTGACCACGCCCTCAAACCAAGCCAGTTCCTCAACGCCTGATCCCACGCCGCTCCTCCGTCGCGGCTCCCGCCCGCCCGTAGTTCGCAGCTCCTCCGTCGCTGCTCAGACAAACCCGCGGTGGCTGAGGCGAGCCCGCCTGTGACTGAATGTGCCGCGTTGCGTTTCTCATTGAGCTCGATACACCGTCCCCAAACGAAAGGACCGCTCGAATAGGTGAGAACGTGCCGCCTCACCATTGTCGATTCGAGCAGAATACTCACGTGGCGACACGAGGCTGCTAGCAAGAAGTCACCTGCCCAAGGTGCGGATCCTCTAGCGGCGACGCTCTCAGGGCGCTACCTTGTCAGCCGTGCCGAGCCATCAAGATGCGGTCGCGCGCCCAAAGATCGCCAACTGGATCGCCTTCGCGGTGTTGACGCTTACCTTGCTCGGCGGTGCATTTGTCCTCATCCGGGAAGATGTGCCGCCCCACGAGGCCACTGAGGTCACGACGGTGGAGACCAGCGAGTCCAAAGTAGGCGAAGCTGGAAAGACTTCGTCGTCTACAACAACGCAAAAGACGACGAAACCGGGCGCAGAACCATCGGCAATAGGGCGTCTAGCCACCCCGGTGGCAATACTGTTCACCAAGATCATTCTCCTGCTCGGCACCGCCTTTGTAGCTGCCGCTTTGATCCAACGCACGCTACTCGGCCGCTACGCCATAAAGCTCGGCAGCTTGGTTGAAATCGGCGAGATTCCGGACGATACCAAACCCTTCGGAACTGCACTTCAGAGTCTCGCTGAACAGCCGGCCCGCGTAATCCCCTCCGAATCTACCGCGACAGGCGAAGGGCCTCCTGCTCGAACCGAAAACCGGGAACCCCACGAGGACATCACCGTCGAGACCGCCATCGGCCCGACAGGACTGGTGCAACTGCGGCTCGAACTCGAACGTGTCATCAGATCGCTGGCGGCCCCACCACCTCCACCCGGGGAGCGGTCCGCCATGGCCATGCTGGACGTCCTCATCAATCGCGGAATTGTGCCCGCCGACCTAAGAGGGCCGATCTCGCAACTTCTGCAAGCGGGCGACCGCGCTGCTCATGGCGACCGAGTGCCGGAACGGGTCAGCCGGGCGGCAGAACAATCCGGTCCACCGATCCTCCAATCCTTGGCCCAGCGGCGCGGCTCGGTCGCCCAGCGATTCGAGGATCATGTCCTGGACGTACTCACGGAGGTTGCGCCGACAGATGCGATCGTGCGGGAGAACGCCCTTTTCGGCGGCGCGATTGTCGACGCCATCGTCTCGGCCGGCGAGAAGGAAGTCGCTCTTGAGATTCGATCACGCTTGACGCCTCGGGCCGCAAATGAACGCGAACGAGTCACGAGGTTGATCGAGAATCTTCCCACTGAGGCGCCGATCATTCTGATCGTTGCCGGAGTAGGACTGTCCGAGCGGCAACTGGAGCACATCCGGCGTGGTCGGTCGGGCGCTGTGCATCTTGTCCGCTGGGATGTTGAGGCCGACACCTTGGGACAGCTACTTGAGAGCTGTCTCGAGTAGTCATGCCGTCAGACGCGAGCCTGCAGGCAATAGCAGAACCCGGCCCTCACAAGGAGCGGTGTGAGGGGTTTACTGCGGAAGAAGGGAGCGGATGAGTTCTGCCTGGGCTGGGAGGAGGGCCAGTTCTTCTGGAGTCAGGGTGATGTTGCGGGAGCGGGAAGCCAGGGCGGCGTCGAGGCCGGGGGTGGGGTCGATCGAGTGTGCGAGGTAGGTGGCCAGGGACTCGCGGAGGAGTGGGGAGAGGGTTGCCCAGGCGGGGTCGAGGGCTACCTGGGCGAAGATGATCGCTGTCATGGCGATGTCGAATTCGGGCGGGCCCTCTTCTGCGTTGCGCCAGTCGATGACTACCGGGCCGTCGGGGGTCTGGATCACGTTGTAGGGGTGAAGATCGCCGTGCATGACGACCAGGCCGCGGGTTCCGCTCGGGGGTGGGATGGCGTGGAGGCGGCGGTGCAGGTCGGCGTGGAGGCGGCCCAGTTCGATCGCGGTGATGTCGCCTGCCAGGGCTGCGTCGGCGAGGGTCGGGCCGGTGAGCCGTTGGATGACCATGTCGGCACCGTCGACCTGGCGGACGGCCGGGACCGGGTAGTCGTACTTCGCGACCCAGCGCATGAAGTCGGCCTCGTCGCGCACCAAATGGCCGTTGCGGTAACGCCGTAGTACCCAGGAGTCGTCGATGGAGTAGACATCCGCATCCCGCCCCGAGGCGAACGGCTCCGCGTCGGCTGGGATCACATCAGCCAACTTGGCAGCCGCCGGTTGCGGGTTCGAGTGGCGCGGGCTTCACGCCGATCTGCGGCATCCCGAGCATCACGCCGGGCGAAGCAGAGGGCGAAGTGGCCGGCGCGTCCTGCAGGCGCTCCCAGGCGTCGCCCGCGCGAGTACGCCGTACGGAGCCGAACACGTCGGCCACCAGGTGATGCGGAGCGGCGTACGTGACCTCGACGGTCGCCATGTCACCGGGGCGCGGCTTCTCGACGCCCTCGGGCAGCGCGAAGTGGACGAGCCGGTTGTCCTGCGCCCGCCCGGACAGCCGGTGGGTCGCGGCGTCCTTCCGCCCCTCCCCCTCGGCAACGAGCACCTCGAGCGACCGGCCGACGATCGACTTGTTCTCGGCCCAGGCCATCTCTTCCTGCAACGCGACGAGCCGCTCGTAGCGGTCCTGTACTACGTCCCGCGGCACCTGGTCCTCCATCGACTCCGCCGGAGTGCCGGGCCGCTTGGAGTACTGGAACGTGAACGCGCCGGCGAACCGCGCCTGGCGGACCACGTCGAGCGTGCCCTGGAAGTCCTCCTCGGTCTCCCCGGGGAAGCCGACGATGATGTCGGTCGTGATCGCCGCCTCGGGCATCGCGGCGCGCACGTCCTCGATGATCTTGAGATAGCGGTCGCGCCGGTACGAGCGGCGCATCGCCTTGAGGATCTGGTCCGAGCCGGACTGCAGCGGCATGTGCAGCGACGGCATCACGTTCGGCGTCTCGGCCATCGCCTCGATCACGTCCGCGGTGAAGTCGCGCGGATGCGGCGAGGTGAACCGGACCCGCTCGAGCCCCTCGATGCCGCCGCAGGCGCGGAGCAACTTCGAGAAGGCGTAGCGGTCGCCGAACTCCACGCCGTACGAGTTGACGTTCTGACCGAGTAGGGTCACCTCGAGCACGCCCTCGGCAACGAGTGCCTCGACCTCGGCGAGCACGTCGCCCGGCCGGCGGTCCTTCTCGCGGCCGCGGAGGGCCGGGACGATGCAGAACGTGCAGGTGTTGTTGCAGCCGACGCTGACCGAGACCCAGGCGGAGTACGGCGACTCGCGGCGGGTCGGCAGCGTCGACGGGAACACGTCGAGCGACTCCAGGATCTCGACCTGGGACTCCTCGGCGATCCGGGCCCGCTCCAGCAACACCGGCAGCGAGCCGATGTTGTGGGTGCCGAACACGACGTCCACCCATGGCGCCTTCTTGGTGATGGTCGCCTTGTCCTTCTGCGCCAGGCAGCCGCCGACGGCGATCTGCATCCCCGGCTTCTTCGCCTTCACCGGCGCGAGATGACCGAGGTTGCCGTACAGCTTGTTGTCGGCGTTCTCACGGACCGCGCAGGTGTTGAACACGACCACATCGGCCTGGTCACCCTCGGGCGCACGGACATAACCCGCGTCCTCCAGCAGCCCGCGCAGGCGCTCGGAGTCGTGGACGTTCATCTGACACCCGTAGGTGCGGACCTCATATGTACGCATAACAGCCACCAAGCCTACGTCGTACGGCGGTCTCAGTCGGCACCGACCAGTCGGACGCCCGGGACGTCGTAGGCGACCAGGAAGCTCTGGCCCGGGCCGATCGAGGCGCCGCGGGTCGCGTCGCCGTTCCGGACGAGCAGCGACGCGGTCTGCTTGCCGGTCCGCGAGACCCACGACGTCACCTGGAGGGCGTTCTCGTCCTGGTCCGCGTGGGACAGGAACGGGTTGTGCACGTTCGGCCTGCTGAACACCAGCAGGCCGCCGTTGTCGACGTACATGTCGACGATCTTCCCGGGCACGTCCTTCTTCCACAGCTTGTCACCGCTGCCCGCGTCGACTGCCGTCAGTGTGCCGCCGCTGCGGTAGACGATCTCGTCCGACCCGGCCACCGCAGGCTCGTCACCGGTGGAGATGGTCAGGCCGCCGATCGACCGCCAACTGCCGTCCTTCAGCGACACCGTCCGCGCATTGCCACCCTCCAGCAGATAGGCCCGGTCGGGCGTGAGCCGAAGGCTGCCGGGGTACGTCGTGTGCATCCCCTGCAAACAGGGCATTCCCGTGGTCGCGACTGCCTGCTTGCCGTCGCGGAAGCCCAGCACCTGGCAGTTGCCATTGACCTTCTCCGCGATCACGGTCAGATCACCCTGCAGGCCGAGCGCGCTCAGCGGCTGGACGGCGTACCGGTTCAGCTCACGGCCGTCGACGGCCGACCGGATCACGTACTCGTTGCGATCCGCGTCCAACTGGCGCAGGCCCACGACCACCGACGGCAGCGCCGGGACCGTACGGCGGAAGATGACGGTCCGCCCCGCAGTGTTCTCGGCCGCCCGGTGGTCCTGCTGTGTCCAGACGGTCTTGCCGGTCTTGTCGACACCGGTCCAGGTACAGGGCTTGGCCTCGCTCAACTCCCTGAACTGGCAGTCCGCGAGAACGACCAGCCCGTCGGACGCCGCCACAACGGGCGTGAAGTAGTCGAGCGAGCCGATCGCCCCGCGACCCTTGAAAGACTTTGCCCAGAGCTCCTGACCGTCCCGGGAGTAGTAGGTCACGGTGCCCTGGTTATCGGCGGAGGCCGACCAGCCAACTACCGAGCCGTCGGCAGCCACCGCCGTCGTTTTGTACCGGGCCGCTGGATAGCTCGCGACGAACCGGCCCGTCGACTTCTCGTAGGACCGCAGCGGCTGCTCGGCGCCCAGCAGATAGATACGGTCCCCGATCGCCCAGACCGAAATTCCACCCGTGTGCGACAGCCGATCGTCAAGCGATGCGGACCACTTGACGCCGGATCGGCTCTGACCGTCCAGCGCCGCCCGCGGAATGGCGATCGCAACCACCAGCACAACCACCGCGACCAGCAACCCAGCAGACCAGAGAACCAGCCTTCGCGAAGTCCGACGCCGGACGAGCTCGGCGACCGCCAGGATGACCAGCGGCGCGCAGAGCAGCAGGCCCACGACGTACAGGACCGGTCGCGGCACGGCGATCGCCCAACCCACCGCCCCCAGGCCGACCAAAGCCAGGATCCCCAGAAAGATGGCCCGCCCGCGAGGGACCAGTTGAAACTTCACCCGGCCGAGGATAGGTGGACACCGGGGTCGCGCCCCAAGCCACGCACGCCGGCAGAGGCGCGCGCGTCTTGCCCACGCCGCCGCCTGCGGGCGCTCCTGCGTCGCGTCCTTCGGCTGCTGGCTCCCACCCGCCCCGGGACGCGGGCTCCTCCGTCGCCCGCTGGATGGGTGCCTGGCTCGGGTGGTCGAATACGTGTCCGAAAGCGGGTGGCAGGCCGCTCCAGGGGCGTGACGTGAGGGCCAACGCCGGAGCTGGTTGAGTTGCAGGCCGAGGTCGCCTCATTTCACGTCGTCGCCTCTCACGGGTTCTCTTGCCTTCAGCCTGCGGGTACTCGTTCGGCGGCCTCAGCCAGGCAACCGTTTCAGCAGGCGGCGTAGGAGCCCGCGTCCCGGGCGGGTGGGAGCCAGCCGCCGGAGGACGCGACGCAGGAGCGCCCGTAGGCGGCGGCGTGGGTGAGAAACAGGTGGGTCTAGCACCACCCCGATCGGGGTTCTGCGACCCCTGCCGCGCACGCTCGTCCCGACAACACTGGAACCCATGAACAGTTCTCGTCGTCAGTTTCTCGCCCGTACCGCCGCCGGGGCCGCAGTGCTTGCCGGTGGTTCCTTCGCCGTCGGCTCCCCCGCCGCCGCCATCTCGCGTAGCCGGCGTGGCACCCGCATCACCGCCTTGACCGACGTCACCGTCATCGACGTCGCGGGCGGTCGCCGGGACAAGCATCAGACCGTGTTGATCAGCGGCGACCGGATCATTGGAGTCGGTCGCCTACCGGTACCGCGTGGTGCCACCGAACTCAGGCTCTCCGGCAAGTTCGTCATCCCCGGGCTTGCCGATATGCACGTTCATTCGCTGGGTGACGAGCACGTCTCGCCGCCGCTCTACCTGGCGAACGGCCTCACCACGGTCCGCGAGATGGCGGCCCCCGACCCCGTCCTGTACGACTGGCGTGACCGGATCGAGGCGGGCAGCCTGCTGGGACCGCGGATGGTCGTGGCGAGCCAGATCATCGACGGGGACCCGACCTTGTGGGATCCGAACCTGCTGCACGTGCTGGTCGTGAACGACGAGGCCGGCGCGCGGGCCGCAGTACGGCAGGTGAAGGGCGAGGGCGCGGACTTCGTCAAGGTGTACTCGCGGCTCAGCCCCACGGCGTACCGGGCGATCCTCGACGAGGCACGCCGGGTTGGCCTGACTGTGCACGGGCATGCGCCGGACCAAGTGTCGATCAAGCAGGTCAGCGCCGCCGGGCAGCGCAGTATCGAGCACATCCACTCGCTGGCCTTGTCGGTGTCGACCCGCGAGGCCGAAGTACGCCGGATGCAGCAGGCGATCGCCGTACGGACCGGGGACTACAACGGCTGGTTCCGCCAGATGCACCCGATCGAGTGGATCGCCGCGAACACCTACAGCCCGGCGCGAGCGGCCGACGTGTTCGGCACGCTCCGACGCAACCGGACCCGGGTGACGCCCACGTTGACGATGCACCACGCGCTCGACCTGCCCGACTTCAGCGGCCCGGATCCGGCGACGCTGAAGTACCTCAGTGAGGACTCGATCGGGACCTTCGAGTACGTGATGGACACCCTCTACAAGGCGAACCGCGGTGCCGAGGAGATCGCCCACCAGCGACAGATGTGGGAGTACCGGCAACGCTTCGTCCGCGAGTTGTTCGAGCACGACGTACCGGTCCTGGCCGGCACAGACACCGGTACGCCGTACTCCGTACCCGGCTTCGCGTTGCACGACGAACTCGAGTTGCTCGTTGCCGCCGGTGCATCGACGAGGCAGGCGCTGGCCGCGGCGACGATCGAGCCCGCGCGATTCCTCGGGATGAACACCGGTACGGTCGAGCCGCGGAAGCTGGCCGACCTCGTCGTACTCGACGCCGATCCACTGCAGGACATCCGCAACACCCGGCGGATCCACTCGGTCATCACCCGCGGCCGCGTCATCTCCCCCGCTGCCCAGCAGAAGATGCTCGCCGACGTCGAGGCCGCGGTGAAGCAGCCCCCGTCGGCCGCCGCGATCGCCGCCGGCGGCTGCTGCGGAACCAACCGCCCCGCTTGACCGATGGACAGCAGGACGGCCCGCCTCGAGAGAGCGGGCCGTCCTGGCTGGGTGACTCAGGCCGGCGGGGTGATGCTCCAGATCCCGCGGCCGTGAGTTGCGGCGTACACCCGGCCGTCAGGCCCGGCCTCGATGTCCATCACGGTCGTCGTCGGCGCACCGTTGCCCAGGACCTGCCAGTTCGTCGCACCCGGCGCCCGGTAGAACGTGGCCAGGTCGGACCCGACCACCAAGGCACCGTTCGCCAGTTGCTTGACCGCGCTGGTCGGGATGTCGGGCATGTTCGCCGAGATGTCCGTCCAGGTGGCGCCGCCGTCCTTGGTCTCGAAGACGTGGCCGACCCCCGCACCCGGTCCCTCGGTGAAGCGGCGGGAGAAGCCGTTCACCGCGACGTACGCGTGCTGACCCGACGCCGGATCGATCCCGATCCCGGCGAGGTACCTGTTCGGGAAGGTGCCCGGCAGCGTGACCTGGTGCCAACTGCCACCCGCATTGGTCGCCAGCCCGCGGGCGAATCCGGCGTTGTTGCACGGACCGCACCAGCTCACCCAGCCGACGCCGCCACGCATCGCGACCGCGGTCGCCGAGTGACCCGCGCCGAGGTCGAACGCCTTGGTCCACTCGGAGGCACTCCGCATCCCCCAGCCCTTGGTGGAGGTGTAGACGTACTGGCCACCCGCGATGAAGCCGTTGGAGTTCGCCGAGTCGATCGCGACCGGCGCGATGAACCGCGGCGCCGGGTCGCCCGGGTCGAGACTCCACGAGCTCGCCTGGTCGACACTCAACGCACCAGGGTTCAGCGCGCAGTTGTTGGTGATCTTGACCGCCAGCGAGGTGTACTCCTGGAGCTGGTTGCACCCGTTCTGCGGGTCGGCCGCGCCGTCACCGCCGTCGCCACCGAAGTTCGAGCCCATCTCGGAGTCGCTGGTCGTGCCGTCGGGCTTGACCGAGAACAGGTTCGACACCCCGTTGTCCTGCAGACCGCCGGAGACTACGACGCCGCCGTTCTTGGTGTCCTTGCCGACGGACACCGAGTAGTACTGCAGCGCGTCCATCGTCCCGTCGTCGGTGAGCGACGACCAGTCGGTGCCGTTCTTGTTCGCGTTGATCTGGCCGTTCACCGGGCGCCGGTAGAGACCACCGTCGTTGCCGACGAACACGACCGGCTTACCTCCCGCCGTACCGACGGCAACGGAGTGCTGGTCGGAGTGTGGTGCCATCGGGCAC
Source organism: Kribbella voronezhensis (assembly GCF_004365175.1). NCBI lineage: Bacteria > Bacillati > Actinomycetota > Actinomycetes > Propionibacteriales > Kribbellaceae > Kribbella > Kribbella voronezhensis. Next base: position 473,873 of record NZ_SOCE01000003.1, on the reverse strand, counting down.
GTGTTCTTCGCGTCCGAGATGTCCCAGCAGCCGAAGCCGAAGTTCCAGTACGGGCCGATGGTCGCCCAGTGCGAGCCGGCGTCGGTGGTCTCGAAGACCTCTTCCAGACCGGCCCAGACGTGGTCGGCGTTGGCCGGGTCGACGGCGAGGAACTGGTTGTACCAGGCCTGTACGCCGACGGCGTAGCCCTTGCGGCTCAGTGCGGAGCCGCTGTTGTGCAGGATCTGCGGATCCGCGATCTTGTTCCACGGACCGGCCGGGCTGCCGGTCTTCGACACGAAGATCCCGGCCAGACTGGTGCTGCTGTTGATCTTGCTCGGCTGCTGCACCAGCGCGTACAACCGGTCGCCGGTCTTGGAGAAGGCGAAGGTCGTGTAGCCGACGTCGGTGCTGTTCTTGATACCGCCGAGCACGACGCTCAGCCGCTTCCAGCTCGACGGACCGGCGGTGAAGTCGTTCGTCTCGTAGAAGCCGTTGTAGGTGTCGCCCGAACGCCAGCCGATCGCGGCGATCACGTGCTTGGGGTTCTTCGGGTCGATCGCGATGTCGTTGACGATGTTCTTGTACGCCGCGTTCGTGGCGCCACCCGTCTGGCTTCCGGCCGGCACCAGCACGTTGCCGGCGTCGTCCTTGATCTCGGGCATGAAGTCCGGGTTCGGGTAGAACCCGACCTTCCAGGCGCCGGCCTTGGTCGACGCGTCGTGGTACCAGATTCCGCGGTTGGTCGCCGCGAACACCTGGCCGCCACCCCAGCGCAGCCGGCCGACGGTGGTGGACTCGAGCTCCTTGCCACCGACCCGGTCCGACGGAGCGAAGGCGCCCGAGGTCGGGTTCGCGAGGCGATAGACGCCCGACCCGACGTACGACGTACCGCCGGTGTTGGCCTCGCCGGTCGCGTACCAGAGCGATCCGTCGCCGGCCAGTTGCAGGTCACCGCCGCTCAGTGAGGGCAGGGAGTCGCTCAGCGGGGTCCAGTTGCCGCCGCCCGCGCTGGAGCGCCAGACGCCGCCGTTCGCGCCGGCGGCGTACACGTGATTCGAGTTGTCGGCGGCGAGGCCGGTGATCCGGCCGGTCACGTGGCCGGCGCCACCACTGGAGTTCGAGTACCAGTCGCGGTAGCGCGGGTCGTCCGCGTTGTAGGGAACCTTGGTGACGTCACTCCAGGTCCCGGCCGTGTGCTGCATCGCGGTGAGCTGGGCGAAGGCCGCGGAGTACGCGCCCGGGGCAACGATGCCCGGTGCCGTCCGCGCCTGCTCGAACTCGTCGGCGATGGTGAACGCTTCCTTGGACTCGCTCTGCATCTCCGACGGGTTGCCGCCGGCGATCATCAGCGCCTTCTCCATCACGGCCGCGTTGTAGTGCTTGTCGGCCCATTGATGTTTGAGCCATTGCTCCTTGAGTTCGTACCGGCCGGCGTAGCCGCCAATGCCGGTGGCAACGAGTCCTACGCCGAGGACACCTGCCAGGATCTTCCGATGACGTCCCGTCAGCGAGATTCGCATGACTCACTCCGCAGTTTCCGGCGGGGCACCGTTGGTTCTCGCGGTTGCTCCCGTAGCACACGGCCGCTCGGACCATACGTCCGGGGATGCGGCCGACGGTAGGGATCGGACCGGCGCGGGGTGGAACAAGGGAAATCCTGCAGGATCGTTCGGTGCGTGACCGATCGGTGACTCAACGACACGCTGGTCGCAGATCGTTACCTCCGTGGGACCCCGGAGCCGTGCGGCTCACCCCCGGCTCCGATAAGTTCTCGCCATGAGCGATTCCGGCACCGTGACGACAACTGGTCTCGTCGCCCTGACGGGCGTCAACAAACATTTCGGCGACCTGCACGTGTTGAAGGACATCAACCTGTCCATCAACAAGGGCGAGGTCGTGGTCGTGATCGGCCCGTCCGGCTCCGGCAAGTCCACCCTCTGCCGCGCGATCAACCGGCTCGAACCGATCGACTCCGGCACCATCACCCTGGACGGCCAGCCCCTGCCCAGCGAGGGCAGAGCACTGGCGAAGCTCCGTGCCGATGTCGGCATGGTGTTCCAGAGCTTCAACCTGTTCGCGCACAAGACGATCCTGCAGAACGTGACCCTCGGACCGACCAAGGTCCGCGGCCAGTCGAAGGCCGAGGCGGACAAGACCGCGCGCGCCCTGCTGGACCGGGTCGGTGTCGCCGCCCAGGCCGACAAGTTCCCGGCGCAGTTGTCCGGTGGTCAGCAGCAGCGGGTGGCGATCGCCCGGGCGCTGGCGATGGACCCGAAGGTGATGCTGTTCGACGAGCCCACCTCCGCGCTGGACCCGGAGATGATCAACGAGGTGCTCGACGTGATGGTCGAACTCGCCAAGCAGAGCATGACGATGGTCGTGGTCACCCACGAGATGGGCTTCGCGCGGAAGGCCGCCAACCGGGTCGTCTTCATGGCCGACGGCCAGATCGTCGAAGAGGCCGAGCCGGAGAAGTTCTTCACCGACCCGCAGACCCGGCGGGCGCAGGACTTCCTCTCCAAGATCCTCACCCACTGACCGCCCCGTCCATCCCCTGCAATTCCTGAGCAGTACCGAATACCTGGAGGAAACCAACATGCGACAGCGGATCATCGCTGCCCTCGGCATCACGGTCCTGGCCGCAACCGGTCTGACGGCCTGTGGCGACGACTCGGGCTCGGGCGGTGGCGGGGGCGACAAGATCGTCATCGGCGTCAAGTTCGACCAGCCCGGTCTCGGCCTGAAGGAAGGCTCGAAGAACACCGGTATGGACGTCGACGTCGCCAAGTACGTGGCGAAGGAACTCGGCTACGCCGAGGACAAGATCGAGTTCAAGGAGTCCCCGTCGGCGCAGCGCGAGAGCCTGCTCCAGAACGGCCAGGTCAAGATGATCCTGGCGACCTACTCGATCACCGACGCCCGCAAGGAGAAGGTCTCCTTCGCCGGCCCGTACCTGGTCGCCGGTCAGGACCTGCTGGTCAAGGCCGACAACAGCGACATCACCGGTCCGGACGCGCTGAACGGCAAGAAGCTCTGCTCGGTGAGCGGCTCGACGTCGGCCCAGAAGGTCGCCGACAAGTACGCCAAGACCGTTCAGCTGCAGAAGTACGACACCTACTCCAAGTGTGTCGAGGCGCTGGCCGGCGGTTCGATCGACGCCGTCACCACCGACAACACCATCCTGGCCGGGTTCGCCGCGCAGCCGGCCAACCAGGGCAAGTTCAAGGTCGTCGGCAAGACCTTCTCCACCGAGCGCTACGGCGTCGGCCTGAAGAAGGGCGACAAGGACACCTGCGAGAAGGTGAACGCCGCCCTGAAGAAGATGGTCGACTCCGGCGAGTGGCAGAAGGCCTTCGACGCCAACATCGGCCCGTCCGGGCTGAAGCTGGACCCGGCGACGAACCCGCCGAAGACGTTCGACACCTGCGCCTGACCTGTGTCTCGTGGGGAGGGATCGTGCTGATCCCTCCCCACGAGTAGGTCTCCACCTCGTTCCCCCGCTGGAGCAGCATGCACGTCATCTCCGAGTTGTTCTCCGACTATCCGATCTTCGGCGCCTTCAAGCAGACCATCTACCTGACGCTGCTGTCGGCGGTGTTCGCGCTGCTGATCGGCACCGTCGTCGCGGTGATGCGGGTCTCGCCGGTCCGGGTGCTGCAACTGATCGGCACCGGCTACGTCAACATCGTCCGGAACACTCCGCTGACGCTGGTGATCGTGTTCTGCAACCTCGGGCTCTTCGTCCAGCTGGGCATCTCGCTGGTCGACCCGAACTCGCCGACCTCCATCGACGACAACAACTTCCGGCTCGCGGTGCTGGGCCTGTCCGTCTACCACGCGTCGTTCGTGGCCGAGGCGATCCGCAGCGGCGTGAACACGGTGCCACTGGGCCAGGCAGAGGCCGCTCGCGCGATCGGCCTGCCGTTCCTGAAGACGCTGCGCCACATCGTGCTGCCACAGGCCTTCCGGGGCGCCATCGCGCCGCTGGGCAACGTACTGATCGCACTCACCAAGAACTCGACCGTCGCCTCCGTGATCGGTGTATCCGAGTCGTCGGCGACGATGAAGGACATGATGGAGAACCGGCCTGACGTGCTGTTCGTGGTCTTCGGCATCTTCGCGGTCGGCTTCGTGATCCTCACCCTGCCGGTCGGGATCCTGTTCACCTCGCTGTCCAAGCGGCTGGCGGTGAAGCGATGAGCGCCGGCGTTCTGTTCGACACCCCGGGACCGCGGTCCAAGCGCCTGTACGCCGCGGTCGGCGTGGCCAGCGTCGTCATCCTGCTGCTGATCCTGTGGTTCGTGCTGGCCAAGCTCGACGACAAGGGCCAACTCACCGCGGCGAAGTGGAAGCCGTTCCTCACCGGGGAGATCTGGACCCAGTACCTGATCCCCGGCCTGCTCGGCACGCTCAAGGCCGCCGCGATCTCGACCGTGCTCGCGCTCGTCCTCGGTGTCCTGCTCGGCGTCGGCCGACTGTCCGCGGCGAAGTGGATCCGCTGGCCCAGCAGCATTGTCGTCGAGTTCTTCCGGGCGGTTCCGGTCCTGCTGATGATGCTGTTCGCCTATGCGCTCTACGGGCACTACGAGACGTTCCCAGCGGATCAGATCGCGCTGGCCGGCGTCGTCACCGGGCTGACCCTCTACAACGGCTCCGTCATCGCCGAGCTGGTCCGGTCCGGTGTGCACTCGCTGCCGAAGGGGCAGAACGAGGCCGCGCTGGCCATCGGCTTGACCACCGGCAAGACGATGCGGCTGGTGTTGTTGCCGCAGGCAATCACGGCGATGATGCCGGCGATCGTCGGCCAACTGGTGGTGATCCTGAAGGACACCGCCCTCGGCTACATCATCACCTACGAGGAACTGCTCCGGAAGGCGGAGCAGATCGGCAACTTCAAATCGAACCTGCTGCCCGCCCTGATCTTCGTCGGCGCCCTGTTCGTGATCGTCAACTACCTGGTCAGCCTGGCCGCGAACAAGATCGAACAGCGCACCCGCCGCCGCGGCCGCTCCGCCGGCGGCCCCCTGGCCCCGGACCAGATCGACCAGGCCGCCGTCGAGGTCGCCGCCGCCAACGCCAACCAGGCGAACACCGGTCAACCCGGCTTCTGAACCGCTGCACATCTTTGTTACAGCTACCCATGGGTCTTCCCTGGGTAGCTGTTTCATTTGTGTCTCGGACGCCCTTTCGGTCTGCCACTTCCTGCAACCCGGCGACGCTGCGTGGACAGTAATCCTTGCCTAGGGCAACACTGGCGCAACAGGCCGTAACCGGCCGGCTCCCCAGTGAAAGGACGAAGACATGCGTGCGCGCTCAGCGCTTTCGGCATTCGCCGCGGTGGCACTGCTACCACTGATCACCGCAGGTACGGCCGCGGCGGCACCCGCCGCCACCACGGCACAATGCAGCCCGATCTCGATCAGCTACGTTTTCGACAATGACCAGACCGGCGGGTGGTGGGTCGTCACCACCTCGATGAAGTGCTCACCGGCGAGCTACTTCAAGCGGTACGACCTGCAGATCTACGACCGGCCACTGACCAAGCACTTCGCCAGTGAGAACACCGGCTACCGCACCGATCCGTACGACAACCGCACGATCGTGCCGGCCACCGCGGCGAGCCAGAAGAAGTCCGCCTGCGTCTCGGCCACGTCGGAGCTCTACTACTTCGACAAGACCCTGATCGATTCGGAATCGCGAAACGCCTGCTTCAAGACCGCCGCACCCTGACCATGAGAAACGGTGAGCAGAAGATGCACACGACCAAGCGATTCATCATCGCCACCCTGACCGGTCTGGCACTGATGGCAGTCGCCCCAGGCGTCGGCGTTGCCGGTGGCACCGACGTCTCGGGGACCGAGTTCTGCGGTTCGACCGGGGCCGCCTGGCAGACGTCCACGGCGGGCCGCAGCGGCACCGTCGTCGTGACCGGGGAGTGCGCGACGGTCAAAGCACATTGGCGGATGGACGTTTACGTCAACGGCGAGTGGTGGGTCTACTCGGAGGGCAATGTGAAGACCGGCACACACACGATCAAGACGTCCGCGCCGAGTATGCCGAAGCCCAACGACAGGCGTGGCAACTACACCTACGCGAAGATCACCTATACCTATGGCAACTGGAAGAACGTCTACGAGGAGGATCTCGGCTACCTGCCCTGCAAGGGCTGCACCGGCTGAGGCTCCAGGGGCCGCCGGGCAGAAATCGCGTTGCGTGGATCGCCGCTCCGGCCGGAGACTGCCGGAATGAATTCGAAGGCGGATGGGCGTGCCGGGATCGATGCCGGGTTGGTTCGGCGGTTGGTGAAGGCGCAGTTTCCGCAGTGGGGCGACCTGCCGGTCGAGCCGGTCAAGGTCGATGGGTGGGACAACCGGACCTATCGCCTCGGTGACTCGATGACGGTTCGGCTGCCGACGGCCGCGGCGTACGCGCCTGCTGTGGACAAAGAGGATCGGTGGCTGCCGGTGCTGGCGCCGCAGTTGCCGGTTGCGGTCCCGGAACCCCTGGGTAAGGGGGTTCCGGGTGAGGGGTACGGGTTCAACTGGTCGGTTCGGCGATGGCTGGACGGGGAGACGTCGGCGCCGGAGCGGATCGAGGATCTGGTCGAGTTCGCGACCGAGGTTGGCGAGTTCGTTCGGGCCTTGCAGAGGTGTGATGTCACCGACGGGCCAGTCGCCGGGGCGCACAGTTTCCATCGGGGTGCGCCGCCGGTGTACTACAACAGCGAGACTCGCCGAGCGCTCGAAGTACTCGAGGGACACGTCGACACCGCTGCCGCGGCTGAGGTCTGGGAAGCTGCGATCGGGTCGGTGTACGACGGGCCGCCGAAGTGGTTCCACGGAGACATTGCCAGTGGCAACCTTCTTGTCGTGGACGGGCGTCTGTCAGCGGTGATCGACTTCGGTACTTCGGGGGTCGGCGACCCCGCGTGCGACCTGGTGATCTCGTGGACCATGTTCGACGGGGCCGCGCGCGAGGCATTCCGCCGTACGGTCGATCAGGACGCAGGCACCTGGGCACGGGCGCGTGGGTGGGCGCTGTGGAAGGCGTTGATCGTCATGGCTGCCGACCTCGAGACGGACGAGGAGAGCGTCGCCACCAACCGCCGCGTGATCGAAGAGGTCCTCGAGGACCACGCGGCGGCCGGGTAGTTCAGCGCAGGGTGTTGAAGGAGTCGCGGATGATCTCCAGCGCCTCGGTGGTCTCTTCCTCGGTCAGGGTCATCGGCGGTGCCATCCGCAGGACGTTGCCGTAGAGGCCGCCCTTGCCGATCAGCAGGCCGCGGTTCTTGGTCTCCTGCTGCAGCTTCGCCGTGGCGGCCGGGTCCGGCTTGTTGTCCTCTGGCATGACGATCTCGGCCGCCAGCATCAGGCCCTTCCCGCGGACGTCGCCCAACTCGGGGAACTCCTCCGAGATGCCCCGCAGACCGTCCATCAACTGGGCACCGCGCTTGGCCGCGTTCGCCTGCAGGTCGTGGTCGAGCAGGTAGTCGATGGTCGCCTTCGCCGCGGTGGTCGAGATCGGGTTGCCACCGAACGTCGACAGCGAGTTCGCGCTCAGGCTGTCCATCAGCGCGGGCGTCGCGACCACACCCCCGATGGCGAACCCGTTGCCGAGGCCCTTCGCGAACGTCATCGCGTCCGGCACCACATCGTGCGCCTGGATCCCCCAGAAGTGGTCGCCGGTGCGGCCCCACCCGGTCTGTACCTCGTCGGAGATGAGCAGGATGCCGAACTCGTCGAGCACCTCCTTGAACGCGGCGTAGAGGCCGTCGGGCGGGGACGAGAAGCCGCCGACGCCCTGGATCGGCTCCACGATCATGCAGGCCACGTCGCCGGCCGTGGTGGTCTGGATGACCTCGCGCAGGTCGTCCGCGCAGACCTTGATGTACTCCGCGTCCGGCAGGTCCTTGAACGGGCTGCGATACCGGTACGCGCCCTGCGCGTACTGCACGTTCACCGGTGAGAGGCTGCTGGCGGACCAGCCGCGGTTGCCGGTGATCGCGACGGTGCCGAACGCCCGCCCGTGGTACGAGTTGCGCAGCGCCAGCACCTGGTTCGAGCGTCGCTTCTGCGTGGCCAGCAGGAGGGCCGCCTCGTTCGCCTCGGTGCCGGAGTTGGTGAAGAAGACCTTGGCGTCCGGGATCCCGGACAACTCGGCGATCTTCTCGGCCAGCTCGATCTGCCGCCGGATCAGGTACACCGTCGAGGTGTGCGCGATGCCGCTGGCCAACTGCTCCCGGACCGCGTCCGAGATCTCGGCGATGTCGTACCCGATCGCGTTGGTCAGGATGCCGGCGAAGAAGTCGAGATACTCCTTCCCCTCGCCGTCGGTCACCCGGCGACCGGATCCCTTGACGATCTCGATCGGCTCCTCGTAGTACAACGCGAGCCAGTCCGGCATGACGGCCTTGTGACGCTCCCAGAGCTCCGCATGAGTCATGCCCTAAGCATTACCTCATCGCGCGGTTCGCCGACAGTACGCCGTACTACGGGACCGCGTCTCAGTGCTACTCGTGGCGAGCACTCGATCACGGGGAACGCTCCCCGGCGTGATACCGCTAACATCCACGGAGGAGATAACAAGAAAATGTCAGAACAACCTACCTAATTTTGTCCTGACTATTGACGCGGTAAACGCTTGCCCACTAGCGTCCGACGCCAACGAAGGCCCGCCTGGAACCCCAAGGAGACTGCAAGATGAGCACTTCACTTCGACGCTGGCGATGGCTGCCGGTGGTGGTCGTGGCCGCGGTGGCGTTGGCCGCCTGCGGTGGCGGTTCCGGCGACGACTCGGCCTCGGGCGGCGCCAAGAAGATCACGTTCTGGCTGTCGACCGCGGCCCAGATCCAGGGCTACACCGACCTGGCCAAGGAGTTCGAGGCCAAGGAGGGTGTCAAGGTCGAGGTCGTCAACCAGCCCTACGACGGCTACCAGGACAAGTTGCGGCAGTCCGCGCAGGCCAACTCGCTGCCCGACGTCGCCAGCGTGCCCTCGCTCGACACCATCTGGATCAACAAGCTCCAGGACCTGAGCGCGACGGCGAACAACGACGCCAACAAGATCCGCAAGGACCTGGTCACCGAGCAGGACGGCAAGGTGCTCGCGATCCCGTCCGACCTCACCGCGGCCGGCCTGTTCATCAACAAGAGCCTGTTCACCAAGGCCGGAGTCCCGTTCCCGACCGACCCGGCCAAGACCTGGACGTGGGACGAGTTCCTCGCGGCGGCGACCAAGGTGCGCACCGCGACGAAGGCCAAGTACGACCTGGTCTACGACAACTCCGCCGCCCGGATCCGGGGCTTCATCTACAACAACGGCGGCAAGGGCTTCCAGCTCGGCGACGACGGCAAGTACCAGAAGCCTGACGACGCCACGGTCGCCGCGCTGACCAAGTTCAAGGCGATGAACGACGACAAGGTGATGCCGAAGTCGGTCTGGACCTCGGGCGCCGATCCGAACGCGCTGTTCAAGAGCGGCCAGGTGGTGGCCTACTACTCCGGCGTCTGGCAGGTACCGGACTTCGCCGACGGCATCACCGGCTTCGAGTGGGCCAGTGTCCCGACGCCGGGCCCGGTGCAGGCCACCGACATCAACCTCGGCGGCAAGGTCGTTGCCTTCAACAACGACAAGACCGCCTCGGCGGCCAAGAAGTGGGTGGACTTCCTCTTCCAGAAGGAGAACTACACCAAGCTGGCCCAGTCCAACGGCTACCTGTCGGTCGAGTCCGGACTCGCGCTGAAGTACCCGTTCAAGTCCCCGGCCGCGCTGGCCGCGTTCGACCTCTACAACAAGGAGATCGAGCTCGCCGACCCGATCTCGGCATCGGGCCAGGCTGCCGGCACCAAGCTCATCCTCGAGGGCAAGGCCGTCCAGGACGACCCGACCAAGCCGGAGATGGCCAAGTTCATCAACGGCGAACAGGACGTGCAGAAGACCGTCGACAACATCGTCAACGGTCTCAACTCGCAACTGAGCTGACGTCCTGATCGCGGGACCGCCGGCAGCGAGCGATGCCGGCGGTCCACTGCACGGAGTACGAGGAGAGCAGCATGGTGGACAGCATCCACGCGACGGCGGAGGCACCGAGCCGCGCAGTACGGCGTGGGCCGGAGCCCGCACGACCGCGCCTGCTTCGGCGGCGGGGCAGACGACTGAACCGCTACACCGGGGCGCCGCTGGTGCTCATCTCGGTCAATCTGCTGTTGTTCGTCACGTTCTTCGTGTGGCCTGCGGTGACCGGCCTGCTGTACTCGTTCACCAGCTACACCGGCGTCGGCGACGCGCCGTACGTGGGCCTGGACAACTACCAGCGGCTGCTGAACGACAAGGCCTTCTACTCGGCCCTGACTCGCACAGTGACCTTCACTGCCGGCGTGGTGCCGCTGACGATCGTGCTGTCACTGGGCACCGCGGTACTGCTGGTCACGGACTACACCAAGGGCAAGAGCGTCGCCCGGATCATCTTCTTCCTGCCCTGGCTGATCTCCCCGATCATCGCCGGTGTGATCTGGCGCTGGATGTTCGGCGAGAACTTCGGCCTGGTCAACTTCGTCATCACGTCACTGGGCGGCAAGGAGGTGCCCTGGCAGTCGAACGCGAACCTGTCCCTGTTCGTCGTCATCATCGCCGCGGCCTGGGGCGGCACGGCCTTCAACATGCTGCTGTTCGTCGCGGCCCTGAAGAACGTGCCGACGGCGTACTACGAGGCGGCGTCGCTCGACGGAGCCGGCTCGTGGGCCAAGTTCCGCAACATCACCCTGCCCGCGATCGCGCCGACGACCTTCATCGTGGTGCTGCTGAGCGTGCTGGGGTCGATGAAGGAGTACGCGCTCGTCCAGGCGATCAACGCCGGCGGCCCGGGCACGGCCAACAACCTCATCGTCCAGTACATCTACACCAAGGGCTTCCAGCGAGCGCAGATCGGTTACGCGAGCGCCGCGTCGTTCGTCCTCATGCTGATCCTGATGGTCATCGCGATCGTGCAACTCGTCATCAACCGGCGCAGGGAGTCCTGACATGGCCGCCACCACCGCGCCCTCGGCCGTTCGCCGTCCCGTCAAGCAGGGCATGACCGGAGACCTCACCAAGAAGTTCTGGGCGACGGCCATCATGTGGCTGATGGTCGCCGTGTACGGCCTGCCGGTCCTGTGGTTCCTGCTCAGCTCGTTCAAGCCCGCCGGCGAGTTGTTCTCGTACCCGCTGACGTTCTTCCCCAAGCACCCGACGATCAAGGGCTACACCCAGGCCTGGACGAGCTTCGACGTCGCCAAGTACTTCGTCAACACGCTGATCGTCGCGGTCTCGGCCACCGTGCTCACCATCGTGGCCAGTGCCGCCTGCGGGTACGCGCTGGCGAAGTACAACAACTGGTGGGTCAAGGCGTTCGCGCTCTGCATCCTGGCGACCACGATGCTGCCCGGCGAGGTCATCCTCGCGCCGCTGTTCCTGGTGGTGCGCGATCTGCACCTCTACAACAGTTTGTCGGCCGTCGTCGTACCGGCGGTGATCACCGCGACCGGGACGTTCATGTTCCGGCAGTTCTTCCTCACGGTGCCGAACGACTTGCTGGAGGCGGCCCGCATCGACGGGTCGGGAGAGCTCTCGACGTTGCTGCGCATCATGCTGCCGCTGTCGAGACCGATCATGCTGACGCTGGCGATCTTCTCGTTCCAGTGGCGCTGGAACGACTACATCTGGCCGCTGGTCGTGCTGAACGACCCGGGCAAGTACACCCTCCAGATCGGCGTGGCGACCATCGTGGGCGCGGAGAACGTGAACTGGTCGGTCCTGCTCGGCGCGTCGGTGCTGTCGATGATCCCGCTGGTGGCCCTCTACCTGGTCTTCCAGAAGTACGTGATGAACGCCGACATCAATGCGGGCCTGAAGGACTAGCCCGGGCGCTAGGGTGCTCTGCGTGACGATGCCTGCTGTTCCACATGTGGATATCGAGTCGCTGGAGCACTTCGACCGGATCGTGGCCGCCGGGGCCACCTCGATGACCGGCTGGCGGGTCCAGTCCGTGCCACTGGTCGACCGGACGTCGGTACTACGCAAGCTCAAGCCGGCCGGTTCGGTCTTCCTCGGCTGCACGCTGGAAGAGGAAGCCGCCACCTGGATCCGCGACGGCGGTGGACTGATCTTCCCGGCGATCCCCGAGTTGCCCTTCGACCCGTACCGCGGTTCCCTGTACACCGCCGACGAGTTGTACGCCGGCCTGTCCTCGGGGTACGAGGCGACGCCGGACGCCCGGATCTACGCCTGGTCGCGGCAGCAGGACGAGCGCGGCGACACCAGCCGGACACTCGCGGCCGCACTGCACGATCACGCGATCGCCGACGCCCTGGCGGAACTCCCGGGCGACCGGCCCTGGGTCGGCGTGATGGGCGGGCACGGGATCCTGCGAGGCGATCCCCACTACCGTTCCGCGGTACTGCTCGGGCGGACGCTGGCCCGCTCGGGGCTGACGGTTGCCACCGGCGGCGGCCCGGGTGCCATGGAAGCGGCCAACCTGGGTGCATCGCTGGCGGCGTACGACGATGCTTCGGTCGAAACGGTTCTGGGTGAGCTGGCCCAGGTGCCGTGGTTCCGGCCGTCGATCGCCGACTGGGCTGCTGCGGGTCTCGCAGTACGGCAGACCTTCCCGGGTGACGGCGGGGTGTCGATCCCGACCTGGTTCTACGGGCACGAGCCGCCGAACGTGTTCGCGAGCTCGATCGCGAAGTACTTCTCCAACGCGCAGCGCGAGGACGTCCTGCTCCGCCGGGCGCGCGGCGGCATCATCTACCTCCCCGGCGCGGCCGGCACGGTGCAGGAGATCTTCCAGGCGGTGACGCCGAACTACTACGGCGACCGCGCGACCCAGACGCCGATGATTCTGGTCGACACCGACCACTGGACCGCGAAGGTGCCGGTCTGGGACGTCCTCCAGCGGTTGGCCGCCGACCGCCCGATGGCTTCGTCCATCCACCTGGTCGACTCCATCGAGGAAGCCACCAAGCTCGTTTCAGCCTGACGATCGGCTGGGCTGCTAGGCGGTCGGGTCTGCACCGAGGGCCAGGTCGAGCAACTCGCCCAACTGGTTGAGCTGGGCGGTCGAGAGGCTCTTGAACGAGGACTCGACGACCTTGTCCACCGCACGCTGCCCCTCAGCTCGCAGGCGCGCGCCCTCCTCGGTGAGCTGATGCCGCACTGCCCGGCCCGGCCCTGGCACCCGCTCGATCAGGCCGCGGTCCGCCATCCGGGTGGCCAAGGAGCCGAAGGACTGGTCGGTCTGGAAGGTCAGCACCGCGAGGTCGTGCAGCGAGGCATCCGGCTTGCGGTGCAGATGGCGAAGCGTGTCCCACTGGACGAGCGAGAGTCCGAGCGGCGCCAGCGCCTGGCTCAGGGCGCGGTGATGCCGGTACTGCAACCGTTTGACCGCCAGCGCGACCTCGGCCGGTCGATACGTCATGGCTGCCACCCTAGCGCATGGAAGACAGGTTGCTTATATCAGGAAGCTGATCTAAGTTTCCTTAGATAAACCTTCTTCGATCTGTTGGGACGTACCGCCATGACGACACTCACCGTTGATGGATCAGTCGAGCTGACCTTCCAAGACCGCGACCGCACCCGCCCGTATCTGCTGCTGCACGGCGGCGGCGGCGTCGCGACCATGGCCGGCTTCGCGGACCTCCTGGCCGAGCGCACCCACTCCCGGGTGTTGCTGCCGACCCATCCGGGCTTCGCCGGTACGCCGAAACCCGAGACGCTGACCAGCGTCGCCGAGCTGGCGCACGTGTACGTCGCGATGCTGGAGCAGCTCGACCTCACCGACGTGACGGTGATCGGCAACTCCTTCGGCGGCTGGCTGGCCGCTGAGATCGCCCTGCAGCACAGCCCGCGCATCAGCAGCGTGGTGATCGTCGACGCGATCGGCATCGAGGTCGACGGTCACCCGATCACCGACGTCAGCGGCCTGTCGGTCGCGGAGCTCCGGTCCTTCTCCTTCCACGATCCGAGCAAGGCACCGGTGCCGCCGGCCGGAACCACCGGGCCCAGCCCGGATGTCCTGGCACTCATCGGCTACACCGGCCCGGCCATGCTCGATCCGACGCTCAGCAAGCGCCTCGGCGACATCGAGATTCCGGTGCACGTGCTGTGGGGCGAGAGCGACGGCATCGCCGACCCGGAGTACGGACGGGCGTTCGCCGCGGCGATTCCGGGCTCGACCTTCACGGTGCTCCCCCGCACCGGCCACCTGCCGCAACTGGAGACGCCCGAGGAACTCCTCCGGGCGCTGCTGGACGTCAGCCGCCGCTGAGCCAGCTCTCCGCTTCGTCGAGGAACTTGTCGACCTCTTCCACGTCGTAGCCCTCGGTCAGGCGGACCGGCGTGAACTTCACCTTGTGGATCTCGCGCGGCGTGACCGGCCGCTCGACGGGCAGGCCGTTCACCGTCGCCATCACCCGGTCGACGAAGTCGTCGACCTGCTCCATGTTGTAGCCCTCGCGAAGCCGGACCGGCGTGAACAGCGGGGGCTGGCGCTGCTGATCGGTACTGGGCCGGCCGGCGACCGGTCGATCGGGCATCCACTGCTCGGCGTCGGAGAGGAAGTCGTCGACTTCTTCGGCGGAGTAGCCGGGGCCCAGCAGCGGAGTACGGAATGCCGCGTTGCGGAGTTCGGCGACGGTCACCGACTGCTTCGTCGTACGGTTCGCTGTCGCGAGGACGCGTTCGACGAGCGCGTCGACCGCGGCACGGTCGTAGCGTTCACCGATCCGGCGGACGGTGAATTCGGGTCGGAGCACGTCAGGCCTTGTTCGAGGCGGCGAGCTGGCCGCAGGCGCCGTCGATCTCCTGGCCGCGGGTGTCGCGGACCGTCGTCGGGATGCCGCCCGCCTGCAGCCGGCGGACGAACTCGCGCTCGTCGGCCGGGTCGGAGGCCGTCCACTTCGAGCCAGGTGTCGGGTTCAGCGGGATCAGGTTCACGTGCACCCAGGCCCAGTCGCCGCGGGCCCGGAGCTTCTCGGCGAGCAGGTCCGCCCGCCAGGCGTGGTCGTTGATGTCGCGGATCATCGCGTACTCGATCGAGACGCGGCGCTTGGTCTTCTCCGCGTAGCCCCAGGCGGCGTCGAGGACCTCGTCGACCTTCCACCGGTTGTTGATCGGGACCAACTCGTCGCGCAGTTCGTCGTCCGGCGCGTGCAGGGACAGCGCCAGGGTGACCGGGATGCCCTCGGTCGACAGCTGGTTGATCCGCGGCACCAGGCCGACGGTGGACACCGTCACACCGCGAGCCGAGATGCCCAGACCGTCGGGCGACGGCTCGGTGAACCGGCGTACGGCGCCGATCACGGCCTTGTAGTTGGCCATCGGCTCGCCCATGCCCATGAACACGATGTTGTTGACGCGCCCCGGACCGCCGGCGATCTCACCGCGGGACAGCGCACGAGCACCGTCCACGACCTGCTCGACGATCTCGGCCGTGCTCATGTTGCGGGTCAGCCCGGCCTGGCCGGTCGCGCAGAACGGGCACGCCATCCCGCAGCCCGCCTGGCTCGACACGCACATCGTGGTGCGGTCCTTGTAGCGCATCAGAACGGACTCGACGAGCGAACCGTCCAGCAACTTCCACAGCGACTTCCGGGTGGTGCCGTTGTCGCATTCGAGGTCGCGGACCTTGGTCAGCAGCGGCGGCATCAACTCGGCGACCAGCTTGTCCCTGGTCGCCGCGGGCAGGTCGGTCATCTGCGCCGGGTCGTCGGTCAGCCGGCTGAAGTAGTGGTTCGACAACTGCTTGGCCCGGAACGCGGGCTCCCCCAGCGCGGTCACCGCCGTACGCCGCTCCTCGCCGGTGAGGTCGGCCAGGTGCCGCGGCGGCTTCTTGGCACGGCGCGGTTCATCGAAAACAAGGGGGAGGGAGGTAGTCATCGCCTTCAATTGTCGCCCCCGGCCACCCCCATTCACAAATTCACATCACCGTGTGCTCGGTCACCCGGGTCCGGATCCAGTGCTCGATCAGGTCCAGATAGCCACTGACGAAGCGGTAGTCGTGCAGCCGGTAGCCCGCTTCCTCGTCGCTCATCCCGATCGCGTCCGGGCGGCCCAGGTTCATCGCATGACCGGTGTTCGGGAAGAGAACGACGATCGACTCGTGATTGTGTTCCAGTGCCCGGCTGACCCGTTCGGCGCTCTCCACCCCGGGCAGGTTCGAGTCGTCGACGCCCACCAGGAAGAGGACCGGCGCCTCGATCGCGCGATAGGAGTCGACCGGATCGCAGGTCCACAGGTCGCCGGCCTCCTCCGGCTCACCCAGTTCGGCCAGGAGTTCGTCGTACGACGCCCAGGGCGGCACCGGTCCGAGGGTCGGCTCCTGGATCGCGTACTCCTGCAGGGTGATCCCCCGCAGCTCGTTGCTTGCAGCAACCATCGGCGCCAGCTCGTCGTACCGGCGTCGGTGCTCCTCATCGGGCTGCCGGCTGAGATCGGCCGCGAAGATCATCCTCCACATCTCGCGGATCCACCCGATCTGCTCTTCCGGCACCCCTTGGCCGCGGAGATCGAACGCCCGTCGGTGGATCTCGGTCTCGAGCGCCGTCGTCCCGGTGGCTCCGATGACGCAGACGAAGGCGACCCGCGGATCGCGCGCGGCCACCAGCGGCGCGACCCACGAGCCGTTGCTGAAACCCCAGATGCCGACCTTCGCCACATCCGGCCGGGTTCGCAGGTAGTCGATCCACGCCGCGGCGTCGTCGGCCTTCTCCTCGAACGTCGACGGCGGATGCCCTTCTGATTCGCCCCAGCCGCGACGGTCGAACACCAGGGCCGCGACTCCGTTGCGCACGAACTGTTCGGCGAACGCTCGGTAGTAGTCACGGCGGCCGCCCGCGGCGCCGTGGATCATCACGACGGCCGGATGCGGACCGGGGCCGGGCGGTGACATCAGCGTGCCGGCGAGCTTGCCGTCCGGGCCGTCGATCGTCACGTCCTCGTCGATCCAGCCGTCTGTGCGTGTGCTCAGCTCCAGCCACTCGCCGTCCTCGGAGAACAGCCCCTTCGCGCTGGGGTAGAGCCGCACGAACCGATCTCGCTCGGCAAAGAAGAGGGTCGGCGTCCCGATGAACTCGTCGGCGTTGACGAAGACGGAGATGCGCCGACCGTCCTCCAGCTCGTACTGCGCGCTGAGCTTCCGGTACTCGCCGAGGCTCAGTAAGTGCACCCGGTGCAGCTCGATGAAGCCCTGCCCGCTGTCCGTCTCGCACGTGCCTGCGAAGGTCTCTTCGTCTCGCTGCCCCTCGAAGCGGATGGTCTCGCCGCGAGCCACCACCTCACCCCGCAGCTCGGCAAGCTTCACTTCCAGCCGGAAGACCCGCTCGGCCGGGAAGGCGAACTCCACCACCCCGTCCGGAACCAGGTCTCCGGTCATCATGACGACCCGGCGTAGGCCGTCGACTTCCAGGTACCCCACCCATTCGGTCATATCTGAGAGATTACTCTCGAAACAAACCTCTCACAATCCCGCGACCGCAACCGGCGCCCCGCAGTACTGGCTCGTACTGCGGGGCGCGGGTGACCGTGGTCAGGCGGAGTAGCCCTTCGGCGGGATCAGGGTGGCGAGTTGGTTGAAGGTGAGCCAGTAGGTGGCCGGGCCGAAGCCGGCCGGGTCGGCGATCAGGACGGTCGAGTCGCTGGTGTCGTAGCCGATCACGGTGAAGTAGTGGTAGATCGTGTAGTTCGGGTAGCCCGGCGGGTGGTTGTTGGCCGGGGCAACGATGTTCGCGACGATCGGGTAGTTGTTGTCGATGTCGAGGATCACGTCCCGCCAGAGCAGATCGCGCTGCGCCTGGGTGGGCGGGTCGTTCGGCATCTCCTTGGTCTCGTACCAGCCGGTGCCGAGGTGGTTGTTGAGCACCCGGGTGACCTGGCCGATCCAGTCGGTGCCGTTGGTCGTGGTCGGGAGTTCGTTGGCCAACTGCTGCTGACTCGGCGGCGAGATGCGCGCGGAGAGCGCGATCCTGGTGGCGGCGGGGCCACACCAGTAGCCGGTCTGCTGGTACTGGAACTGGATGTTCAGCGTCCGCAGGCCCTGGGTGGAGTAGGCCCCGGCCGGCACCTTCTTGGCCGCGGCGGCGGCATTGGCGGCCTGCACTGCTTGGGGAGTGCCCAGGGCGGTAGGCGCTCCCGCAACGGTGGTCGCGGTCGGAGCCGCGGTCGCGAGCGCCGCGGGCATCGACACTCCCGCCACCAGGGCCAGACCGCATGCTGCGGCCTTCAACTTCGTCGTGGTACGCCTCCCGAGCCTCACGGGCGGCCGGATCAGGTGACTTCGCATGTCAGCTCCTCAGCCTCGAACGGCGACCGGCGCGGCCACCGCCAAAGCCCAGTGCAGACCTGCGACCGAGGGGTTGTAAACCCACTCTTCGCGCCCGTTCAGGCACTGTCCGCGACGGTCTCGCCGACGTTTCCGCAGGTCAGAGGGGTGTCAACCCCTGACGAGAGGCGTGTGGATCGCGTCAAAAATTGACGACGACATTTCGACCTCAATCGAAAGGGTTCCGCTCCCGGCCGGGAATGGAGGTTCCGGTGCGGCCGTTGGACTCTGCATCATGGACCTGCCAGGAGCACTCCCCCAGCCGTTGCTCGCCGGTGTGCCGCTGTCCGTCCTCGACCGGTCCCGGACCCGGTCCGGCGAGAGCGAAGCGGAGACGCTGCGCGGTACGGTCCGGCTGGCCCAGCAGGTCGAGGAGCTCGGCTACCACCGCTTCTGGGTGTCCGAGCACCACAGCGTTCCCGGTGTCGTCGGTTCCGCGCCGACGGTCCTCGCGGCGGCTGTGGCGTCAGCGACCAGCCGGATCCGGGTCGGCACGGGCGGCGTGATGCTCCCGAATCATCAGCCGCTCGTCGTCGCCGAGCAGTTCGGCGTACTGGAGTCGCTCTTCCCCGGGCGGATCGACATGGGCCTCGGGCGATCGGTCGGCTTCACGAACGGGATCCGCCGAGCGCTCGGCGTGGAGAAGGACGCGGCCGAGGACTTCTCGGCACAGGTACAAGAGCTGCTGGGGTACTTCACCGGCACTCAGCAGGTCCACCCGCAGGTGCACGCGCGACCCGGTGAGGGCTTGCGCGTACCGGCGTACGTACTGGCAATCGGCGAAGGTGCGCTGCTTGCCGCGTCGCTGGGGCTTCCGCTGGTGATCGCCGGAGTCAAGGGCGAGCAGGAACTCCTGGCGCTGCTGGAGCGCTACCGCTCGACCTTCCGCCCTTCTGCTTGGGCACAGCGCCCGTACGTCGTACTGGCGGCCACCGCTGCTGTTGCTGCGACGACTGCCGACGCTCGGCGACTCTTGCTGCCGGAGGCCTGGTCCAGCGCCTACTCACGTACTCGGGGTGTCTTCCCGCCCCTGCTGCCCGTCGATGAAGTGCTCCAGCTGGAGATGACTTCGAAGGAGCGTGAGATCTTCGAGCGCTCGCTCGACGGGCAGCTCTACGGCACGCCCGCCGAGGTCGACTCCTTGCTGGGCGGTCTCGTGCAGCGAACGGGAGCGGACGAGGTGCTGCTGACGACGAACACCTACGACCGCGGCGACCTACTGGCGTCGTACCGGGAACTGGCGGAGCTTGCCGGCTTGCGGAGTCTCGCTAGCCGCTGATGCGGTCCTGGAGCCGCTTGCGAACATCCGGCCACTCGTCGGCCAGGATGGAGAACACCACGGTGTCGCGGAACGAGCCATCGGCCAGTCGCTTGTGCCGGCGCAGTACGCCTTCACGCGTCGCACCCAGCTTGGCGATGGCGGCTTGCGAGCGGGTATTGGTCAAGCCGGTCTGGATCTTGACCCGGCCGAACCCGCAGTCCTCGAAGGCGTGCTGCAGCAGGAGAAACTTGGTGGCAGGGTTGACCGCTGTCCCCCACACCGACGGCGCATAGGCGGTCCAGCCGAGGTGCACCGACTCGTTGTGGAGATCGACGTCACCGAGGCTCGACGTACCGACCACTGTCCCGTCCCCGACCAACCGCACCACGTACGCCGTACGCTTCGCCGCGCCCGCGACCCAGTCCTCGCGCATCTGGTCGGCGTCGGCAGGCATTCCGGCGACGCCGCCGCCGAAACCACCGGCGTACACCTGTTCGTTGCCGATCGCGGCGTACAGCGCTTCGATGTCCTCGGCAACCAGTTGGTCGAGGCGGACGATGTCTCCGGTCAGGGTGCGGCCGTCAGGGGCTGTCGTCATGGAGCCCATCAAACCAGGTCGTCAGACCAGCAGGTGCAGCAGGAGCCAGACCGCGGGAGCCGTTGCCAGCAAGGAATCCAGCCGGTCCATCACACCGCCGTGGCCGGGCAGAAGGTTCGACATGTCCTTGATGCCGAGATCGCGTTTGATCATCGACTCGGCCAGGTCGCCTACCGTCGCGGTCAGCACCGCGACCGCGCCGACGATCGCGCCGACCCACCAGTGCCCGTCGAGCAGCCAGACCACGGCCGCGATGCCGGCACCGATACAGGCCAGTGTCGAGCCGGCGAAACCTTCCCAGGTCTTCTTGGGGCTGATCGTCGGTGCCATCGGGTGCTTGCCGAAGAGGATCCCGGCGACGTAACCGCCGACATCACTCGCCACCACGACCAGGAAGAACGTCACCACCCGCTCCGGCCCGTCGTGCTCCGGCTGCACCAGCAGGATCGCGAACCCGGCCAGCAGCGGCACGTAGCTGATCAGGAACGTGCCGGTGGTGACATCGCGGACGAAGCCGGCCGAACCGTCCGGCATCCGCCAGAAGATCGTGGCCAGCACGGTGAGCGCCATCGCGACCAGCAGCGCGAGCGGACCTCCGAAGTACGCGGCGACCGCCATCGCGGTGGTGCCCGCGAACAACGGGATCCGGTGCAGTTTCGCGCCACTGTTGTGGAAGACGCGGATGAGTTCGTCGACCGCTACCAGGACGGCAGCCAGCACGACGAAGATGAACAGGACCTTCTGCCAGAAGAGCGAACCGAGGATGACCGCACCGAGGCCGACACCGACCGCGATCGCCGCGGGCAGGTTGCGCCCGGCACGGCTCGGTGCGGGCGTGCTCTGGTCGACGCCCATCACACCTCGAGCAGTTCGGCTTCCTTGTGCTTGAGCAGCGCGTCGATGGAGTCGACATACTTCTTCGTCAACCCGTCGAGCCGCTTCTCAGCACTCTTTCCTTCGTCCTCGCCCGCGCCGCCGTCCTTGACGGTCTTGTGCACCTGATCCATCGCGTTGCGGCGGATGTTCCGCACCGAGACCTTGGCCTCCTCGGCCTTGGTCTTGGCCACCTTGATGTACTCCTTGCGGCGCTCCTCGGTGAGCTGCGGCATCACGACCCGGATCACCGACCCGTCGTTGCCCGGGTTCACGCCGAGGTCGGAGTCGCGGATGGCCTTCTCGATCGCGGCCGTCGCGCCCTTGTCGTACGGCGAGATGAGCACCGTGCGCGGCTCGGGGACCTGGAAACCCGCCAGCTGCTGCAACGGGGTGGGCGATCCGTAGTAGTCCGCCACGATGTTCGCGAACATCGAAGGGTGCGCCCGGCCGGTGCGGATCGCGGCGAAGTCGTCCTTGGCGACCTCCACGGCCTTCGCCATCTTCTGCTCGGCATCGCGGAGTGCTTCGTCGATCACGACAATCCTCGCTTCCTCAAGGCCGCATCGGTGCGGCCGCTCCAACCCTACGAACGCTGGTTTACCAGACCACGGACGTCAGCCCGTGTGTTGGCCGTGATCTTAGTGCTTACGGCGGTCGGCGGCGTCGGCCGGGCTCGCTTCGGCCGCGGCTCGCGCGCCTACTGCCCGGGCGAGACGACCGTGCCGAGCTTCTCGCCCTGGACGACGCGGGCGATGTTGCCCTCTTCCAGACCGAAGATGACGATCGGGAGCGCGTTGTCGCGGGCCAGGCTGATCGCCGTCGCGTCGGCGACCCGGAGGCCGCGAGCGAGGAAGTCGTCGTACGAGAGCTGGTCGAACTTGACCGCGTCCGGGTTCTTCTTCGGGTCGGAGTCGTAGACCCCGTCGACGCCCTGCTTGCCCATCAGCAGGGCCTCGGCGCCGATCTCCAGCGCGCGCTGGGCGGCGACCGTGTCGGTGGAGAAGTACGGCATCCCGGAGCCGGCCCCGAAGATCACCACGCGGCCCTTGGCCAGGTGCCGGTCGGCCTTGCGCGGGATGTACGGCTCGGCGACCTGGCCCATCGTGATGGCGGTCTGAACCCGGGTCTCGACGCCGAGCTTCTCCAGGAAGTCCTGCAGCGCCAGGCAGTTCATCACCGTGCCGAGCATGCCCATGTAGTCGGCGCGATTGCGCTCCATCCCGCGCTGCTGCAACTCGGCGCCGCGGAAGAAGTTGCCGCCACCGACCACCACGGCGACCTGGACGCCGGCCCGGACCACCTCGGCGATCTGCTTGGCGATCGAGTTCACCACGTCGGGGTCGACGCCCAGCTTGCCGCCGCCGAACACCTCGCCCGACAGCTTCAGCAGCACCCGGTGATAGGCCGGAGCGGACGGCGAAGAGGCCGGACTCGTCTCGGTACCCAGGGTTTCCGTCACGATTCCGGCCTCCTCGTCGACTGCGTTGACTCTTGCTACCGCGACCGTCAGGCCCCGACCTCGAACCGGGCGAACCGCTTGACGGTGACACCGGCCTCGTCCAGCACGGCCTTCACGGTCTTCTTGTTCTCCTGGACCGACGCCTGCTCGAGCAGCACGACCTCCTTGAAGAAGCCGTTCACCCGGCCTTCGATGATCTTCGGCAGCGCCTGCTCGGGCTTGCCCTCTTCGCGGGCGGTGGCCTCGGCGATCCGCTTCTCGGTCTCGACCGTCTCGGCCGGCACCTCGTCACGGGTCGTGTACTGCGGGCGCATCGCGGCGGCCTGCATGGCCGCGCCGCGGGCGGCGTCGAGGTTGTCGCCCTCGAACTCGACCAGCACGCCCACCTGGGCCGGCAGGTCGGCGGCACGCTTGTGCATGTACGCCGCGACCTTGCCGTCGAAGACGGCGACCTTGCCGAGCTCGAGCTTCTCACCGATCACCGCGGCCAGGGCCTCGATGTTCTCCGCGACGCTCTTGCCGTCGGCCAGCTTCTCGTTGAGCAGACCCTCGACGTCACCGACCTTGCTGGCCGAGGCGTGCGCGACGATGTCGGCCGCGAGCTGCTGGAACTGCTCGTTCTTGGCGACGAAGTCGGTCTCGCAGTTGAGCTGGACCATCGCGTTCTCCGCGGCGGCCACCAGGCCGTTGGTCGCGGAACGCTCGGCGCCACGCTTGGCGGCCTTGGCCGCACCGTGGATGCGCAGCTCCTCGATCGCCTTCTCGAAGTCGCCGTCGGTGCTCTCGAGGGCCTTCTTCGCATCCATCATGCCCGCGCCCGTTGCGTCGCGGAGCTTCTTGACGTCAGCGGCGGTGTAGTTCGCCATTCCTCGTTCTCTCGTCTTCAGTGGTGCGTCAGCTGGTGGATTCGCCGACCGGCCTGCGCCGGTGGCTGGTCGCCGCCCGGTGCCCGGGCCGGCTGTCCGTAGTACGGGAGCCGGCGGGTGCGCCGAGCGGCGACGGGCCGATCAGGCCTCGGTCTTCGGCGCCTCGGTGCCCTCGACCGGCGTGTCGTCGGCCTTGGCGATGGTCTCGGCGACAGCGGCGGACTCGGCCACCGGCGCGTTGTCGGCAACCTCGTCGGTCGCGGCGACCGCAGCCTCCTCGGTCTTCGCCTCGGCGGCGGGGGCCTCGTCGGCCTTGGCCTCCGTGGCGGCGCCGTTCTGGCTCTCCAGCAGCTCGCGCTCCCACGCCGCCAGCGGCTCCTCGGCACCCAGCTCCTCGCCGGCCGCGGCAGCGCCCTGGCCGCCACGCGACATGAGCCCGTCGGCGACGGCGTCGGCGACCACGCGGGTCAGCAGGCCGACCGAACGGATCGCGTCGTCGTTGCCCGGGATCGGGAAGTCGACCTCGTCCGGGTCGCAGTTGGTGTCCAGGATGCCGATGATCGGCAGCTTCAGCTTGCGCGCCTCGTCGACGGCGAGGTGCTCCTTCTTGGTGTCGACGATCCAGACGGCGGCCGGAACGCGGGCCATGTCACGGATACCGCCGAGGGTCTTGAGCAGCTTGTCGTGCTCGCGACGCTTCTGCAGCAGCTCCTTCTTCGTCACGCCGGAGGCGGCGACGTCGTCGAAGTCCAGCAGCTCGAGCTCCTTGAGCCGCTGGAGCCGCTTGTTGACGGTCTGGAAGTTGGTGAGCATGCCGCCCAGCCAGCGCTGGTTCACGTACGGCATGCCGACCCGGGTCGCCTGCTCGGCGATCGCTTCCTGGGCCTGCTTCTTGGTGCCGACGAACAGGATCGCGCCGCCGGAGGCGACGGTGCTCCGGACGAACTCGTAGGCGCGGTCGATGTACGACAGCGACTGCTGCAGGTCGATGATGTAGATGCCGTTGCGCTCGGTGAAGATGAATCGCTTCATCTTCGGGTTCCAGCGACGGGTCTGGTGCCCGAAGTGGACGCCGCTCTCGAGCAGCTGCTTCATGGTCACGACGGCCATGAGGTGTTCCTCCTGTCGCGCCGGCTCGCTCGAGCCGGAGCATGTTCGGTTGTCCCGCGCCGGACCGGATGGTCCGCCGCGCCTGACGCCCGCCACGACCCTCCACCCGGCGAGCCGGGACCTAGGAGGTTCGGGGTTATGCAGGCGTGCGTAGTCGACCCACTCGCGTGGGACGCCAGCAAAAGTCTACGGGACGCCGGGCCCCAGGTCGAACCGGCCTGCCCCTTGTCCACAGCCCCACAATCCACAGGCTGTTCGTGGTCCGTTCCGCGGCACATTCCAAGCATGAAGCCAACTCAGCAGACCCCCGCCCGCCGCACCCACCTGCCCGCCGCCTCCGTGTCACGCGCCGCCGCACGGCGGGGCGCGCTCCTCGCCGCCACCCTCTCAGCTTTCGCCGCTGTCGCCCTCGCCCTCGCCTTGCCGCCACCCGCCACGGCCGCACCACCCGGCGCCGAGCCGTCGCCCGCCGTCTGGCCGCTCACTCCACGCCCAGAAATCGTGCGTGGCTTCGAACTGCCCGCCAAGCCCTGGCTCCCCGGCCACCGAGGCCTCGACCTGTCCGGCTCCCCCGGCCAACCGGTCCTCTCAGCCACCAAAGGCACCATCACGTACGCCGGTCCGCTGGCCGGCCGCGGCGTCGTCGTGGTGACCAACGGCCCACTCCGCACCACCTACGAGCCCGTCATCGCCTCAACCCACGTCGGCGCCACCGTCGCTCCCGGCGACCAACTAGGCACCCTCTCCTCGGCAGGCACCCACTGCCCACCGCGCACCTGCCTCCACTGGGGCCTCCGCCGAGCCGCCACCTACCTGAACCCGCTCACACTCCTCACTGCAAGCCCCGTGCGCCTACTCCCCCTCGCGCCACCCCCCACGACCGGACACCTCCTCAGCACCAACAGCTCAACCAGCACCGCCGAGCCACAGGCCAACGACCCCCTCGATCCCCGCACCAGCCCCCCGGTTCTCAGCCCAGACCGCGACCCCGAACCTGGCTTCCACCACGACTCCGGGCGCGGCTCCGGGGATGCCTCCACGCCTGGCTCGCTGCGCGGCTCCGGACTGGCACCCGCGGTCGTCGTGGGCCTCTCAGCGGCGCTCACGCTGGCCGGCGGCCTCTTGATCAGACGCCACTGATGAGCCGCCCGAGCCTTCCAAGCCCTCCGACCGGCTCACGCCATTCCAGATCCACAGACCGAGTCCGATGCCTGCCGGGGCGGCCGCGATGAACTCCGCCGTCAAGCGTTCGTCCGCTGTGGGCTCAGCTGCCCTGAACCCGCGCCTGCCAGGCGTCCTCGTCGCGGGAGCGACGCTCCACCCCGGCGGGAAGCTTGCCCTTGGCAAGGTCTGTCAGCGTCGTGTGCTCCAGAACGTCCCGCAGACTCGCACGGGCGGCGATCCACACCCGCTGCAGGACGACCGCTTGTTCGTTGTAGTCGACGCTTTCCGGCCGTACGCCCGAGATGCTCACGATCGGCCCGTCGACGGCTCTCATCACATCGGCGACCGAGATCTTGTTCGGATCGACCGCGAGCTTCCAGCCACCGGACTGCCCGCGCTGGCTGGACAACACCCCGGCCCGGCGCAGATCGGCGAGGATGCCCTGCAAGAAACCGTGCGGAATCCCCTGGGCACGACTGAGCTCCTCGGCGGACACCACCGTGGGGTCGCTCGCCAGCCAGCGCTGAGTGATCTCGATCAGCGCTCGCAACGCATAGTCAGACTTCGCCGAAACCCGCATGCTCCGCAGTCTGCCCTATCCGGGGCCGTCGTCAGGCGCGTGGATGGGCTTGTTCGTACGCGCGTCGCAGTCTGTCCCCCGAGACATGGGTGTAGACCTGCGTGGTCGCCAGCGACGCATGGCCGAGCAACTCCTGCACGCTGCGAAGGTCGGCTCCCCCTTCGAGCAGGTGCGTCGCCGCCGTGTGCCGCAGGCCGTGCGGCGACAGATCCGGCGCGTCGACGGCGCCGATCCGGGCGTGGACGACCCGACGTACGGTCCGTGGATCGATCCGTCCACCCCGCGCACCGAGAAAGAGAGCCGGTCCGCTTCCGGGCTGTGCCAACTTCGGCCGGGCGGTCCGGATCCAGGTCTCGAGCGCTTCGGCCGCCGGTACGCCGTACGGGACGGACCGCTCCTTGCGGCCCTTGCCGAAGACGCGGACCACCCGGCGGGACGAGTCGACCTCGTCGATGTCGAGCGCGCAGAGTTCTCCGACTCGGATGCCGGTGGCGTAGAGCAGTTCCATGATGGCCAGGTCGCGCAGGCCGACGGGGCTGCCGTCGTCGGCTGCGACGGCCGCTGCGTCCAGGACGGCGCGGGTATCGGCCTGGCCGAGCACACCGGGCAGTGGCCTGTGTGGCTTGGGGCTGGCCAGCAGCGCACCAGGGTCGGTCTGGATGCGCCCGGTCCGCTGGGCCCACGCGGTGAACACTCGCGCGGCCGTCGCACGGCGCGCCATGGTGCTGCGTGCCTTGCCCAGACTCTGTTGCTTGGCGAGCCAGGAGCGCAGGCCGCGGATGTCGAGTCCGTTCAGATCAGCATCGTGACCAAGCCGAGTCAAATGGTCCAGCAGGTCCGCGATATCACCGAGGTACGCTCGCACCGAGTGTTCGCTGAGGTCTCTTTCCGCCGTCAAGTGCCGTTCGTAGTCAGCCAGTAACGCAGTGAAATCTTCCGACAGAGCAGGGATTTCGCTGACATCGTCCGGCACCATGACTCGACCATGCGGGAGTGGCCCCGGCATCGCAAGCCACCGCGCGGAGTCGAGACACAGGAGGTCTGGCCCGTAGACCAATGGTCGACTACTGTTCGGCCCGATTGCCCTAGTAGCAACGGAGGCACCCCTGACCATGGCCCCCTCAGCGAACGGACAGACCGTAGGCCGGCGCCTGCCGGTCGAGTCGGCGTTCACTCGAGTCGAGGATGCGAGGCACCGTCTGCCACGCCTGTTCGGCCGGCGCGACCTAGTCGTGCTCGGCCTGGGTGTGATGATCGGGTCCGGCATCTTCAGCCTCAGCGGCAAGGAGGCGGCGACCGTCGCCGGACCTGCCGTGATCTTGTCGTTCCTGATCGCTGCGCTCGTCTGCGTGCTCGCGGCCGCCTGCTACGCCGAACTGTCCTCGACCATCCCCGTTTCCGGTAGCGCCTACACGTTCAGCTATGTGACGTTCGGCGAGATGTGGGCCTGGCTGGTCGGCTGGGCGCTCGTACTCGAACTCGTCACCGCGGCCGCGATCGTGGCCCGAGTCTGGTCGGCGTACTTCCTGGCGACCCTGGACGGTTTCGGCGTCACGCTGCCCCACAGCCTCGCGCAGTTCTTCGGCCCCGACGCCAAAGTGAACCTGGTCGCGCCACTGCTGTTGCTGCTGCTGACGGCGATGATCGTCACCGGCACGAAGCTGTCGTCCCGGGTGCTGACCGTCGTCGTGGCGGCCAAGGTCGCCGTGATTCTCCTGGTCGTCATCATCGGCGCCACACACATCAACTGGGCGAACTACCACCCGTTCATCCCGATGCGCCGCGCCGCCCAGGCCACCGCCAGCCCGACGTTGCTCAGCTGGATCGTGGACTCCTCGTTCGGCACGTTCGGCGTGATGGGCATCTTCACCGCCGCCAGCTCGATCGTCTTCGCCTTCATCGGCTTCGACCTGATCGCGACCGCGTCGGAGGACGCGCGCAACCCGCGCAAGACGGTCCCTCAAGGCATGCTCCTCGGAGTCGGCGCCGTCACCATCCTGTACGTCGCGATGGCCGTCGTCCTCGTCGGTCTGCGGCCCTACGGTCAGCTGGGCGGGCCCGCTCCGGTCTCGGAGGCGATGGACTCGGTCGGGATCGGCTGGGCCGCCGACGTGGTCAACCTCGGCGCCTTGCTCGCCCTGATGACCGTGATCATGGTGGTGTTGATCGCGCAGAGCCGGGTGCTGTTCAACATGGGTCGTGACGGGCTGCTTCCGAAGAGCCTGGGCCGGGTCAGCCGCGTCTACTCGTCCCCCGCCCGCGCCGCCAGTGCCGCGGGCGTCGCAGCCGTGATCCTCACGCTGTACCCGAACGTGATCGACCTCGAAGAGCTGCTCGTCATCGGTGCCCTGTTCTGCTTCGCCTTCTGCGCGGTCGGCGTGCTCAGGCTCCGGCGGACCGAGCCGAACCTCGAGCGCGGTTTCCGGGTGCCGATGGTGCCGCTCGTCCCGCTGCTGTCACTCGGCGCGACACTGTGGCTGATGCTGAACCTGAAGACCAGCACCTGGTGGATGTTCATCGTCTGGATGGTGTTCGGACTCGCCGTCTACGGTCTCTACGGTCGCTGGCACAGCCGGCTGGCCAACGAGGAGAGCTGGGACTTCGAGATCGGCGACACCGATCCGGGCAGTGGTGGCCTGCAAGCCATCCGTCCCACCGACTCGGACACCTCCGAGCTCCGGGCGATCCGGACGCCACCGAAGCCGACGCGCGGCAAACACATGCGCAACTGACCGGCTCCGCGGCCACCGGCTGATGATTCTCCACAGCCTCGAACTCACAACTTCTCCACAGGTCCGAACTCGCAGCTGAAATCGGCGTCCATCCCGGCATGTTCTTAGCCGGAGGTGGTCACCGATGCGAGCCACACAAGCAATCGGGCAGTACGGCGAGGATCTCGCCGCGAAACATCTGACAGCGGCCGGTTTCGCCATTCTGGAGCGGAACTGGCGCTGCGAGCTGGGCGAGATCGACATCGTCGCCCGCGACGGCGACACCCTGGTCGTCTGCGAGGTGAAGACCCGGCGCGGGCTCAATTACGGCTCGCCGCTGGAGTCGATCACCTACCGCAAGCTGGCGAAGCTGCGCAGCCTGGCCGGCCGCTGGCTCAGCCAGCACGGCACCCGGCCGGGCCAGATCCGGATCGACGTGGTCGCCGTCCTCGTCCCGCACGGCGGCCGGCCGACCATCGACCACGTCAAGGGCGTGGCCTGATGCCGCTCGCCCAGGCGTGGTCCGTCGCCCTGGTCGGCCTGGAAGGTCACCTGGTCGAGGTCGAGGCCGACATCGCGCAAGGATTGCCGAAGACGACCCTGATCGGCCTGCCGGACACCTCGTTGTCGGAGGCAAGAGATCGGGTGCGCGCGGCGGTCGTCAACTCCGGCGAGCGATTCCCGGACCGCAAGGTGACCATCGGCCTGTCCCCCGCCACACTTCCGAAGACCGGCTCCCATTACGACGTCGCGATCGCCTGCGCTCTACTGGCCGCTGCCGGTGTGGTCGAAGGCCAACGGCTGCGGCAGGCCGCCATGATTGGCGAGCTCGGCCTCGACGGCCGTGTCCGCGAGGTGCGCGGCGCGCTCGCGATGACCCTGGCCGCGGCGCGTTCCGGCTTCGAGCGCATCGTGGTCCCGGAGCTGAACGCCGGCGAGGCGCGGCTGGTGCCAGGCATCGCGGTGTACGGCGTCCGTTCGCTGCGCCAGGTGCTCGCGATTCTCCGCGGTGTCGAGATTCCCGACGAAGAGCCGCCGCGGGCTGAGCCGCGGCTGCTCTCTGAATCACTGACCCGTGTTCCCGAAGTGGATCTCGACGACGTGCTCGGCCAGCACGAGGGCCGCCGCGCGATCGAAGCAGCCGCGGCTGGCGGGCATCATCTCTACCTGCACGGCCCACCCGGTTCGGGCAAGACGATGCTGGCGGAACGCCTTGCTGGATTGATGCCTGACCTCAGCACAGACGACTCGCTCGAGGTGTCAGCGGTGCACTCACTGGCAGGGCTTCTCACCGGCGACGCCGAGCTCGTGGTCAGGCCGCCTTTCATCGCACCGCATCACACGGCTTCGCTGTCCAGCCTCGTCGGCGGCGGCTCGGGCATGCCCCGCCCTGGAGCCATCAGCTGCGCGCACCGCGGCATTCTCTTCATCGACGAGGCGCCGGAAATGCACCCGTTGACGCTGGACACTCTGCGGCAGCCGCTGGAGTCCGGGTTCATCGAGGTGCACCGAGCAGCGGCCGTGGCGAAGTTCCCGGCCAGGTTCATGCTCGTGCTCGCAGCCAACCCC
The DNA here is from genome assembly GCF_004365175.1 of Kribbella voronezhensis. Classification (NCBI taxonomy): domain Bacteria; kingdom Bacillati; phylum Actinomycetota; class Actinomycetes; order Propionibacteriales; family Kribbellaceae; genus Kribbella; species Kribbella voronezhensis. Next base: position 443,346 of record NZ_SOCE01000003.1, on the reverse strand, counting down.
TGCCCCTGCGGCCAATCCGGTACGCCGTACGGGCTCTGCAGTTGCACTCCGCAGGTTCTGCACCGCTACCGGCAGCGGATCAGTGGGCCGATCAAGGACCGCATCGACATCCAGCGCCAGATCCTGCCGGCCGCACGCGGCGGTGAGGACGGCGAGAAGCCGGAGTCCACGGCCGTCGTCGCCGAGCGGGTGCAGGCCGCCCGCGATCGTCAGACCTTCCGCTACCGCGAGACCGGCTGGCTCCTGAACAGCCAGATCCCCGGACCGCTGCTGCGACGACAGTTCCAGCTCGACCCGGTCAGCCAGAAGATGCTCGAGAACCTCTACACCGAAGGCCGCCTGACCGCCCGCGGCTTCGACCGCGTAGTCCGCCTCGCCTGGACCCTGGCCGATCTCGAAGGCATCGCCCAGCCAACCCCAGAACTGACCCACCAGGCCTATCAACTCCGCAGCGGCGAACCCCTCACCCCACTGTCCGACCAACGACCCATCAGGTGACCACATGACCATCCCGAGCCTCGCCCCCACCGACCTCGCCCCCACCAACCCCACCGCACCCCTCGCCCCCACCGACCTCCCTTCCACCGACCCCACCGCACCCGTCGCCCCCACCGACCTCGTCCCGATCAACCCCACCGCACCCCTCGCCCCCACCGACCTCGCTTCCACCCACCCAACCGCACCCCTCGGCCCCACCCCTCCGTCCGACAAACCCAGCACACCCCACGCCCCAGCCTTCTCCTCCGACACCCCACCCCTCGCCCCTGCCCCGCCGCCCGACAAACCCAGCACGCCCGGCGCGCCAGCCTCCTCCGCCGACACCCCATCCCTTGCCGTTCGGACGCGCGTTGGTGGGATGGGTGGACCAGCGGGGTTGGGGGGTGGGGATGCGCGGGATCTGGAGCGGATTGCGCGGGCTGGTTTGTCGCGAGTGGTGGAGCCTGGGGATCCGGCGGCGCTGGAGGCGTTCGACGGGCTGTCTGCGCGTGAGGTCTGGGACCTTCTGCGCACCGGCGCACCTCGCGTCGAGCGGTGGGCCAATCGGCTCGCGAACACGGATCCGGAGCGAGATCTCGCGCGCGTACGGGCGGTAGGCGGGCGATTCGTCATACCGGGCGACGACGAGTGGCCGGAGCAGGTCGAAGTACTCGCAGATGCCGGACAGCAATCTCGTCGAGGAGGCGTTCCGTACGGCCTCTGGGTTCGCGGCCCGGGCAACCTCCGCGAGGCGCTGGCGAAGTCCGTCGCCATCGTCGGATCGCGCGCCTGTTCGTCGTACGGCGAGCATGCGGCTGCCGAACTCGCCGCCGGGCTGGCCGACAACGAGGTGACTGTGGTGTCAGGCGGCGCGTACGGAATCGATGCTGCTGCTCACCGCGGCGCACTCGCCGGCTCCGGGATGACGATCGCAGTACTCGCCTGCGGTGTTGACGTCTGCTATCCGAAGCGCAACACCGCACTCTTCGACCGAATCGCGACTGAAGGGCTGATCGTGAGCGAGTTGCCACCCGGTTGCTCGCCCACCAAGTTGCGGTTCCTCGCTCGCAACCGGCTGATCGCAGCAAGCACCCTCGGGACTCTGGTGGTCGAAGCCGCAGTACGAAGCGGCGCACTGAACAGCGCCGGCTGGGCCGAGCAGTGCGGGCGAGCCGTGCTGGCGGTCCCCGGGCCGATCACCTCCCGCATGTCCGAAGGCGCGCACCTCCTCGTGCGCGAACGCAACGCCGTTCTGGTCACGAGCATCGCCGACATCCTCGAAGCGATCTCGCCACTCGGCGCCGCGCTCACCTCATACCCGCACGCTCCCGCAGGCCCCACCGACGGTCTGGACTTGGAAGTCCAACGCACGCTCGACGCGGTCCCGGTCCTCAGACCAGCGCCCGCCCAACGCATCGCCGTCACGGCCGGCCTGGACACCGACACAGTCCAAGAATGCCTAGAAACCCTCGCCGACGCAGACCTCGTCGAATACCTCGACTCCGGCTGGCGCCTCTCCCCCAACCACCGCCGCTCCCTAGGCACCGCTTGACCATCACACCCCGCTGCGTCCGTGCAGGAGTTCATGTCGATCCGGCCGGCGTCTCTCCCCCACCACCGCCGCTCCCTGAGCGCCACTTGATCACCCTGCTGCCATCGGTAGTTCATGCCGATCCGGCTGGCGCCTCTCCCCCAACCACCGCCGCTCCCTGAGCGCCGCTTGATCACCCTGCTGCCGCCGGTACGTTCGTGCAGGAGTTCATGCCGATCCGGCCGGCGTCCATCCCAAACCACCGCCGCTCTCTGGGCGCCGCTTGGTCACCACATCCCCGGTGGGTTCGTGTAGGGGTTCATGCCGATGCTGGCTACGGCTGATCGGTGGGGCCGGCTTCGACCCGGCCCGGTCTTCTCGAATTCCTGGGTCTGAGAGAGCTGTACGGAGGGCGCGGTCGGGGTCTGGGTTGTGGAGGGTGGACCGACGGGCGGTTAGCTTTCCGGATGGGATCTGAGGAGTTGGCCAAGCACTTGATCGACAGCAATCGGTACATGGTTCTCGGGACTGTGGATCCGGACGGGCGTCCACGGGTGTCGCCGGTGTACTTCGCGCCGGACGGCTACTCGTTGATGTACTGGGTGTCGTCGGTCGAGTCGCATCACTCGCGGAACATCGCCGAGCGGCCAGAGGTCAGCATGGTGGTGTTCGACTCGGCCGCGGAGATCGGGCGTGGGCAGGCGGTCTATTTGATCGCCCGCGCCGAGGTGGTCCCGGACGAGGAGTTGGAGAGCTGTCTCGACACCGTGACCTGGACACGGTTCCCGGGACTCAGGCAGTTCGACGCCGCGGAGCTCCGTGAACCGGAGCTGTGGCGGCTGTACCGGGCGCAGGTCAGCGAGCACTCGATCCACGTCCCCGGCCGAGACCCGGAGTACGGCACAGGCACCGACCGGCGAATGACAGTGACCCTCGATTAGACAGCGCGCGGCGGGGTGGGCCTCGGCTGCGTTCCTTCGAACGTGCGGTTCGATGACTTGTTGATACGCGTGGCCATCTGAGTTGGAGAGCGGTTTGTCGGATTGAAGTTGAGGCGTTCGTAGTGGGGATGAGGGCGCCGACGAGAGCGTCCACCGAGATCAGGAGAAACACCATCATGAGTGTCAGCTACACGTTCGACATCTTTTCCAGCCTCGACGGCTACTCCAACAGCAAGACATTCGGTGGGTACTTCGGCAAGCAGGGTCCGGAGCTGCTCGAACACCGCTTCAACCAGTACGGCGAACAGCAGCGGCTCGTTCTCGGAGCCAACACCTACCGGGGAATGTCGTCGATGCTCGCCTCGGCCTCCGCGGACTCCGAGGTGTGGGATCCGTGGGTCACCCGGATGCGGAACCTGCCGACGACGGTGGTGTCGAACACCCTCGACGCACCGCTCGACTGGGACGCGACCATCCTGAACGGTGACGCCGTCGAGGCCATCGCCCGGCTCAAGAAGGAGTCCGACGTGCCGCTGCGCTCGCACGGCAGCCTGACGCTGAACCGCGCCCTGCTCGCCGCGGGACTGGTCGACCGCGTACAGGTCACGCTCTTTCCCGTGATCACCGGTCACAGCGGCTTGGGCCGGATCTTCGACGACGCGGCCGCCTTCGACCTGGAACTGATCGAGACACGCACCCTCGACAACCACACCCAAGAACTCATCTACCGGCCCACCCTGCACCCCTGAGCCCGCAGCCCGATCGGTTAGGGTCGCGAGAGTCGTGACTGGCGAGGGTGGAGGACCACCGGGGAGCGACCTGATTCCGTGTGAGCGTCGACCGCCTGGGCGCTTCCTTGGTTGGTGACGAGGAGGCCCCGACATGGAATTGCGGTATGGAATCAACCCCGGGCAGGACGCGAGTGCGGTGCCGGTGGTGGCTGGTGAGTGGCCGATGCGAGTGGTGCACGGGGAGCCGTCGTTCATCAACCTGCTTGATGCGTTGAACAGTTGGCAGTTGGTGCGGGAAGCGAGTCAGAGCCTGGGGAAGCCGGCGGCGGCGTCCTTCAAGCACGTGTCTCCTGCCGGCGCGGCTGTTGCGGGACCTGTCGATGAGGTTGCCGCTGGACTGTACGGCGTGGACAGCGGCAGCGTCGGTGAGCTCACCAGTGCGTACCTTCGCGCCCGGGATGCCGACCCGAAGTCGTCGTACGGGGACTTCGCCGCGGTGTCGCATCCGGTGGATGGTGAGCTGGCCGAGGTGTTGGGCGGGCTCGTGTGCGACGGCATCATCGCGCCCGGGTACGAGCCGGGCACGGTCGAGCGGCTCGGCAGGAAGAAGAAGGGGCGATTCTTGGTCATCGAGGCTGACCAGGAGTACGTGCCGCCGCGAGAAGAGGCGCGTGAGGTGTACGGCGTACGCCTGACCCAGGAGCGATCTCAGCTCCCCCAGCTCGTGGCCAACCAGATGTCTCAAGGGGCCGTGCACGATCTCCAGTTGGGGATGGCGGTCTCGCGGTTCACGCAGTCCAACTCGGTTTGCTATGTGCGCGGCGGCATGACGATCGGGATCGGTGCCGGGCAGCAGTCGCGAGTGGACTGCACTCGGTTGGCCGGAGCGAAGGCCGACATCTGGTGGCTCAGGCGGCATCCGGCGATCCGCGGCCTGGTGTTCCGGGACGACCTGAAGCGGCAGGAGCGGATCAACTGGCAGATCCGGTGGTGCGAAGGCGACCTCACGACCCAGGAGATCGAGCGGCTCAAGCTGGACCTGGTCGAGCCGCCGCAAGAAGTCGAGCGCGCGGAGTGGCTGCAGAAGCTCGATGACGTCGCCTTCGTGTCCGACGGAGCCTTGCCGTTCCGGGACAACGTCGATCACGCACAGCGGCACGGGGTTCGGTACATCGCCGAGCCGGGTGGATCGATCCGGTCGGACGAGGTGGCGCAGGCGTGCGCGGAGTACGGGATCACGCTCACCCACACCACCGGCAGACTGTTCCACCACTGACGCGGAGTGCTGCTCAGCGATTAGGGCAAAGCGCACCCCGGAGCGCAGACGCGCCCGGGGTGCGGAAGTCAGCGACCGAAGTCGGAGTCCTTGGGGACTTCCAGGTCGGACTTGGCGAGCTCTTCGATGTTGACGTCGCGGAAGGTGACCACCTTCGCGTTCTTGACGAACCGGGCCGACCGGTAGACGTCCCAGACCCAGGCGTCGGCCATGGTCACCTCGAAGTACACGTCACCGCCTTCGGTGCGGACCTTCAGGTCGACCGCGTTGCACAGATAGAAGCGTCGTTCGGTCTCCACGACGTACTTGAAGATCCCGACGACGTCCTTGTACTCCCGATAGAGCTGCAGCTCCATATCGGTCTCGTACTTCTCGAGGTCGTCAGCGCTCACGCCTTCACCTCGCTACGCTCGCTCATCGGCTCTCCACTCCGGTGGGACTGGTCACATTCTGTCCCATATCGGGCCGCAGACTGCGGCGGACATTCTCGAACCGCCGTCGATGTTGTGGACACGGGCCGTATTGGTCCAGTGCCGCCTGGTGTTCGGGGGTGCAGTAGCCCTTGTGGACGGCGAAGTCGTACTGCGGGTACACCTCGTGCCAGTGCTCCATGATCCGGTCCCGGGTCACCTTCGCGATCACCGAGGCGGCCGCGATGCAGGCGGCCACCCGGTCACCCTTCCAGATCGCCAGACCCGGTACGCCGAGGCCGTCGACGCCGAAGCCGTCGGTCAGCACGTACGACGGGCGCAGGTCGAGCCGGAACAGCGCCCGGCGGAGCGCCTCGACGTTGGCGACGTGCATTCCCAGCCGGTCGCATTCCGCGGCCTCGATCGACACCACCGACCAGGCCAGCGCCCGCTCGCGGATCTGGTCGTAGCAGCGGTCGCGTGCCTTGGCGGTGAGCAGCTTGGAGTCGGCCAGTTCGGGGATCTGGCCGCGTTTGCCGTCCGGCAGGATCACCGCGGCGGCGACCAGCGGGCCGGCGCACGGGCCACGACCCGCCTCGTCGACGCCCGCGATCGGGTCCAGACCGACCCGCCGCAGGGCGCGCTCGTACCCGTACAACCCGGCGTCCCGCCGGATGGTGCTGCCCCGTGGGAGTGCACTCATCGGCGAACCACTCACTTAGGGGGTGGGGTCAGGGAGATCGAAGGCTTGTCCGGCGGCGGTGCCGCTGCCGCGGGGACGTCCTTGAAGGTGTCCGGGATCTCGAGTTTGTCGAACCGGTTCGCCGGCCAGACGACCAGGATCGCGCGCCCGGTGACCTTGTCGAGCGGGACGAAGGCGGCGTCGCCGGGTGAGCCACCGTTGGGGCCGGTGTCGCTCAGGTGCACCCGGGAGTCGCCGGACTCGGACCGGTGGTCCCCCATCACGAAGACGTGGCCGGCCGGCACAGTGACCTGGAAGTCCATCGCCGACGGCGCGTCACCGGGGTACAGGTAGCTGGTCTCGTCGAGGGGTTTGCCGTTCACCATCAGCCGGCCCTTGGCGTCGCAGCAGGCGACCTTGTCGCCCGGCATGCCGATCAGCCGCTTGATCAGGTGCCCGTGGCTGGAGTCCGGCAACAGTCCGACGACCTCGAAGAACCGCCCGACCGAGCCCCGCTTCTGACCGCTCTCCTCCTGGCCCAGCCAGCCGCCCGGATCCTCGAAGACGACGACGTCACCGCGCTCCACGTCGGTGAGCTTCTCGACCACGACCCGGTCACCGACCAGCAGCGTGTTCTGCATCGACTCGCTCGGGATGATGAACATCTGGCCGACGAAGGCCCGCAGGATCGACGAGACGATGAGAGCACCGACCACGATCAGCACGAACTCGCGAGTGGCAGCCGCGAGGCCCGAGCGGTGGGCGGGTTTCTCTTTCGTCGCAGTCGGTGTCTCAGTCACTTCTTCAGCCCCGGCTTCTTGAAGGTTTCCGGAGGACGCAGCATCGTCATCCGGTCAGACGGCCAGATTACGCAACAGGCCCGGCCAACCACGTTCTCCACGGGCACGAATCCTCCGCCGGGGCCGCCCATGTGGGCGCGGGAGTCGGCGGACTCGGCCCGGTTGTCGCCCATCACCCACAGATGGCCGGGCGGCACGATGACGTCGAAGGGCTGCAGCGACGGCTTGGCGTCCTTCAGCAGGTACTCCTGCTCGTCCAGCGGGATCTTGTTCACCATGATCCGGCCGGACCGGTCGCAGCAGATCACCCGGTCGCCGGCGACGCCGATCACCCGCTTGACCAGGTGACCCTCGCCGCTGCGGGGCAGGATGCCGACGAACTCGCCGATCTGCCGGATCGTGCCGGGCGGCTTCTGCTCCTCGTTCAGCCAGTGGCCGGGGTCCTTGAAGACGATGATGTCGCCACGGTCGACGTCGCGGTGCAGATAGCTGACCTTCTCGGCCAGGATCCGGTCGTTCGTCGTCAGCGTGTCGTACATCGACTCCGAGGGCACGTAGAAGGCCTCGGCCACGAACAGCCGCAGGACGACCGTGATGACGAGTGCGAGCACCGTCACGGTGGTCATCTCCACGAGCAGGCTCAGCAGCGGATTCCGCTGCTTGAGCCTACGGTGACGTCCCTTGCTGCGACGTGCTCTCCTGGCGACCGGGCGAGCGCGAGTCGCAGTGCTCGGCGCCATGCTGTGACCGTCGTTACTAGACGATCAGGAGGCCGAGATGTTGTCCCGCTTCTCCTTGATCTTGGCTGCCTTGCCGCGCAGCTCGCGCAGGTAGTACAGCTTGGCGCGACGCACGTCACCGCGGGTGACGACCTCGACCTTCTCGACGATCGGGGTGTGGATCGGGAACGTGCGCTCGACGCCGACACCGAAGCTGACCTTGCGGACCGTGAAGGTCTCCTGCAGGCCACCACCCTGGCGGCGGATCACGACACCCTTGAACACCTGGACGCGGGACCGGTTGCCTTCGACGACCTTCACGTGCACGTTCACGGTGTCACCGGCGCGGAAGGCCGGGATGTCGTCGCGCTTGCTCGCGTTGTCGAGCTCGTTCAGGATGTTGCTCATCAGGTGTCTCTCTCTCGCGCGTGCCACAGGTCACCCACGAATGCTCGGTGGTGAGGAGTCGAAGATGCCGCCGTCCGGTGGTCACCCCCTGTGGCAGGAGCACCGTACTGGCAACAGCGACCAAGTTTGCCACACGACCTGAGCCGAACCGAAATCAGCGCCGCCGTCGCCGCTTGGCCAGCAGCACCAGCTCGACCTTCGCGGTCTGTGACTCCCGGCGTACCTCTCGGTAACCGGCCTTCCGGTACAGCCGCAGGTTGCGCTCGCTCTCGGCGCCGGTGAACAGCTCGTACTGCGTGACGCCGGCGGGCGCGGTCTGCTCGGCGACCCGCAGCAGCTTCGTCCCGACCCCTCGGCCCTGCCAGTCGGGAGCGACCATCAACCGGCCGATGCGCGCCACTGAGCCGTCCACTGCGACATGGACGGCGCCGACGATCCTGGTCCCGGCCACGGCCTTCCAGACGCCGCCTGCGGCCACCCGCTCCACAGTGCCCGCCAGGTCTTCCTGCATCGGCGGGATGCCGAAGTCGTCGTAGGCCATTGCCTCCGACAAGTAAGCGGCGAGCTGGAGCGTGTGGATCTCCCCCGCGTCCGCAACGGTTGCCGGGAGCACCTGCACGGCAGAGACGGCGTCGTCCTTGTCAGCAACAGCAGCGCCCCAGGCGGCCAGTAGATCCGGCCGGCGCTCGGCAGTACGCCGTACGGACTCGTGGTGTCGCCACTGCGCCACCAGACCGTGGTTGCCCGACAGCAGCACGTCCGGTACGGCGTGACCTCGCCAAGTCGGCGGCTTCGTGTAGACCGGGTACTCCAGCAGCCCGTCGCCCGAGTGGGACTCCTCGGACAGGGACTCCGGGTTGCCGATCACGCCAGGCAGTAGACGGGCTACGGCCTCGACGATCACCAGTACGGCGACCTCGCCGCCGTTGAGCACGTAGTCGCCGATGGAGACCTCGTCGACTCGCATCCGCTCGGCAGCATGCGCAGCGACCCGTGCGTCGATCCCTTCGTAGCGCCCACACGCAAAGGCCAGCCAGGGCTCGGCAGCGAGCTCGTAAGCCAACTCCTGAGTGAACGGGCGGCCTGCCGGCGTCGGCACGATCAACCGGGGCTGCGACGGGCCGTCAGCGGGCGCCACAGCATCCAGGGCCTCACCCCAGGGCTCCGGCTTCATCACCATGCCCGCGCCACCGCCGTACGGCGTGTCGTCCACTGTCCGGTGCCGGTCGTACGTCCACTCGCGCAGGTCGTGCACCCGGACGTCCAGCAGGCCGCTCTTCGCCGCCTTGCCGACCAGACTCAGGTCCAGCGCAGCCAGGTACTCCGGGAAGATCGAGACGACGTCCAGCCTCATTCGCTGCTGTCCCCGTCCGTAGGCACGACCTCTGCGCCCTCGGGATCGAGCAACCCCGGCCGGTCGGCCACCAGCACGTACTTGGCGTCCAGGTCGATCTCCGGCACCAGCTCCTCCACCAGGGGAACCAGTACTGCGTTGCCTGCCGGCCGGCGGATCTCCAGCAGGTCCTGGGACGGCAGGTGGATCACGTCGATCACCTCACCGGCCTCGGCGCCGTCGGTGGTCCGCACGGACAACCCGATCAGCTCGCGGTCGTAGTACTCGTCCGGGTCTTCCGGGCGCTCGTCCTCGCCGATCTCGGCCTGCAACTCCAGGTTCCGCAGCAGCTCGGCGGCGGTCCGGTCCGGCGACTCCTCGAACTTCACCAGCAGCCGGCCGCTGTGCCAGCGGCTGGACTCGACGGTGAGGGTCCGCGGTGGCTTGGTGGTCGTGACGAGCTTCGCGCCGTCGGCGAACCGGCGGTCCGGCTCGTCGGTGCGTACGTCCAGGCCGACCTCGCCCTTGATCCCGTGAGCCCGGCCGATCCGGCCAACAATCACCAGCACCGCTAGTCCCTCTCTGCGTGGTTACAGCCACCGGCCGCGCCGGCGAGCCGTCAAGTGACACGCGACATCTTGTCAACAAGTCGCGTGGTAGCTGCGCCTGGATAGACCTGGAGGGCTGCACCCGACCGGGTGCAGCCCTCCAGGGAAGTGCTCGGGTCAGCGGCGCGGGCGCCGGTTGACCTCGTCGACGAAGTCGATCCGGACCGACTGCTCGGAGCTGAGCGCCCCGACCACGGTCCGGATGGCGGTCGCCGTCCGGCCGTTGCGGCCGATCACCTTGCCGATGTCATCGGGGTGCACGTGCACCTCGAGGGTGCGACCGCGACGCAGGTTGCGGGACCGGACGTGTACGTCGTCAGGGTTGTCCACGATGCCTCGGACCAGGTGCTCCAGCGCCTCGGTCTCCATCACGGTCAGGCCTTGGCGTCGTCGGCCGGCGCGTCGGCAGCAGCCTCGGCGGCCGGAGCAGCCTCAGCGGCCGGAGCCTCGTCGGCGGCCGGGGCGGCCTCGTCGGCCTTCGGCTCGTCCTTCTTGGCCGCAGCCTTCTTGGCGGTGGTCTTCTTCGCCGTGACGGCCTCGGTCTTCAGCGTGCCGTGGGCCTCGGCCAGCGCCTCGTTGAAGATCTCCAGCTTGTCGCGCTTCGGCTCCTTGACCCGCAGCGGCGCCGGCGCCTCCAGGCCCTTGAACTTCTGCCAGTCACCGCTGGCCTTGAAGATCGCCTCGACGGCCTCGGTCGGCTGCGCGCCGACGCCCAGCCAGTACTGCGCGCGGTCCGACTCGACGTGGATGAACGACGGCTCGGCCTTCGGGTTGTACTTGCCGATCTCCTCGATGGCGCGGCCGTCACGCTTGGTGCGGGCGTCCATCACGACGATGCGGTAGTGCGGCGCACGCTTCTTGCCGATGCGCTTCAAACGGATCTTGACTGCCACGTTTGTGTGGTCTCCCTTGGGAATTCATGTCTGGTTGAGTGGTACACCGGCGTCGTGGGGACAACGGGCGACCACTCGGATGGGCCGACGGGGGCGTGGAGTTAGAGGGCTGCACGCGATCCTGACGACACTCAGCCGAACATTCTGCCAGAACTACCCCGCACAACCCAATCCACCACTTCTCGTGCCGGCCCCGGCGTCAGCGGCGGAACGGCGCCAGCTCGGGGAGCCGGTCGGCGTAGCCATCGAGGAGCTGATGGGCGGCGGTGACCGAGTCGATCAGGGGATGCCAGGCGAAGGCTCGTACGGCGGCTGCCCGCGAGCCGGTCGTCGCTGCCTCGATCGTCGAGCGTTCCACTGCTTTGACCGCGCAGACCAGGCCGGCCTGGTGATCGGTGAACTGCGAGACGGTCACCGGACGCGCCCCGTTGGCGTCCACCGTGCAGGGGACCTCGACCACCGCGTCGTCGTCCAGATGCCGCAGGGTCCCGCGGTTGCGGACGTTCAGGATCAGCGAGGCCCGCTCGTTGTGCGCGATCGCCCGCATCAGCGACAGCGCCACCTGCTCATAGCCCCCCGCGGACATGTCCCGCTCGTCCCGCTCCCCCGCGTCCGCGACAGCGCGGCTCTCGACCATGTACGTCGACTCGCGCTCGGCCCGCGTCTTCTGCCAGAGCTCCAGTGCGTCGTCAGGCCGCCGAGCCGTCTCCGCGTAGAACGCGGACTGCTGCTCCAACAGGAACGTCCCCCGCGTCTGCTCCACGGCCTGTACTGCGGCCAGCGTCTCCCGCGCGAAGTAGTAATAGTGCAGGTACTCATTAGGGATGGACCCGAGCGACCGCAGCCACTCCACTCCGAACAGCCGGCCCTCCTCGAAGGCACCGAGCGCAGTCGAGTCCGCCAGCAACTCCGGTAGGCGATCGACTCCGCCGGACTGCAGACCACGCAGCCAGCCCAGGTGATTCAGCCCTGCGTAGTCGTAGAAGACAGTGGACGCGTCCAGCCCGAGTGCCAGCGCAGCACGGCGACCGAGCCCGGACGGCGAGTCACAGATCCCGATGACCCGGTCACCGAGGTACGGGATCATCGCCTCGGTCACCATCCCGGCCGGGTTGGTGAAGTTGATGACCCAGGCCTCCGGTGCGAGCTCAGCGATCCGCTGGGCGATCCCCACCGCCACCGGCAGGGTCCGTAGCGCGTACGCGATCCCACCGGCCCCGACGGTCTCCTGCCCCAGTACGCCGAGGTCGAGGGCGACCCGTTCGTCGACCGTGCGCCCCTCGAGCCCACCGACCCGGATTGCCGAGAAGACGAAGTCGGCACCTCGCAGGGCTTCGTCGAGATCAGTCGTCTCAGTGACAGCAGGCGCATCGGAGTACTTCGCAGCCTGCTGCCGCAGTACGGCGCCGATCGCCCCCAGACGGCCGCGGTCCGTGTCGTACAGCACTACCGAGGTGATCCGGCCTTCGCCACGATCACCGAGCAGTGCTTGATACACCAGCGGCACTCGGAAGCCACCGCCACCGAGAATGGTCAGTCTCATGCGAGCACCACCTGCACCCCTGCCTCCTCCAGTTGCGCCCGGGTCGACTCGTCGGCACCGGACTCGGTCACCACCACCGAGAGCTCTGCTGGATCACAGACCTTCGCCACACCGTGGCCGGGGAACTTGGTCGCGTCGGCCAGCAGCACCACCCGGTCGGCGGCCTTGATCATGGCCCGCTTCACCGGCACCTCGATCATCGTGCTGTCCATCACCCGGCCGTCCGGACGCACACCACTGGTGCCCAGGAACAGCCAGTCGACGTGCACCTGGCGCAGCGACTCCTCTGTCAGATAGCCGACCAGAGAGCGGTAACTGCGCCGCACGAAGCCGCCCAGGATCACCAGCTCGATCTGCTCGTCATTCTGCAACTCCTCCAGTACTGCGAGGTTGCTGGTCACCACTGTCAACGAGCGCCCGTGCAAGTGCTGCGCCAGCCGGAGAGCCGTAGTACCGATGTCCAGTAGCACCGACTGGCCGTCACTGATCAGGGAGGCCGCGCGCCGGGCGATCCGGTCCTTCTCGTCGGCGTGCACCGCGCTCACCTCGGCGAACGGCTCGTCACCGCCGTCGACCGCGAGCGCGCCACCGTAGACGCGGGTCAGCCGGCCCTGCTCGTGCAACTGCTCCAGGTCGCGGCGAATCGTCGCCTCACTGACGCCGAGCTGGGCGGCCAGCACCTTCACGCCCCCGGCCCCGTCGGCCTTGAGGGCGCGGACGATCTGATCCTGCCGCTGCTTTGGCAACACAGGGAGACCGTACCACGCAAACTCCGTCATACTCACTCATCTGAGTGCACGCCTATTGCGTAGTTTGCTCAGAAGACCCACACTGTCTGCACGAGTTTGAGCGACCCTGCAGGAGTGTGCTGACGATGGGCGAGCTGCCTCAGCTGCCTTCCCGAGCCCCGGACCCGATCCCGGAGCTGGACGTGGTCGTGTCCGGCCTGGTCTTCCACGACCTGGTGCTCGGTCTGCCCACTGCTCCGCGGCCCGGCACCGAGGTCTGGGCCGACGACTCGGCCGAGAGTCCCGGCGGGATCGCGAACTTCGCCGTCGCGCTGGCCCGGCTCGGACTGCGCACCGGGCTCGCCGCGGTCTTCGGCGACGACCAGCTCGGCAACAGCATCTGGCAGCGACTCGAAACCGGCGAGGGCATCGACCTGACCCACTCGCGCAAAGTCGACGGCTGGCCCACCCCACTCACGGTGGCCCTTGCCTATGACAACGATCGTGCCCTCGTGACCCGAGGCACCACTCCCCCACTCAGCGCGGACCAACTCCTGCCCACACCGCCGGTGGCCAAAGCCGTTGCCGCACACATCGGTCCGTGGGGAAACGACTGGCTGGCCAAGGCGAAAGCGTCCGGCAGCCTGGTCTTCGCCGACGTCGGCTGGGATCCGGCCGAGCAGTGGGACCCCGCAGTACTCGACCAACTCGAACACTGCGACGTGTTCCTGCCCAACGCCGGCGAAGCGATGCACTACACCCGTACTACGAGTCCCGCCGACGCACTGCACCGACTGGCAGAGCGGGTCCCCGTGGTCGTCGTGTCGGACGGTGCCAACGGCGCACTGGCGATCGACGGGCGCTCCGGCGAAGAGGTCGCCGTACCGGCGTACGTAGTACCGGCTGTTGACACCACTGGCGCAGGGGATGTCTTTGCTGCCGGGTTCATCGCAGCCACCTTGTGGGACCTGCCGCTGGCAGACCGCGTGCGGTTCGGCGCACTGGTCGCGGCGCTCTCGGTGACCCGGCTGGGTGGTGCCGACGCGGCGCCGACCTGGGCCGAGATCGAGGCGTGGCAGCACCGCAATCCATCAGACGGGGCAATCGACGCACTGCTCAGTGCGCAGCTAGGAAGGTAGACACCATGGAGCTCTCTCGTCGCACGCTGATCGCCGGGGGCTTCGCCGCCATGCTCGGCGGAACCGTGGTCGGCTGCTCGTCCAGCATGGACGCCGGCACCACGAAGAAGAACGCCACCGGCAACATCGCCTTGTGGTGCTGGCCCGGCGGCCTGGGCAAGTCCGTGCTCGACGACACCATCGCGCACTTCCCCGACCAGCACATCAAGTACTCCGAGGTCGGCGGTGACTTCAAGCAGAAGCTGCTGACCACGTTCAACGGCGGTACGTCGATCCCCGACATCACCGGGGTCAAGGGCGAGGACATCGCCTCGATGCTGCCGCAGGCCAACCGGTTCGTGGACCTGAAGACGATCGGGGCCGACTCGATCCTCGGCGACTACCTGGACTGGAAGGTCAAGCAGGCCACCACGCTGGACGGCAAGGTGCTCGGCATCCCGATCGACATCGGCCCGACCGCGCTGTTCTACCGTGAGGACGTCTTCACCGCCGGCGGACTGCCCGGCGACCCGGCCAAGGTAGCTGAGCAGCTGAAGACCTGGGACGACTTCCTGGCCGCCGGGGTGGAGCTGAAGAAGTCCAACCCGAAGGCCTTCATCGTCGCCGACGCCGCCGACCTGTACGGCACGATCGTCAACCAGGGCACGGCTCGCTACATCGACAAGGACAACAAGTTCATCGGCGACCAGGACCACATCCGCAAGGCGTGGGACACCGCGGTGAAGGCGATCACGCTCAAGGTCGACGGCAAGACGCTCGGCGGTTCGCCGGACTGGAACGCCGGCCTCGACAACGGCACGGTGCCCACCGTCACCGGCGCGGCCTGGGTCGCGCTGGACATCAAGGCCGCCTGCAAGACCAGCGTCGGCAAGTGGCGGGTCGCCCCGACCCCGAGCGGCCCGGCGAACTTCGGCGGCTCGTTCCTCACCATCACCAAGAGCGCCGCCGATCCGGCCGCCGCCTTCGAGGTGATCAAGTACATGCTCAGCGCGGACAACGAGGCGAAGGCGTTCGCGGATGCGCAGATCTTCCCGGCCACGCCGGCCGCGTACGACAAGCCGCAGCTCAAGGCGGCCGATCCGTTCTTCGGCGGCCAGGTGCCGATCGAGGTCTTCGGCCCGGCGGCCAAGAACATCCCGATCGCCTACGAGGCGCCGCTGGACAGCGCGGTCGCCACGCCGTTCACCGACGAACTCAAGCTGGTCCAGGCCGGCAAGAAGTCTTCCGACGCGGCCTGGTCCTCCGCCGTGCAGAAGGCGAAGCAGATCGGCAAGCGTCAGGGCGTGCAGTGACCCTGACCGCGACAGCCCCCACCCGACCGGCCCGTACGGCGAAGCCGCAGCGCCGCCGAGGCGTCCTGTCGTACTGGCGTTTCTACCTGGCCCTGTCGCCCTTCTACCTGCTCTTCGTCGTCTTCGGGCTGTACCCGGTCGCGTCGACGATCCTGCTCGCCTTCCAGAAGTGGGACGGCCTCGGCCCGCGCAAGATGGTCGGCCTGCAGAACTTCGGCTTCCTGATCCAGGACAGCACGTTCTGGTTGTCCCTGTGGAACACGGTCGTCCTGTTCGTGATGTCGACGGCACCCACGCTGGTGATCGCCATGACGCTCGCGGTGATGCTGCACTCCGCCGTACGGTTCAAGGGCATCTACCGGATCGCGTACTTCATCCCGAACATCACCTCGCTGGTGGCGGCGGCGATCTTCTTCGCCGCTGTGTTCAGTACCAACTTCGGGCTGATCAACGCCGGCCTGCGCTCGCTCGGGTTGCCGACCGAGGACTGGCTCCGGCAGCCGTGGGGGATCAAGATCGCGATCTCCACGATGATCGTGTGGCAGTGGGCCGGTTACAACACGATCATCTACCTGGCCGGGCTGCAGGCGATCCCGACCGAACAGTACGAAGCGGCCAAGGTCGACGGGGCCGGGCCGTTCCGGACGTTCTTCTCGATCACCTTGCCGCAACTGCGGCCCGTGGTGCTGTTCACCGTGATCATGTCGACGATCGGCGGCCTGCAGACGTTCACCGAGCCCCAGGTGATGGTCGGCAACAACGGCGGTACCGGGCAGAGCGGCATGACGGTGGTCATGTACTTCTACAACCAGGCCTTCTTCAACAACGACTACGGGTATGCCGGGGCGATTGCCCTGAGCATCTTCATGCTCGTGCTGCTCTTCACCGCGATCAACTGGAAGCTGCTGGGCGGAAGGGGGCGGCAGTGACCGTCAAATGGCGTGGCGTGCTGATGCACGCGTTGCTGGCGATCGCCGGAGTACTGTGCCTGTTCCCGTTCTACTGGACGCTGGTGATGGCGACCAACACGACGTCGGACATCTACCGGTTCCCGCCGAAGTTCACCTTCGGGTCGCAGTTCGACGACAACGTGCACGCCGTACTACGGAACGTCGCGTTCTTCCAGTCGATGGGCAACACCGCGATCGTGGCCGTCTCCACCACCGCGCTGGTGCTGTTCTTCGACTCGCTGGCCGCGTTCACCTTCGCCAAGTTCCGGTTCCCCGGCCGGAACGCGTTGTTCGTCGTCCTGCTGGCGACGATGCTGCTGCCGGCCCAGCTGGGCGCCGTACCGCAGTTCCAGACGATGGCCGCGTTCGGGTGGGTCGGGTCGTTGAAGGCGCTGATCATCCCGGCCGCCGCGAACGCCTTCGGCATCTTCTGGCTGCGGCAGTACTTCCAGAACTCGATCCATGACGAGTTGGTGGAAGCCGCGACGCTGGACGGGTGTGGCTTCCTCGGCATCTACCGGCATGTGGCCCTGCCGTCGGCACGGCCGGCCTTGGCGTTCCTGGGAATCTTCACGTTCGTGGGGTCGTGGAACGACTACTTCTGGCCGCTGATCGTGCTCACGAACCCCGATCATCTGACCCTGCAGGTCGCGCTGTCGTCGCTGAACCGCAGCCACGGCGTCGACTACAGCATGGTGATGACCGGCGCCTTGATGGCGATGATCCCCCTGATCGTCGTCTTCACCGTCTTCGCCCGCCAGTTCATCAAGGGCGCAACAGAGGGGGCGATCAGAGGCTGACCCTCGTCAGCCTTTCGGCAGCGTGGCATAGAGCTGGTCGGCACCAGGGCCGGTCAGCTCGCTCCGCCCGACCCGGCGGCCGTTGAGAACCCGCAGTACGGCGCTCCCGCTCGCGCTCACCCGCGCGCCTTCGCCGTACGACCAGTCGTAGTCCTCGGCAACCAGTTCCAGGCCCCGAAGCCGCTTCCGGGCACTCCCGCCGACCGAGATCGTCATCGGCCACTTCGTGGTGACCGAGAAGTCGGCCACCGGGCCGAAGACCTCCGCCGGAACCGTCCGGGGCTTGCCCAACGGGACCCTGATGTCGAGCGTGTGGATCACGGTGTCCACCAGCGTGGCGATCTCGGGGACGATGGCAGGCTTGGTGCCCGCGGCGGCGTTGGCGCGCAACTGTCGAACGATCTCGGCCGGACCGCGCTCGGCCCACTTCTTCGACAGCTCCGCGCTGGCCTTGTCGACCCGCAAGCCGTACCGCAGGATGCCTCCGAGCATTTCGCGCCCTGGGGCCACCGGCGCGAAGCTGAGATGCGCGGCAACGTCTTGCACCCGCCATTCGTCGCACAGCGACGGCGTAGCCCACTCCTCGGCAGTGAGCGTCTCCAGGAAGTCGGCCAGCGCCACTCGCTCGCTTTTGATCAGCTCAGCTAGTTCCCCCATGAGCCGAGTGTCCCACTCGCCGGATGCCCAGGACCAGAGCCGCGAACAGGAGCAGGTGGCCCAGGAGCATTGCTGTGAAGTAGGCGCGGGCGGTGTCCACGCCTATCGGGTAGAGGGCGGCTGCCGCCAGCAGTAGCAGGTAGGAGGCGGCCGCGCCGACCACCAAGGGGTTGCGGGCCGTAGCGCTGACGGCCAGGACCAGTGCGGCGGCGACGGCCGGCAGTAGTAGGGCGAGACCATTGGTGTACGTCGCGGCGGAGGGTCCGCTCTCGGCCGGTACCAACTGGATCACCAGCAGGGCGACGAAGCCGGCCGCGATGACAGCGGTGGTCACCGGATCACGGGGTCGATCCAGCTCGGTGGTCCGGATGCCTGAACCGGTCAGCACGACGAGCAGCATCAGACCGACGATCAGCAGTGAGATGGACCAGGTGTAGACGGTGTTGCCGTAGGAGATCCGGCCGCCGAGAATGACGACCCCTGCGGTAGCGAACAGCACAGTGGCCCCGACCGCAACACCGGTGGAGTAGAGCCCGAGACGACCACGCCGCCAGGCGAGTGCCGCTCCGAGGAGGGCAACCACCGACGCCAGCAGTGTGCCGTCGGCTACGTGCCGGTAGAGGTCGGGCGAGCCGTACCCCGAGTTGTACCAAAGCCGCTGCGCGTCATCTAGACCAGCGAGATTCACCAGCGCGAGCAGTGCCGCTCCGACGCCGACCGCAACTGTTGTCAGCCACGGTCGCCGACGCCCGCGCAGTACGGCAGGAGCCGCAGCCAGTACTGCGTGCTGTGGCGGGCGCCGGGCGGCTACGACCACGCCGGCGATCACCAGCGCCTCTCCTACGCAAGTGACCAGGAATGCCGGCGCGGAATCACCTTCTGTCAGAGCTGGGATGGCGGAGATCGCGCCCAAGGAGCAGTAGGTCACTGCGGTCGCAGTGAGCAGGACACGTGCTGTGGTGTCTGTGGCGGCCAGAGCCAGCCAGGCGATAGCGACAACGACGAGTGGCTCCAACGCGGCCAACTTGGTGACGTCGATGAAGGAGATGCCGTCGGGATGCTGGATGGTCGTCTGCAGGAGCAACATGATGCCGCCGGCAACTACCAGTGCCGCGCCGACGACATGCACCGGCCAGAGCTGCCGGCGGAGAGGCCGGCGGGTGGCGAGGACGACGACTGCCATCGCGGCTGCCAGCGCGCCGGTGGCGACCCAGACGCCGACTTCCTCGCCGGCCATGTCGCTGGCCAGAATCATCAGGCTCCGCTGAGCGAGGCTCACCGCGCAGCCGAGGACGATGCCGAGAGCAACCGGCGTCCAGCGTCTCGAGGCGCGGAGGGTCAGCGCGGCGACCAGCGCGAAGACGGCGGAGAGGATCTCCGAGCCGGACCAGGTGCGATAGATCCGCCAGCCGGTATTCGACTCGTCGGTCCAGACCTTCCGCGACTCCGCCTGCCCCGGCCAGTTCATGAAGATCAGCATCAGCGCGCCGACCGCCAGCAAGCCCACCACCCACCAGGAAACCATCGGTGGTGGCGTTTCGGACTGCTCAACGGATACGGCCGGCGGGGTAGCAGAGGAGGCAGGCTTTGGCGCCGCCGGCTCGGGGACGGTCACCGGACCGGCGACTGACTCCGGCTCCGCGGCGGGAGTCCGCTCGGGGACGGTGACAGGCGAGGCGGACACACCAGCAGCCGCTGACGCCACGGCAGTCGCCGGCTCCGGCTCGGATGCAAGCTCGGCGACGGCCTCGGGCTCGGCGACGGTCTCGGACTCGGCGACGGCTTCGGACTCGGCGACGGCTGCAGGCTCGGCGACGGCCTCGGTCTCGGGCCCGGCGACGGTCTCGGGCCCGGCGACGGTCTCGGGCCCGGCGACGGTCTCGGGCTCGGCGACGGTTGCAGGCTTGGCGTCGGCGGTGGGTTGGGGTGCGGTGGCGTGGAGGGTGATGGGGATGGTGCGTTCGCCGGTGGGGCCGGTGACCGTGATGGTGGCTTCGTGGTTGCCGGGGGTGGGTGGGGTGGCGGTGATGCGGACGGTCGGGCCGACCTGTTCCACTCGGAGCCACAGTGTGGTTGTCGTGACGCTCGCGGTCAGCGCGATCGGCGGGCCGGTCAACTGGAGTTCTGCCTCGGCGGTTTCACCGGACCGCGTGGTGAGGTCGAGCTCGGCGGGCGTTGTAGAAGGTACGGCGTCCGCGATGCCGCGGCGGGCGGCTTGGGAGACCTTGCGGCTGTCGTCGTCGACGAGTTGGTGCAGCGCTTGCCAGGCGGCGTACGCCTGACCGAGGTCTGTTTCCTGCAAGCGCTCCCGGAGATAGTCGGCGACACCGAACCTTGCTGCAGGCAAGGGACTCTCCATCGCCTGCAACAGCTCGGGTGCCAGCGGTGTAGGCGTGATCCGGCGGACCCGGCTGCGGGCGATCAGTAGCTCGCCCTGCGCGCCGAAGGTCCACATCTGCGGGTTCTGGTTCGGCGTCACCCGATGGACCCGATCGGTGACGAAACCGACCAGCTCGGTCAGGCCGACCCAGCCGTCGCCGTCGCGATCGGCCTCGCCGGTGGTCAGACCGTCCACCACCGCACTCGTGAATACCGACGGCGAAGGCTTCGACGCGTCCGTCGCGAGTTGCCCGCCTTCGAAGGCGTACTCCATCGCACTCGACGCCGTCACGATCACCCGTCCGCGGCCTCCGCCGACACCTTCCTGCCCGGCGAAGGCGTCTCGTACCTGGGCCTCACCGGCCGCACGCACCACCATGCCGCGCGGAAAAGCGCCGCCGTAGCAACAGTCGAGGAACAGCGCGATCCGCTGCGCGCGGCTGTCCGCCATCTGCCGGTTCACGAAGTCGGCGGCGACCGCGGTCGACGCCAGCCGGGTGGGCCTGGTGTCCGCCACCGCCAGGAACAACTCCCCGGCCGCGTTCTTCAAGCCATGGCCCGAGAAGTGCAGCAGGAGCAGGTCCTCCGGCGCCCGGTCGGCGAAGAAGTCCTCGACGGCCAGCCGGATCGCCTGCGCCGACTCGTTCTGCAGGACGGTGACCTCGAAGCCGCCGACCGACGGGTCGCCGAGCGCGTCGGCCAGTGCGGCCGCGTCCTGGGCAGGCGCCACCAGGCGGCGGAGCCCCGGATCGGCGTACTCGTCGTTGGCTATGACGAGCGCGACTCGCGTGCCGTCCATCTCATGCGTCCGTCCCCGAGTGCTTCTTCACCCAGGCGTCCACGAGTTGCTGCTGGATCTCGTCGCTGGCGCCGGTCAGCTCGATCACGTCGCCGTCGATCGCAAGCTTGACCGTCCGCCCACCGCCCGATCTGCGCAACCAGTCGCGTACCACCGCGACGACCGCGCCGACCACCTGCAGCCCCGGTTGCAGCGAAACGGTCAGTACGCCGGCGAGCGCCGCCAACGCGGATCGCGAGCCCTCCGGAGCGTCCCCCTCGGCGTACGGCTCGACCGATCGGACGTTGAGTGCCAGCAACTCCTGGCGCAGCATCAACGCCAGCTCTTCGAGCCTCGCGTCGTCGGACCCCTCTTCGACCACGCCGACGCGAACCTCTGCGTCCATAGCCCCTCCCCCATCCCAGGCCGTCATTTCACAGCATGCGCTCGTGCTACGCCGATCACAAGGCGTGACACCGGATCGCCGTGCGGCCTCAGGTCAGGCGGCCGGCGCCACTAGGCTGCAGGAACTGAAGTGGTCGCGAGTGCGTCGGAGGGGACGTCATGGTCGGGAAGCGAGGACGCGTGATCGGGCGGGTCGGGCCGGGGATCGTCGGCGAAGTGATGTTGCCGGTCCGTGGTGCCACCGAGGCCTTCTACGCTTACCCGGCAACCGACGAGGTGATCGAGGTCGGTACGCCGATCGTCGTGGTGGAGTTCGATCCGCCGCGGACGGTCTACGTCGCCCGCGCCGTCTGATCCACTCGCCTTCACTTTTCGCAGCCCTGGAGGGGCAATGCTCTGGACGTACCTGATCGCCGGCGCCGTCGCGCTGGTGGTCCTGCTGATCCTGTTCCGGATGGTCTGGCGGGTGGCCGAGCCGAACGAGGCCCTGATCATCTCCGGCCTCGGCGCGCACGCGAGCTCCGAGCAGGTCAACGACACGCTCGGCTTCAAGATCGTCGTCGGCCGTGGTACCGCGGTCCTGCCCGGCTTCCAGACCGTACGCCGGTTGCCGCTCGACATCCGCGCGACGCCGCTGACCGTCACCTGTGTGTCCAGCCAGGGCATCCCGCTGCACATCAAGGGCGTCACGGCGTACAAGGTCGGTGACGACTTCGGGTCGATCGCGAACGCGGCCCGGCGGTTCCTGGAGCAGAGCGACGAGCAGGTGATGAGCACGATCCACGAGCTGTTCGCGGGTCACCTGCGCGCGATCGTCGGTTCCACCACGGTCGAGGAGATGCTGCACGACCGGGAGACGCTGACCACCAACATCCGCGGCTCGCTGGCCGGCGACATGGAGAAGCTCGGCCTGGTGGTGGACTCGCTGCAGATCCAGGAGATCGACGACGAGTCCGGCTACATCCGCAACCTGGGTCGCCCGCAGGCCGCGGCTGTCGAGGCGCAGGCCCGGATCGCCCAGGCCGAGCGCGACCAGGAGGCGACCGAGCGCGAGCAGGTCGCCGCCGCGGCGAAGGCCGCCGCAGTACGGCAGAGCTCGATCGCGCAGGCCGGCTACCAGGCCGAGGTCGACCAGGCGAACTCGAAGGCGTCGCAGTCCGGCCCGCTGGCCGAGGCGCTGGCCCGCCAGGAAGTTGTCGTCGCGGAGACGGAAACCGCGAAGCTGAACGCGTCGCTGGCCGAGAAGCAGCTGGAGTCGACGGTGCTGAAGCCGGCCGATGCCGAGGCGTACAAGCAGCGCACGCTGGCCGCGGCCGCGCGTGACGCGCAGATCGCGGCCGCCGAGGCGCAGGCCCGCGAGGTCACCCTGCGCGGTGAGGCGCAGGCGAAGGCGACCGAGCTGAACGGTAAGGCCGAGGCGCTCGCCGTACAGGCCAAGGCGATGGCCGAGGCGGCCGGTATCAAGGCGCGGGCCGAGGCGCTGGCCACCAACACCGATGCGGTCGTCGCGCAGCAGTTGGCGGAGGCGTACCCGGAGATCGTCCGGGCGGCCGCGAGCTCGTTCGAGAAGGTCGGCAACATGGTCGTGCTGAACGGTGCCCAGGGCATCGAGGACACCTTGGTGAAGACCATCACGATGGGCGGCTCCGGCTTCGCGCTGGCCAAGCAGCTGATCGAGTCCCTGTCCACCAAGGACCAGCCCACCCTGGAACCGGTCCAGGACGAAACCGCCTGATCTCACCACCTTGGACAGCCGGGCCCGCCGCATGGCAGGCCCGGCTGTTTCCATGTGTTCAGGCGGTGTGCAGTGTCAGCCCGTAGGTGCTGAGGATTTCGTTGACCGGCTGGAACCAGGTCTCGCCTCCGCTGCTGCAGTTGCCCCAGCCGCCGGAGGTGACACCCTGCGCCTGGTCACCGGTGATGAACGAGCCGCCGGAATCACCGGGCTCGGCGCAAACACTGGTCTTTGTCGCGCCGTAGAACAGCTGGCCGTTGCCGTAGTTCACCGTCTCGTTCATGGCCAGCACCTGGCCGCAGTGCCAGTGACTGGTCGAGCCGCTGCGGCAGACCGACGTACCGATCGGGGCGACCCAGGAGCCGCGGACCAGTTGGTCGCTGACCTGTCCCCAGCCGAGGACGACCGGTACGGTCCACCAGCCGCTGTCGATCGAGACCCAGGAGTAGTCGTTGCCGGGGAACGACGAGCCCCGGAAGACGCCCTGCGCCGAACCGTCCCAGCCGAACGTCCTGGCACCTACACCAGGAGAACAGTGCCCGGCCGAGACGAACCCGCCGTACACGGAGAAGCCGATGGAGCACCGGACATTGCCCGTGTAGTAGGGATCTCCACCGACCGTGCCTGCCGCGAAGGTCCGCGGCGCCTGGGCCGCGACCTCCCGAACCGTGACGGGCCCAGCCTTGGAGACCTTGGCAACAAACGCATCGACAGCCGCAGAACGCTTACCTGCTTGGACATTCACCACCACACTGCCTGTGCGCGGGTCAGCCGACCAGCCACTCACTGCAGCCGGCACAGCCTTGCCGGCGAGCTTGTCCACTGCAGCCTTGCGCTGATCGAGCTGCTTGGCAGTGATCGGTACTGCGGCGACGTCGGCACCAGTAGCTCGTACTGCGGCCGCGGTGACCGGGTTGGTCAGGCCGACGACCAGTTTCTGCTTGGCACTGTCGTACCAGACACCGCCGAAGGCGGCTCCGGCAGCGCGCTGGGCGGTCGGGACCAGCTTGGTGGCAGCGGACTCCACCTTGAGCCGGTCCTTCACCTGCTGCTCGGTCAGACCGAGGTCTTTCTGCATGGCCAGCGCCTGGCTCGGCACAGCCAACGGCTGGTCGGGACCGGCCGCGACGGCCTGGCTTGGTACGGCTACCACGCTCGCGACGAGCACGGTGGCGACTAGAACTTTCATCAGGACTCTCCTCACCTAAGGGGCGGATCGGTGCGGTGAGAGCGCTCTCGCACCCGAGAGTGGCCTAGTGAGCACGAGCAGTCAAGACCTGATGACCTTCGTTGTCATCGGCACGGGAATGGCAACCGCTATCCCCGCCTGTCTGCTGTCCGCAAGCGGTCAGAGACCCAGGTGAGCCAGGACGGCAAGAACGCGGCGGTGACCGGAGTCGGTCGGCGGCAGGTCGAGCTTGAGGAACACGTTGCCGACGTGTTTGTGCACGGCCCCCTCGCTGATCACCAGCCGCTCGGCGATCGCGGTGTTGCCCAGTCCCTCGGCCATCAGCGCGAGTACTTCGCGTTCGCGCGGCGTCAGTCGTTCCAGCGGGTCGGTCCGCTTCACCATGAGCTGGCTGACCACTTCGGGATCGAGCACGGTCCCACCGGCAGCGACCCGGCGTACGGCTTCGAGGAACTCGTCGACCCGCGAGACCCGGTCCTTCAGCAGATATCCGACGCCTTCGCTCCCGGCCGCCAGGAGTTCAGCGGCGTACACCTCCTCGACGTACTGCGAGAAGACGAGCACGGGCAACCCCGGCCGCACCCGGCGCGCCTCGATCGCGGCCCGCAGGCCCTCGTCGGTGAAGGTGGGCGGCAGCCGTACGTCGACCACGGTCATCTGCGGATCGTGCTCGGCGACCGCCTTGGCGAACTCGTCGGCGTCCCCCGCCACGGCGACGACCTCGAACCCGGAGTTGTTCAGCAGCAGACCGAGTCCCTCGGCGAGGATCGGGTTGTCCTCCAGGATCACTACCCGCACGGGAGGATCACCTCGACCGTCGTCGGCCCGCCGATCGGGCTCTGCAGCTCCATGCGTCCGTCGATCGCTTCCACCCGGTGCACCATGCCATGCAGGCCACTCCCCCGGCCCAGCAGGTCCTGCTTCTCGTTGACCCGGGCCCCTCCGATGCCGTCGTCTGTGATCGCCAGGTAGAGCTCGTGCCCGCGGCGCTCGAGCAGTACGTCGACATGGCCGGCTGCCGAGTGCTTGCTGACGTTGGTGAGTGACTCGGCAACCACGAAGTACGCCGCGGCTTCGACCGGCGCCGGGACGCTCCCGAGCTCACCGAGCCGCAGTTCGACCGGGATGGGGCACCGTGCGCACAGGGCCGACACAGCACCGGCCAGACCGCGGTCGGCGAGAATCGGCGGGTACATGCTCCGCAGTACGCCGCGCAGCTCGGTCATGGCCTGCTCTGCACCGTCCCTGGCGTCGTCGAGGATCTGAGCCGCCTTCTCCGGGTCGTTGGCCATCGTCTGCTTGGCTACACCGATCCGGAGCGCCAGCGAGACGAGCTGTGCCTGCGTACCGTCGTGCAGGTCGCGCTCGATCCGGCGCAGCTCGGCACCGTGGGAATCGACAGCGCCTGCACGGGTCCTGGTGAGCTCCTCGACGCGCTGCGAGAGCCGCGCGGTCTCCAGCTCTGTGGCAGTCGGTGCCAGCAGGTTGCGAGTCGCATGGGCATGTCCACGCGCTACAGCGGGTGCAACCCAGCCCAGGAGGTAGAGACCCAGCAGGATCTGCGCCGGGCCGAGCACCAGAGCCTTCCACAAGCTGTCGATGCCTACTCCCAGCAGGCTGAACTGTCCCGAGTCCAGCGGCCACAGCACCATGGTCACCACTGCGGCGGGTGCGGCCATGATCGCCATCACCGCGAGGATCAGCTCCGGGATCGCCACCACCGCCAACAGCAGGATTCGGAGGCTGCGGATGAAGGTCTTGTCCTTGAACAACGCGACTACGTCGCCCGGCTTGCGCGGTGCGGCCAGGGGCAGCGACGGTTCTTCCGGCAGTTCGAGGTACCGGCCTGCGCGGTACACCTCGCTGTTGGCGAGCCGGACCAGTCCGCCGGTGACACCGGGGATCGCCCAGCCCAGCAGGGTGCTGATCGGGATGGCCGCGAGCAGAGTGATGCCCTTGAGGTACCTGATGATCAGGTAGAGGCTGGCTGGGCCACCGCGGGTCAGGATCTTCGAGAGCATTGCCTTGGCCTTCCGTTGTCGTCAGTAACGATCCTGAAGCAACGGGCAGGCGCAGTCGGTACAGCAGGCTCTACTCTTCGCCCGGGCATCTGCTGTAAGGCTACCGAGCAGCAGCGGGCCGGGGGCCACCGCGAAAGGCCCCCGGCCCCGCTGGTCCGGTTGGTGCAGCGTCTAGCAGACCGGGACGCCTGGCAGCTTGGGGTTGGGGTCCTGGATGTAGATGTTGCTCATGTAGCCGCCCTGGTCACGCAGCTTGGCCCACCAGTTGTTGCTGGTGCCTTCGGCGTTCACCGTGTCGCCCTGCTTCTGGCAGGTGACGAACACCTGGGTCGGGCCGGGCAGCGTGGTGATGATCGAGGCGGTCAGCTTCGCATCCGAGCGGACCCGGACACCGCTGCCGTAGGTGGTGAAGTTGTACTGCGGCGGGTTGCCGCCGTTGACCAGCTGCATGTAGTAGGTCCAGTTCCAGTTCGGACCCGGGTCGGTGTGATCGTTGTTGGGCATCTCGCTGTGGCCCTTGATGTGCGCCCGGTCCTTGGGGATGCCGCGCCGCTCGGCGATGTTCTTGGTCAGCGCGGCCGACGACCGGTACATCGCGTCGGTGAACCAGGACGGCTGGTCCACAAAGCCTTCGTGCTCGATGCCGATCGTGTACGGGTTCTCGGTGCGCACGTGCCAGGCGGTGTCCTTCTCGGCCACCATCTGGGTGATCTGCCCGTCGCTGGAGCGGATCACGTAGTGCGCGCTCACCTGGGCCGCGGGGTCCTTGAACCAGCTGATCGTGCCGGCGTACGAGCCCTGGGTGACGTGGATGACGATCGTGGTGATGGCTGCCGTCCGGCCGGCCCGGTAGTTGCAGGTGCAGGCCGGGTTCCAGATGGCGCCCGGGTAGTCGGCCGCCTGGAGCGACGCCGGCGTACGGGTGCCGAGTGGTGCCACGTTCGCGTAGCGGCCGCGGTCGGGCGTCACCGGTTTCGCGGCCAACGTGACTCCTGCTGCGCCGACGCCCTGGCCGATGATCCGGTAGACCTCGTCGGTGTAGAGACGGGCCGTCGGGGCGTCAGCCGAGTGCGGGTACTGCGCGACGACCTCGTACCACTTGGCGACGTCCTTGCGGGCGGCTCCTTGGAGGCCGGCCTTGTCGGCGTACGAGTCCAGGACCGCGGCGGCGCCCTGGATGTTGGCGGCAGCGTCCTTGGCGAGCTTGTCGGCCGGCAGACCGGTCAGCTTCTTCGCCTCGGCCATCGTGGGGTTGGTGGGATTGTCGGCCAGGTGCATCACGCCGAAGCCGTTGTCCTGGCTCGGCAGGCCGTCGTGGCCGTCCAGGTGCGACTCGGCGTAGCCGATGCCGACCAGGATCGCGCGCGGTACGTCGTACTGGGCGGATGCGCTCTGGAAAGCCTTGGCGAGTTCACCGGGCACGACCGAGCCGGCGGGCTCGGGGGCCGGCGCGGCGGTGCTCGGCAGCGTTCCGCTGAACGCGATCGCACTGGCGGCCGCGACGGCCACTCCGGCGATCAATCTGGGCAGTGGGGCGGTCTTACCCATCGGGATCGTTCCTTCCCTTGCGGCGTCCCAACCGAGGGGCGTCGGCGGGTGCCAGCCACGCTAGGGCAATATCTTCCGTAAAAGCCAGTGCTTACGTGAATTTTTCCCGTACGCCGGGCGATCAGCAGACTCTCCCTCGCAACACGATGAGCCGCGGATGC
The DNA here is from genome assembly GCF_004365175.1 of Kribbella voronezhensis. Classification (NCBI taxonomy): domain Bacteria; kingdom Bacillati; phylum Actinomycetota; class Actinomycetes; order Propionibacteriales; family Kribbellaceae; genus Kribbella; species Kribbella voronezhensis. Next base: position 415,212 of record NZ_SOCE01000003.1, on the reverse strand, counting down.
TCCAGTACGGCGGGGTTCGCGCGCGGGTCCTCGTCGTAGACGACCAGGTCGGCCGGATTCCCAGGGACCAGCGTGCCGGGCACGCCGAGCCATTCGCGGGCCGCCCAGGACCCGGCGGCCAGCGCCTGCTCGCCGGACATTCCGATCGTCGTGAGCGCCTGGATCTCGGCGGCCACCAACCCATGACCCAGTACGCCACCGGCGTCGGTCCCTGCATACACGGGGATCCCGGCCTCGACTGCCGAGCGAAGGGTGTCGAGACGCCGGTCGTAGAGGTCGCGCATGTGACCGGCGTACGCCGGGAACTTGCCGGCCGCCTGGTCGGCGTACTCGGGGAAGTTCTCCAGCTGGATCATCGTCGGTACGACGGCGACGCCGGCCGCCGCCATCTGGTCGATCATGTCGGGGAGCAGCCCGGTGCCGTGCTCGATGCAATCGATGCCGGCGGCCAGCAAGTCGGGCAGGGCATGCTCGCCGAAGACGTGCGCGGTGACGCGGGCGTCGAGCTCGTGGGCCCGGGCGATGGCGGCGTTCAGCGCCCCGGCCGGCCAGCAGGGGGTGAGGTCGCCGGCGTCGCGGTCGATCCAGTCGCCGACCAGCTTGACCCAGCCGTCGCCCTTGAGCGCTTCCTGTTCGACGTACGCGACCAGTTCCTCCGGCTCGATCTCCCAGCCGTAGTTGCGGATGTACCGCTTCGACCGGGCGATGTGGCGGCCGGCCCGGATGATCTTGGGCAGATCCTCGCGATCGTCGATCCAGCGGGTGTCCGCGGCCGAGCCGGCGTCGCGGACCAGCAGCGCGCCGGCGTCGCGGTCGGCGTACGCCTGCCGCTCCTGGGTGTCGCGGTCGACGGCGCCGTGCTGGTCGAGGCCGATGTGACAGTGCGCGTCCACGAGGCCGGGCACGATCCAGCCGCCGCTGCTCACGGTCGTCACGTCGGCAGTGGCGGGCCGGTCGACGACCAGCCCGCCACTGAGGTGGATCTCCTGCTGCTCACCGGCCGGCAGGACCGTGCCGGTGAGCCTGATGACGTCGGACATACCGCCGACGGTAACGGCAGACGTGTCAGCCGTGCGAGCCGCTGCCCTGTGTGCAGGGCGTCGGGTTCGGATCGGTCCCGCACGGCGAACCGCTGGGCGTGTCCGTCGGCGTCGGGGTCGGCGTATCGGTCGGAGTCGGGGTCGGGGTGTCGGTCGGCGTCGGCGTCGGCGTGGTCGGCGGCTTCGTCGGCTCGTCCGTCGGCGTGTGCGTCGGCTTGGTCGGGCGAGCGGTCGGCGTGTCGATCGGAGCCGGGATCGACGGCTTGCCGGTCGGCCTCGCCGTCGGCTTCTGCGTGGTGCCCGGCTTGGGGTCGTCCGGCACGTCCGGCACCTGCCGCGGGTCGACCTTGCGATCGGCGTTACCGGTCGCCTTCGGCGTCGAGAGGTTGCCCTTGGCATTCGGCACCAGGACCGCGCTCTTGCTGTAGACCCGCATCCAGCGCAGCACGGTGGCCACGAAGTCCTTGGAGTGCTGGTAGCGCAGCAGGGCGGAGACCAGGTCCATCGGGCGCTTCAGGTCGTCGCCCTCGGAGCACAGGTAGACCGCGACGGTGGTGACCGCGTCGTACACGTTGTTCGGGTTGCGGAAGCCGTCACCGTTGCCGTCGGCCCCGAACTCGGTCCACACGCCCGGGATGATCTGCATCGGGCCGACCGCGCGGTCCCACACCTTGTCGCTGTCGTAGCGACCCTTGTCGGTGTCGGTGATCCGGCCGGTGCCGCCCTTGCCGTTCAGCACCGGGCCGAGGACCTTGCCGCGGGTGGTGCCGGCCACGTCGACCCGGCCGCCGCTGGCGTGGTTCGACTCGACCTTGCCGATCCCGGCCAGCAGCGGCCAGGTGAGACCGCAGTTGGGCCGGACCACGGCGAGATTCGCGGTGGCGCGGCGGTACGCGGGGAAGACCCCGCGGGGGATGCCGTTGACGGCACCGGGCCGGCCGGGCCGGACCACGGACGAGCCGTCGGTCGCCCCCTGGACGGGCACGTCGGCACGGGCGGGCTTGTCAGATCCGATCCGGCCGTCCACTCCGGGACGTTGCGGGACGATCATCGTCAGTTCGTCGAATTCACCGCTGTTCAGTCCGGCCCCAGGCGATGGGGCGACCGGGCTGTCCGCCACGAAGTCGCCGGCGGCACCGGCACCCCCCGAGGCGACTGTCACGATGGCCCCGACCAGGAGCGGGGCCGTGCACAGTGAAGCGATGATGATTTTGACCCGACGGTTACCACTACGGGTTAGGCGCATGATTCCCCCAACGACCCACGCGCCAGAAAGTTACCGAAGAGCGACGGAAAGTTACCTGAGCGGATAGCTCTCGGCTCGAACGACCCTTGATTGAGGCGGAAAAGGGCCTTCCGGGGGCCGAGGGCAACCGATCGGCCCTTGGGCTGGATCTTACGTTGCCGGACCGCCTGCGTACGCCGTACGGGCTCTGGGCCAGTCTGCTCGTGTCAGCGACTGGTCGGCATCCGGGCCGACGGCGCCTGTCCGGGCTGGTCAGTCCGGGCCGACGGCACCTGTCAGGGGCTGGTCGGTGTGTCGCCCGGGGTCGAGTTGTTGCTCGCGGCGTCGGAGGTCGTCGCGGCCGGCTGGGAGACCGGCGTACAGGTCGGCGTCTCGGTCGGGGCCTGCGTGGGAGCGCCTGCCTCGCACTGTGGCAGCGGCGTCGGGGTCGGCGTGTCCGTCGGGGTCGTCGTCGGCGGAGTCGTGGGAGGCGTCGTCGGCGGGGTGCTGGGCGGCGTGGTCGGGGGCGTCGACGGCTCGGTCGGGGTCGGCGTCGGCCGCGGGGTCGGCGAGACGGTCCACGGCGGCGTCGGCGTCGGCGTGGTCGGCCGGGTGGTCGTCGGCAACGTCTGGGTCGGCGTCACCGTCGGGGTCACGGTGGGGTGCGCCGTCGTCGGCGTGGTGGCCGGCTGGGTCGCGTGCGTGGCCGGCTTGGTCGTGGCGGGCTGGGTCGTCGCCGGCCTCGTCGTGGTCGGGTCCGACGTGGTGTCGTGGTCACCGGGCACGTGGGTCGGGTCGGAATCGCGCTGCACGTTGCCGTCGTCACCGATCGTCGGATCGATCACGCCGTCGCCGTCCGGCAGAGTTGTCGTGGACTTGCTGTACGTCTGCATCCAGCGCAGCACCGTGTTCACGTAGTCCATCGAGTGGTTGTACCGGAGTACGGCCTGGACCAGGCCCTGCGGAGTGCTCAGGTCGGAACCGTTCGAGCAGAGATAGCCCGCGGCGGCCCGGGACGCGTCGAACACGTTGTGCGGGTCCTTGACCCCGTCGCCGTTGCCGTCGGCGCCGAAGGCGTTCCAGCTACCGGGGATGAACTGCATCGGGCCGACCGCGCGATCCCAGCTGGTGTTCCCGTCGTACCGGCCCTGGTCGGTGTCGGCGATGGCCGCCATCCCGGGGCCGCCGTCGAGCACCGGGCCGAGGATCTTGCCGCGGGTGTTGCCGGCCGCGTCGACCCGGCCGCCACTGGCGTGCGAGGACTCGACCTTGCCGATACCGGCCAGCAGTGGCCAGGTGATGTGGCAGTTGGGCTGGGCGAGGGCGAGGTCGTTGGCCGCCTTCTGGTACGCCGCGAGCACGGTGCCCGGGATGCCAGAGGCGTCACCGATGACACCGGGCAGAACCGGCTGCTTGTTGTCGATCGCCCCCGTGATCGGGACGTCGATCGAGGACCGCTTCTCCGTGCCGACCCCGCCGTCGGCGCCGGGCTGGGCCGGTACGTCGTTGAGCAGGTCGTCGAAGACCGAGTCCTGCCGGGGCAGGCTGAGCGCGTGCGAATCGACCACGAACGAGTTCGACGGCACGCCGCCGGCGACGAAGACGGCCACCATCGCGGCAGGCGGGGCCAGGCAGATCCACGTGGCGGTCAACTTGCCGCGCCACGTGTCCAGATTCTTGAACTGCTGCCTCATCCGAACCGTCCCCCGGGTTCTGCAGTCTGTCGTTGCTTCGGGCGTAGTCACGATCTTAGCCGTCGGTGCGGTTCCGGCAACCGTCCACGACCGGGCGCGAGTTCATGACCGAGCGAGGACTTGTGCCCGGCGCGTGATCCGTGATAGCGGCCTCAGCCGACCACGGTACGTAGTACTGAACGGCTATTTTCCGCCGAGCATGTTCTTCAGCTCGTCGGGCAACTCGAAGCCGTCGGCGCCGGCGCCGCCACCGAAGGCCGCCGGGAGCTGACCGGGCTGCGGAGCGGCCGGCTCGGCCTGGTTCGCGCGCTTGGCCGGGTTGCCGGAGCCGCGCTTGGCCTTGCCCTTCTTGGCCTGCTGCTTCGCCTTCTTGCCGCCCATGCCCGGCATCCCGGGCATTCCCGGCATCCCTGGCATGCCCTTGCCGGACGCCATCGCGGACATCATCTTGCGGGCCTCGAAGAACCGCTCGACCAGGCCGCTGACGGTGGCGACCTCGGTCCCCGAACCCTTCGCGATCCGGGCCCGGCGGGAACCGTTGATGATGTTCGGGTCGTTGCGCTCGGCCGGGGTCATCGAGTGGATGACGGCCTCGATCCGGTCGATCTCGCGCTCGTCGAAGTTCTCCAGCTGGTCCTTGAACTGGGCCGCGCCGGGCAGCATGCCGAAGATCTTGGTCAGCGGGCCCATCTTGCGGACCGACTGCATCTGGGCGAGGAAGTCGTCCAGGGTGAAGTCCTTACCGCCGCGCTTCTGCAGCTTGGCGGCGGTCTTGGCGGCCTCCTCGGCGTCGAACGACTTCTCCGCCTGCTCGATCAGGCTCATCACGTCGCCCATGCCGAGGATGCGCGACGCCATCCGGTCGGGGTGGAAGACGTCGAAGTCCTCGAGCTTCTCGCCGTTGCTGGCGAACATCACCTGCCGGCCGGTGACCTGCGCGATCGACAGCGCCGCACCACCGCGCGCGTCACCGTCGAGCTTGGACAGCACCACGCCGTCGAAGCCGACGCCGTCGAGGAAGGCCTGCGCGGTGGTGACCGCGTCCTGGCCGATCATCGCGTCGACGACGAACAGGATCTCGTCCGGCGTCACCGCGTCGCGGATGTCCGCGGCCTGCTTCATCAGCTCCTCGTCGACACCGAGGCGGCCGGCCGTGTCGACGATGACCACGGAGTACTGCTTGGTCCTCGCCTCGTCCATCGCCTGCCGCGCGACCTGCACCGGGTTGCCGACGCCGTTGCCCGGTTCGGGCGCATACACCGGTACGCCGGCGCGCTCGCCGACGACCTGGAGCTGGGTGACCGCGTTCGGCCGCTGCAGGTCGGCCGCGACCAGCATCGGCGTCTGGTGCTTGCTCTCCTTCAGCCACTTCGCGAGCTTGCCGGCCAGGGTGGTCTTACCCGCACCCTGCAGACCGGCCAGCATGATCACCGTCGGCGGCCGCTTGGCCATCCGCAGCTCACGGGTCTCGCCACCGAGGATGGTGACGAGCTCCTCGTTGACGATCTTGATGACCTGCTGCGCCGGGTTCAGCCCGCCGCGCACCTCGGCCCCGCTGGCCCGCTCCTTGACCGCGGCGATGAAGTCCTTCACCACCGGCAGCGCGACATCGGCCTCCAGCAGCGCGATCCGGATCTCCCGCGCGGTCGCGTCGATATCGGCGTCGGTCAGCTTGCCCTTGCCGCGCAGATTCTTGAACGCGGCAGAAAGGCGATCAGAAAGCGTGTCGAACACGAGGCCACAATCCATTTCTTCCGATGGAACACACCGCCACCCCAAACCCCAGGCAACTCGACGAGTCTACCGGCCACCCCGACCCCTCAGCCCTGTGGATAGCTCCGTCCGGGGACACGGCAGGTCGGTAAAGTCTGCTGAACCACCACCTGGCAGGCCGAAGCGGAAGGCGTCGATGGACTTCAACGAGTTCAACCGGCAGTACAAACTGTCCCGCGCAAGCCTGATCGCAGGCGACACCACAGACCTCGACGCAGTACAGACCCACCTCCGCACCCTGGCCGCCGCCCTCACCGGAAACGACCAAGAGGTCGCCCACAAACTCATCCACCGCCTCCCAGCCACCGTGGCCGCGGCCCAAGCCCCTCCCCCACCCCCCTCGCCAGAAATGCTCGAGGCCCGGCGGATCGTCAACGAGGGGAAATTCGACGAAGGCACCCGCGAGGAGCGTCTCGCCGCGCTGGCCGAAGCCCGTCGGAGGATCTGGGAGCTTGCCGACCGTGGGACCGCGGACAGCGTGCAGATCCGCAGTCTCAGCCGTGGGTTGGAGACCAGCGAGGACATCCTGGAAGAGGGCCTGCCCTGGGATCCGCCGCCGGACAACCGCGGCAGCTGATCGATGGCGGGCAATGAGGGAATGACCCGGATCGATCCGGGATCACCGGTCTATCAAGAGGTGGCCCGGCTGTACCGGATCGCGCAGGAGATGCGTCCTGGCGGTCAGGACCTCTGGAACGGCGAGCTCTACTCCCGTACCGATGACAAGCTGGGCGGCCTCTCACCGGACAAGACCCTGCGCCTGCACCAGGACCTCGTTCTCGACCACCTGACCGGCGGGGAACCTAGCCACGATCCAGACCGGCAGGCGCAAGCGCTGGCAACCGTGCTGCACGAATCTCTGCACGCCCGAGTCGAGAAGGACGCCCCACAGGAGCCGAACGCGGTACGTGCGCTCGAGTCGATCGGGTTGGACGAGGGACTCACCGAAGTCGCCACGATGGAGGACTACGACGCGTTCGTCCAGCAGGCCGGCTACGACGATGCAGAGAAGGCGACCCCCGCGTACGCCGGCGCCGTACATGCCACCGGCGAATTGCTGGATCGCGCCACCTCGTCCGACGCCGAGCGCACCGAGCTCCTGAACAAAGCTGTCGACCAGCCGGTGGCGATGCGCTTCGACACCATCGCCGACAGCATCGTGCGCAACGAACTGGCCGACTCTGTCCCACCGGACGCCGAACACCAACAGGCAGCCCGCGCCCACCTCGTCAACCAGATGTCCGTCGAAGAGTGGGCCGCAGTACACAAACGCGACGGCCTCGGTCCAACGACCGCCAGTCTCACCAACGAGGGTCTGGACAACGGCGTAGCCCAGATCCGCGAGCACTACCAGAACACCCCCGACGAGCCGTACCCCGCCCAAGCCCCGAACGCCGCGGCCGAGGTCGCCGCCGACACCGGCCACCAACAAGAACAACAACGCACCGCCCCCACCCCCGGCCGCGACCAACCCGTCGACCTCACCAAACTCCCACCCCCGGACGCCACCACCCGACTCCCCAACCACACCACCCCCGGCACGACACCTCAGCCCATCCCCGCCGCTCCCGAACCCTCTTCCCCGCAAACCATCCAGCCGGAGGCTCAACCGAACCCCCAACCTGCTGCCCAGGCCACCGGCCAAAACGGCGACCCCATGCGCTTCCTCAACAACCAGGCCCCCGCAGCCCACGCCACCCGCACCACCCCATCCCTCGGCGACGGCTCCCGAGGTGCAGGTGCTCCGGCAGGTCCTTCCATCAGCCGCACCACCCCGGCCCGTACCCCCACCCCAGACCGAGGCGGCCGAGACTGACCTCGAAACGGGCCTGTGGACAAGCCCGACAGTTTGCAACTGCCGCCCGATAAAGTCGGCCCGAATCACCATCCAACAGGCCGAAGCGGAGAGGCGCCGATGGACTTCAACGAGTTCCAACGCCAGTACAAGCTGTCCCGCGCCAGCCTGATCGCAGGCGACACCACGGACATCAACGGCGTACAAACACACCTCCGCCACCTCGCCGGCGACCTGACCGACACCGAACTGGCCGCCGCCACCAAACTGATCAACGGCCTCCCGGCCCTGATCGCAAACCTCCAAGAGGACGACGCCAAGCGCTCCCCCGAGATGCGCGAAGCCCTGCGCATCATCGCGGAAGGCCGATTCGACGACGGCACCGTCGACGAGCGATCGGCGGCCCTCGCGGACGTCCGGAAACGGATCTGGGCGATCGCCGACCGAGCCGGCGCGGACAGTAGCCAGATCCGCAACCTGACCCGGGGCCTGGAGTCCGACGAGCGAGCCCTGGAACTGGGACCACCCTGGTCGGATCCCCGTCCGGACAACCGCGGCGGCTGAGTCGTGGCGGACGGGGAAGGGCGTCGGATCGATCCGGAATCGCCGGTCTACCGCGAGGTAGCCCGGTTGTACGGGATCGCCCAGGAAGTGCGTCCTGGCGGCCGGGACCGCTGGAACGGCGAGCTCGAATCCCGCAGCGACGGCCTGCACGGCGGGCTGACGAACGACGGAACTCTCCGGCTGAGCGAGGATCTCGTTCTCAAACACCTGACGGGTGGAGAGCGCAGCGACGATCCCGCACGACAGGGCGATGCACTGGCCACGGTGCTCCATGAGTCCCTCCACGCACGGGTCGAGATGGACGCCGCGGACCAGCCCAACGCCGTACGGGCGAAGCAGTCCATCGCGCTGGACGAAGGACTCACCGAACTGGCCACGATGAACGACTACGAGGAGTTCGTCCGACAGGCCGGCTACGAACACGCTGAGAAGCAGGAGCCGAAGTACCCCGGCGCCGTCGAAGCAACATCCGGGTTACTGGACCGGGCCACGTCGTCCGAAGCCGAGCGCACCGAACTGATCAACAAGGCTCTTGATCAGCCGGTGGCGATGCGCTGGGACAGCATTGCCGACAGCATCGTGCGCAAAGAACTCGGCGATACCGTCCCGCCGGACGCGGCCCATCAGCAGGCTGCTCGGGCCCACGTCATCGGCGAGATCGCCGGTGGTGGGTGGGCCTCGGTCCATCGTCGCAACGATCTCGGCTCGCTAGTCGCAGCAGACACCGACGTCGCCCTGGATCTCGCAGTCGCCGAACTCAAGACCCATTACGCCCAGAACCCGAGCGAGCCCTACCCCGCCCGAGTCTTCAACCCAGAAGCCACGCTGGCCACAGAGGCGGCCCATACGGACGAACAACAGCGCGCAGGCACCACCTCTGCCCGCGACCAGACCGTCGGCCTGGCCGATTTCCCTCCCCCGGACGCGGCCACTCGAATAGCCGACGTGTCCGCCCAGTCCGGTACTCCGAACAGCCAACCGGGCGCACTCGAAAGCGACCAGCGCGCACCGGCGGAGCACTCCGCGATCACTCAGCCTGCCCCAGCCTTCGGCGGCCGAGAGGGGCAGGCCGGTACTGCGCCGCCTGCGCACGCCGGGCGCGGCGCAGGCGCGCAAGGCGATTCTCGTGGGGCGGACCAGCAGGGTGATCCCATGCGTTTCCTCAACAATCAGGCACCTGCCGCGCAGGCCACCCACGCAACGCCCTCCCTGGGCGACGGCTCGCGGGATGCTGGTGCCCCTGGTGGTCCTTCGGTCAATCGGCCAACCCCGAGCCGCACTCCCACCCCCGACCGGGGCAGTCGGGACTGACTCGCAGTACGGGCTGAAGGCTCCTGTGGATAACCGCCGACTCCGCGGTACTTCGCTCGATATCGTTGCGGGTAGTGGAGGAAGTAGTCACTTGGAGGGCTTGTGCCGCTGGATATTGCTGAGTTCAACGACGCCTTCTATCGGGCTCGGGACAGGGTGCGGGCCGAGGAGGGGATCGATGTCGCCGCGGTGCAGGCGGAGCTTCGTTCGCTGATTCCGAACGATGCGTCCGACCACGATCGGGCGTGGACCACGGTTCTCATCGACGGTCTGGCCGAACCACCTGAGCCGCCTCGGGAGTGGAGCGAGTTCTATCACCAGGCGAGCGAGGTGCACGCTGCGGCGTACCGAGCGGACGGCAGCGTCGAGGAACAGATCGCGGCTCTGGAGAGGGCCCGCGAGACGATCTGGGACATCGCCGACCGGGCAGCCAAGGACGAAGCGCCACACATCCGCGCGATGACAAGAGTCCTGGAACACCTCGAGGACGAACTCCGCGACCCGACCTGGCCGCACGGTGATTCCGCCCCACCAACGACCTGAGCGATGGGCGATGATCGGCTCGTCCCCCGTGATTCTGCTGTATACCAAGAGTTCGCACGCCTTCACCAGGTGGCTCGTGGCATGCGGCCCACCGGAGTCGATCGGTGGAATCGGCAGCTCTACGCCACGGATACGAAACGCTGGGGTGGCTTCGATCCGAAGACCGGCAGCATCCGGCTGTCCGAAGACGGCGTACTACGACATCTCACCGGCTCGGTGTCGAAAGTCGACGCAGCCGAACAGGCACAGGCGTTGGCGACGGTTCTGCACGAACTCACGCACGCCGGTATGGAGACGGACGCGCCGAACGAGCCGAACGCCGTCCGAAGCCTCCATTCGCAGGGCGCGATGGAGGGCATCGCCGAACTGCGAGCGCTGAACGACTTCATACCTTTCTCAGTCAGCGCCGGCTACCCGGGTTTGAGACTCCCGGCGCCGCAACGCGCTGGTGCGTACGCGGCAATGGACAGTCTGGTCACGCAAGCCTCCGGGCCGGCCAAGGACAGGTATGCCTTGATCAGGGAGGCCGTTCACGGACCCGGTGTCATGCATTTCGATCAGTTGTCCGACGGGGTCGTGCGGAACCGCCTGGCAGAGGTGGTTCCCCACCGAACTGAAGATCAATTGGCGGTACGGGCCGCCTTGATCCAGACAATGACGCACGACCATTGGCCGACTCTGCCCGACGTCTCAGCGGGAACTGGAACAGCAGTCGCCGAGGACATTCGGCGCAGGCTCAACGCAAAGGTTGAGGAGATTCGTCATCACTACCAAGCCCATCCACGCCAGCCCTTCCCGGCCGACTTCCCCAACCAGCACGCCGTAAGCCTCGCCGCACAAAGCCAGCCAAGTCCCTCAGCACCAACCACCGCTGTGACTGAATCGAAGCAGCAGGAAGTGGCGACCATGCGGTTCCTCGATGGGCAGGCGCCCGCTGCGCACGCGACGCGGGTAGCGCCTTCGCTTGGAGATGGCTCTCGAGGTGCCGGAGCGCCTGGCGTGCCGCCGGTGGGCCGCGCTACCCCCGGCCTTGATCGCGGGGCGGATTGAGTTCTCGAGCACCTCGAAGGCGAACTGCGCAGCCTCACGTGGCCAACGGAAGATTTACACCGTCCGGGTAACTGACTCATGGGCGCCGGCGAACGACTGGTCGATCGTGAATCGCCGGTCTACCGCGAGTTCGCCTCTACCAGATAGCGCGAAGCCTGCGGGGAGGTGCGTTGACAAGGGGTGGATTGGGTCGGGAGGATCTAACCAATTGTGGCCGGGATAGTGGTTAGGGGTGGGTGGGTGCGGGAGCGGGTTGTGGTGGATGGGCCGTCGAATTTGGGGTTACGGCCGCCTGTGGAAGGGACTGTGCCGGGGTGTTACAAGTTGGCGGGGGCGGTGCGGGATCAGGGGTTCGTGAAGAGGATCGGGGCTGAGGACTCGGGGGTGGTGACGCCGCCGCGGTACGACCGGGGGGATTGGAAGGCCGGGGACGGCGTGTTCAACGCGGTCGCGATGGCGGAGTACAGCCGGAGGTTGGCTGATCGGGTGGGGATGTTGGTCGACGAGGACAAGTTCGTCGTACTGCTGGGTGGGGAGTGCAGCAACTTGCTCGGGCCGGCGTTGGCGTTGAAGCGGCGCGGGCGGTACGGCGTGGTGTATCTCGACGGGCACTCCGATATGCGCACCGTCGACAACGACGAGTACGTCGGGGCCGCCGGTGGTGAGGCGCTGGCGTTGGTGACCGGGCGCGGGCAGGTGGATCTGACCGACCTCGAGCGGCTCGGGCCGTACGTCCGGGACGAGGACGCGGCGATGCTCGGCTACCGCGAGGACGAGGCGTACCTCGAAACCCTCCGGGAGGCAGGGATTCTGGAGCGGTCGGCGCTCGAGGTCATGAAAGACGCCACCAAAGCCGCGGCCGATGTGCTGAAACACCTGGAAAGGGGCGAGCTGGACGGGTTCTGGGTGCATCTCGACGTCGACATCCTCGACTCGGAGGTGATGCCGGCCGTCGACAGTCCCGATCCGGGTGGGCTGCAGCACGAGCACCTGCTGAGCCTGCTGAAACCGTTGCTGAAGTCACCGAAGTGCGTCGGGCTGGATGTCGGCATCTTCGACCCGGATCTGGATCCCGACGGCCGGTACGCCGCCGAGCTCACCGACACCCTGGTCGCGGCGCTCAACGGTTGAGGAGCTCACCAACCGAGCCGCTCGCCAGCCGAGGCGGTCACCAGCTGAGGCGCTCAACAGCCGAGGCCGTCACCAGCCGAGGCGGTCACCAGCCGAGGCGCTCAACGGCCAGAAAGCGACTACTCCCAAACCGTCTGCTGGCCGTGCGCAGAGGTGTGCCCGAGGATGCGGGGCTCTCCCCCAGGCCAGACCTGGAGGACGATCAAGGGCTCCACAGGTGCGTCCGGCGTACGGCGGCGATGCTCCAGGCTCAAGCGAGCCAGCGGCGCCGACGCCGTAGCCCGCTCTCCCAGAGCGTCAAGCGCTTCGTCAGCCGCCGCCTGCTCCGACGAAGTGAGGTAGTGCCACATCACCGAATGCCACACGACCGTCACGTGCGCTGGCGACAACTCCAGCCCACGAAGGAACGACACGGCGTCCTCACGCCGTACGTCGGCCGGCACCGACCGGGCGATCTCGATCGCACCGCGAAGCCGCTCCAGCCGGGCCGTCATGTCCGGCCAGATGTACGACGTCAGCAGCAGCTCCCCCTCGGCGCTCAGCGCGTTCACCGGAGCGATGTCGCCGCCGACCCGCTCCGCGATCCGGAGCTCCGGCTGCGGCGCCAGTGCCCGACCGGACCACGCGTCGGAGATCTGCACAGGGCTGTCAGGCGGACCGAAGCCGTTCCCGTCCGCGAGGTTGTAGCGAAAGTGGTCCGCCCGAAGGTTGAGCCCAGCACTCGCCCCGATCTCGAACAGGCGCACAGGAAGGGGAACAGCTTCAAAGAGCTGCAGCAACCCGCCGTACAAGGCAGTAGAGCGTCCGACCTCGTTGGTCTGCGGCGCCTGGAGCAACTGCGCCCGTAGCTCGCCGCCCCGCGACTGCAGCACCTGCTCGAAAGCTTCCCAGCCCAGCACCGGGTCCCACGAGCCACCGACGCTCGGGTAGAACGCAGCAAGCTCCGGCGCCTCCCCTGCCAGTACGAGTCGGTGCACAGCGCCCAGCAGCGGCAGTGCAAGCCCGTACTGCGCAGGGTCGTACCCGGCCACCACCTTCGTGGACACGCCTCCCAACTCGAGGTCGTCCACGATCCGCCGCAGCAGGTCCGCGTACATCGGCGAGCCGAGTTTCTCGCACTCCTGAGCCTGCAGCTGGAACGCCTCTACAAGATCCACAGCCGAAACACTAGAAGGTCAGCCGGTCCAGCACCGACTTGGCGGTCGTCTCCGCGTCCTCCTCTTCCAGCGGTGCTCCGTGGCGGTCGGTCAGGTAGAAGACGTCGACACACTCGGCCCCGAGCGTGCTCACGTGCGCCGAGCGGATGTCGGCCCCGGTCGAGGCGATCGCCGCCGTCACGTCGTACAGCAGGCCGGGGCGGTCGTGTGCGCGCACCTGCAGCACGGTCGCGGTTTCCGATGCCCCAGGCAACAAATCGACCTTGCTGGCAACGGCTTGGCGGGCAGCGGACGAGTCCCGCGCAGCCAATCGGCGTACCAGGTCGGCATCGTCGCGCAGTGCGACAGCTAGCCGGTCCCGTAGCCGCACAGGGTCGGGCACTGAGCCGGCAACCGACCACTGGGAGATCCCGAGCCCGTCGACAGAGGTGATGACAGCAGACCGTACTGCGAGCCGCTCGACCGCCAGTACGCCGGCAACCGTCGACAGCGTCCCCACCTGGTCAGGCACAGCCACGTTGATCCGCAGCTCACCGGCATGGTCCGACACGGTCACACCGATCCGACCGATGCCGACCACCTGGTGCAGTGCAGGCACAGCGATCGGCGGAGCCTCCGTCCACAGTCCGGCGCCTCCCCCGGACAGGTCACCTCGCACCCGACGGGCCAACTCTCCCACCAGCCGCATCCGCCATGGCGACGAGGCAGCGGGCCCAGCAGCACGCGCATCGGCGTACGTGAGTGCCTCCATCAGGTCCAGCGTGTCTGTGTCGCGGACGATCCCCGAAATCAGTTCCACCGTCATCGGATCGTCCAGGTCTCGCCGTGTCGCCACCTGGGCGAGCATCAAGTGCTGGCGCACCAGCAGCGTGATCGTCTCGACGTCAGCAGCCGGGAAACCGAGTCGGCGGCCCACTGCAGTAGCGATCACGGCACCGGTGACGCTGTGGTCACCCTCCACCGCCTTGCCGAGGTCGTGCACGAGCGCGGCGATCAGGAGCAGGTCCGGTCGGCGTACGTCGCGCACCATCTTCGACGCCTCGACACAGGTCTCCAGCAGATGCCGGTCGACCGTGTAGCGGTGTACTGCGGACTGTGGCGGCCGGAACCGCACAGAGTCCCACTCGGGGAGCAGCCGGGACACATACCCGGCCTGGTCCATCGCCTCCCACACCTCGAGCAGTCCTGGACCGGCGCCGAGCAAAGCGCACAGCAGTCGACGAGCCTCGCCAGGCCAGGGCGTCGGCAATGGGGCCGAGGCAGCAGCCAACCGCGCACAAACAGCGGGAGACAGTACGAGCGAACGGTCCGCAGCAACGGCCGCAGCGCGCAGGCCGAGCACCGGATCGCGCTCCGGCCGTGCGTCAGGCATCAGTACGACTTCACCCTCGTGCTGCCCGACTCCTTCGTCCAGGGCCAGCAGCAGTGGACCACCAGTACGCCCGCGACGCCGTGAGCGAGGTGGCCGCGCCACCAGGCACTCGACCCGCCGCCAGGACACGTCGCACACGTGCGCCAAGGTCCGCCCGGTGGCGTAGACGTGCCGCAGCAGCTCATCGCGGTCTGCCATTCCCAGCCCAGCAGCGACCTCACCGGCGACGTCTGCGACCAACCGGTCCGTGGCGCGCCCTGCGACGTCGTGCAGTTCGTCCCGGATGTTCAGCAGGTCCAGACGCGCTCGCTCCACCACGGGATGCGGTACGTCGACCAACCAGGACGCCACGAGCGCCCGTAGTACGACGGCGTCCCGCAACCCGCCGTACGCCTCCTTCAGGTCCGGCTCCGCCAGGTGGGCCAGCTCGCCGACCGTGTTGGCGCGCTCCCGGCACGCAGCGGCGAGCGCGGGCAGCCGTGTCTTCGCAGTACGACGCCAGTCGGCCATCAGCACCGACCGCAACTGCAGTGTGAGGTGAGAGTCCCCAGCCACGTGCCGCGCGTCCAGCAGACCCAGTGCGACTCGTACGTCGTCCGCCGCGGCAGTCTGGGCTTCCTCGACGGTCCGGACGCTGTGGTCGAGCTTGGTCCTCGAATCCCACAGTGGATACCAGATCTGTGCGGCCAGCTCGTCTATTCGTGGGTAGCCGGCAGTGTGCAGCAGCATCACGTCGAGGTCGCTGTACGGCGAAAGCTCCTCCCGGCCGTAGCCGCCGACGGCTACGAGCGCGACGCCCTCGGCGGACTGGCCGAGGGCGTCACAGGCTTTCGAGAGGAGCAGGTGCAGCAGCGCGTCCGCCTCGTCGGCCCGAACGCGCCGCTGCTCTGCCCGGTTCACCATCTAGAGGGCGTCTCCGTCGACTTCACCGGTACGGACCCGGACGATCGACTCGACCGGGGTCACCCAGACCTTGCCGTCGCCGATCTTGCCGGTCTGCGCCGCCTTGACGATCACGTCCACCACATCGGCGCCGTCACCGTCCTCGACGACGACCTCGAGCCGGACCTTCGGGACCAGGTCCACCTCGTACTCCGCGCCCCGGTAGACCTCGGTGTGGCCCTTCTGCCGGCCGTAGCCGCTCGCCTCGGTGACCGTCATCCCGGTCACCCCGAACGTCTCCAGCGCGGCCCGGACGTCTTCCAGCTTGTGCGGCTTGACCACCGCCGTGATCAGCTTCATGCGTTCGCGCCTTCCTTGGTGTCCTCTTCAGCGGGGGCGTCCTGAACGATCGCCGTGGCCCGGGCCAGCGGGTTGTGACCGCGCAGACCGGACGCGCCCAGGAAGTCGTACGCCGTCTCGGCGTGCTCCACCTGGTCGACACCGGTGACCTCGTCGTCCTCGGTCAGGCGGAAGCCGATCGTCTTGTCGATCAGCTTGCCCAGCCCGAAGGCGACCACGAAGGAGTACACACCGACCGCCAGGTTCGCCAGCGCCTGCCGGCCGAGCTGGCCGGCGCCACCACCGTAGAACAGGCCGTCCACCGCGGACGGAGCGGCCGCCGACCCCAGGAAGCCGATCGCCAGCGAGCCGAACAGACCGCCGACCAGGTGCACGCCGACCACGTCGAGGGAGTCGTCGAAGCCGAGCTTGTACTTCAGCGACACCGCGAAGGCGCAGATCGCACCGGCCAGGACGCCGAGGATGATCGCGCCGACCGGCGTGACCGCACCACAGGACGGGGTGATCGCGACCAGGCCGGCGACCGCGCCGGAGGCCATTCCGAGCGTGGTGGCCTTGCCGTGCCGGATCCGTTCCACGATCAGCCAGCCGATCACGGCGGCGGCGGTGGCGACCTGGGTGTTCACGAAGGTGACCGCGGCGGTGGTGCCGGCGCTGAGCGCGGAGCCCGCGTTGAAGCCGAACCAGCCGAACCACAGCAGCCCGGCGCCGAGGATGACCAGCGGCAGGCTGTGCGGCCGCATCGGGTCCTTGCGCCAGCCGACCCGGCGGCCGAGTACCAGGGCCAGCGCGAGCGCTGCCGCACCGGCGTTCACGTGCACCGCGGTACCACCCGCGAAGTCGATCGCCTTCAGCTTGTCGCCGATCCAGCCACCCTTGCCGTCGTCCAGGAACCACACCGAGTGCGCGACCGGGAAGTACACCAGGCAGGTCCAGCCGGCCACGAACGCGATCCAGCCACGGAAGGTGGCCCGGTCCGCGATGGCGCCCGAGATCAGCGCCGGGGTGATGATCGCGAACATCAACTGGAAGGCGACGAAGGCGAGCGTCGGAATCGTGCCGCTGACCGCCTCCGGCGCGATCAGGCCCTTCAGCCCGGCCGCCGAGAAGCCACCGATCACGTGCCCGTGGTCACCGGTGAAGGTCAGCGAGAAGCCGACCACCACCCACAAGATGGTGACCACGGCGATGGTGATGGCACTCATCATCATCATGTTCAGCACGCTCTTGACGCGCACCATGCCGCCGTAGAAGAAAGCCAGGCCCGGTGTCATCAAGAACACCAGGGCGGCACTGACCAAGACCCAGGCGGTATCGCCGGCGTTGATCTCCATCAACGTCATCCCTTCCATCGATCTGGGGGGTGGCCCGCGTCCTCATCAGGGGGGAACTCCACAACGCCGGGAAGCCCGCGCACGGCCACACCGCAAACGGTGTCGGCGCGCCGTTTCAGCCGATCGGTCCGCATGTTTCAGGCATGTGACAAAGCGCCTTCTTAAGTGACATCGACGTGACATCGGCCGACGTGTGGCACTCTGGCCTGACCACACAGGGCCGCAGCCGCGCCACTGCGCCTGTCCTAACTGGGGACGAAGAAATGGGGATTACAAGCGGGGAAAGGCCGCGCCGCGGCAGGCCGCGGGACCCGGACGCCGAGCCGAGGATCCGCCGGTACGCCGTTCAGCTGCTGCTGGAGCGCGGGTTCGACGGGATGACGGTGGACGACGTCGCGGAGGCGGCGGGCGTCGGCAAGGCCACGATCTACCGCCGCTGGGCCAGCAAGGAAGAGCTGGCCAACGACGCGATGACCGAGCTGTTCGACATCGAGATCCCGGATGCCGACACCGGCTCGATCGAGGGCGACCTGCGGCAGGTCTACACGGCGGCGTTGCAGTTCGTCAGTACGAAGGAAGGCCTCGCCTGGGTCCGGCTGGCGGTCTCGGAGCTGAACCGGGACGAGCGGTTCGCCGTGCTCTACCGCAGCTTCCTGGACCGGCGGATCGCGTTGACGGCGGCCACGCTGGAGCGGGCCCGGCAACGAGGTGAGCCGATCCGGGCGGGTGCCGACCCGATCCTGATGGTGGAGTGGCTCGCGGGTGTGCTGATCCTGCGGGCGCTCACCGGCGAGGCGATGCCTGCTGTGACGGAGGCAGACCATCTGGTCGGCATGACGATGCACGGCATCGTCGAGTAGTTCAGCCGCGGACACCGGGCCCGAGGGCGACTCCGCTCACCTCGAGCTCGGTGACCCGGCGTACCTGCCCGGTCAGGACGCCCCAGGAGATCACCCAGCCCTGGACCTGGACCAGGACGGTGTTGCTGTCGTACCAGCCGAGCACCAGGCAGCAGCCGGGCGGCCGGTCGACGGCGGGAGCGACTGTTCCCGCTGTGGGCGGTGGGGAGGAGCCCAGCACCAGCAGCCTGCTCTGCGCGGCCCCCTGCACGGAGATGGCTGCCACGACCTGCGGCTGGGGGTCCGGATCGGGCAATTCGGACAGTTCGCCGGAGATGAAGAGGCGGGCGGCCGTACTGCCGCTGGCGAAGGTCTGCCCGACCCAGGACTCCACTGGCAGCTGTGCCGCTGTGTGGGAGGTCCAGCCTTTGGCGATCGAGTAGCCCGCAAGTGCCACCCGCCCGCCACTACCGCTCAGCTGGTACGGCGAAGTCGCGTCCTCCGGGTCGCCGCTGGGCTCCACCGGTGTCACTGCGCGCTCTCCTTTGCCGCCGTCGTCGAGCAGCACGCGATAGGCGGCATCCGGACCGCTGACGATGAGGCGGTTGTCGTCAGGCAACCAGCTCACACTGCGCAGGTCCTGCGTCGGCAGGCTGATCTCCCGGGCCTCCGAGTTGATGACGCTGAGCACCTGCACGGCACCTGGTTGTGGGAAGGCCACGAGCTCCCCACTCGGTGATACGGCTCCCGAGCTGAGTGGAGCGCCAGTACTGATCGCACTCAGCCGTACGTCGGCGTGCGCCCAGTGCCCGTCGTTGCCGAGCAGGAGCGGCTCATACGACCCACTGTGGATCCCGAGCACGACTGCCGCGATCCGCTCGATCGGCGCCTCCCGGAGGCTCTTCGGATCCTCCGGGAGCGTCAGCGTCTCCCCCAATGAAGTGTCGAGCCGATCCAGGTACCGCTCGCTGCCACTGGGCGGAGCGATCCAGAAATCCATCCCGTCGATCTGTCCGGCCGGTCGCACAAAGCCAGGCGGCCCGGAAGGTGGCGTGGTCGGCGGTGCGATCGCCGCCTTGCCGCCGCCGAGCGCGGCGACCAGTGCAGCTGCTGCACCGATCACCAGGACCGCGACGAGAGCGATGACGACACTGCGCCGACGTCGGCGCCGGATCGCGACCGCGGCGTTCCAGGCGGCGTCGGCGAGATCCGGCTCGGGTATGCCGTCGGCTGCCTGGGTCAGCAGGGGGTGGACGTCCTCCCGCCTCACCGCCAGTCCCTCCGCCTGGTATCGCGCTGATCGCCCGCACCGAGCGCCGCGCGAAACTGGTTCAGGGCGCTCAGACCGTGCCCGTGCACGGTGGTGTGCGACAGGTTGAGGACGTCGGCGACCTCGAACTCCGTGAGCTCCTCGAGATGCAGCAACACGAACACCGCACGCTGAACCGGGCTGAGGCCGGCCAATGCCACCCGGACCGGATGCTCGTCGTCCTCCACCGGCAGCGGCTTCGCGCGGGACCACCGCGACAGGGCCGAGTCGTAGAGGATCCGCTGGACGAAGACGTCCGGATCGTCGACCTTGCCCCAGCGCAGCGCCAGCCGCGTGAAGGCGTGCCGAAGTTGCTCCTCGGCCCGATCCAGGTCGGCGTACACCAGGTAGGCCGCCCGGAGCCATTTTCCTTGCCGCGCATCGACGTACGAGGCGAATTCTGGGTCGACAGTGTCGCGCATCCACCCTCCCGCCCCTATTCAACTCCTCAACTACTCCGCGCGGCCACTGCCAGCCGGGTCTCTTCTTCGATCAGGTCGTAGTTGATGGCCGCCGCGGCTGCCAGACCCGCGGCCGCGGACGTGATCACCTGAGCTCGCGGGTCAGCCACGTTGCCTGCCACCCACACGCCGGGCACGGCGGTCTTTCCGCCGGGTTCGGACGGGACCGCGGTACCGATGGAGACTCCGTTGGCCTCTACCTCGGCCGGCTTGAGCCCGAGCCCTTCGAGGAACGCAGCACGGGCAGCGGCGTACGGCTGCACCACAAGCGCCTGACACGGGATAACCCTGCCACCATCCAGCCGTACGCCGGACAGCTTGTCGTCCGCCACCTCGATCGCAGTCACCTTCCCCAGTACTACGGAGATGTCGCGCGCCGCCAGCTGCTCCCACTGCTCCTCTGTCGGCTCCGGTCCGTCGTTGAGAAACAGGGTGACGTCACTACTCAACTGCGAGAACAGCATCGCCTGGTGAATCGCCATCACACCTGTAGCCAGTACGCCGATCGCCTGATCGCGCACCTCCCAGCCATGGCAGTACGGGCAGTGCAGTACGTCCCGGCCGAACCGCTCAGCAAGCCCCTGTACCTCGGGCAGCTGGTCCGCCAGGCCCGTCGTCACCAGCAGCCGGCGGGCGCGCACCGCAGTACCGTCGGCCGTCAGGACCTCGAAGCCGTCCTGGCCCGGTGTGACTGCTGTGACCGTGCCAGTACGCACCTCTCCGCCATAGCCGGTCACCTCGGCGCGACCGAGGGCGTAGATCTCTGCCGGCGGCACCCCGTCGCGGGTCAGGTAGTTGTGGACGTGCTCGGCCGGTGCGTTGCGGGGCGTGCCCTCGTCGATCACCAGCACCGATCGGCGCGACCGCACCAGGGCCAGCGCGCCACCGAGCCCGGCGGCTCCCCCGCCGACCACCACCACGTCGTACTCGTCCATCGTCGACTCCTCTCGAAAGCTTTGTCCCGAGCCTCGGCCGAAATCGCCAAAACGACAAGAAAGTTTGCCAAGATGGCAACATGGACGATTTCGAGGGTGTGCTGGAAGGTGTCGGACCGCGGTTGCGCACGCTCCGGCAGGAACGCGGTACGACGCTGGCCGAGCTCGCGGCCGCGACGGGGATCTCGGTCAGCACGCTGTCGCGGCTGGAGGCCGGCCAGCGCCGCCCGACGCTGGAGTTGCTGCTGCCGCTGGCGCGGGCCCACCAGGTCCAGCTGGACGAACTGGTCGACGCCCCACCGACAGGTGACCCACGGATCCACGCGCGACCGGTCAAGCGGAAGGACGGCGCGGTGATGATCCCGCTGACCCGGCGACCCGGTGGGCTGCAGGCGTACAAGCAGATCGTGCAGGCGGGCTGGCCCGGCGGCGAACCCGACCAGCGGACACACGAGGGCTACGACTGGCTCTACGTGCTGTCCGGCCGGATCCGTCTGCTGCTGGGCGACAAGGACATCGTGCTGGCCGAAGGGGAGGTCGCGGAGTTCGACACCCGCATCCCGCACTGGTTCAGCAACCCCGGGCCGGGCCCGGCCGAGATGCTGACCCTGTTCGGCCCACAGGGCGAGCGGATGCACGTCCGGGCGCGATCCAAGTAGGTAGCGATCCAAGTAGCTAGTGCGATCCAAGGAGGTTGTAGCCTTCCCGGGCTTGTCAGCGAAGGAGAGGACGGCCCGTGAGCGTCGCACTGTTCACCCTCGGCGGCACGATCGGCATGGCCGGGCCCAACACCGCCCGGTTGACCGGAGCCGAGCTGACCGCCGCAGTACCAGGGCTGGCCGAGCTGGAACGTCCGGTGGAGGTCCAGGACATCGAGGCGGTGCCCAGTGCGAACCTGACGGTCGCCAAGATGCTCGAGGTGGTCGACGCCGCCTCCAAGGCGATCAGCGACGGCGCGACCGGCATCGTCGTCCTGCAGGGCTCCGACACCCTCGAGGAGACTGCCTTCCTGGTCGACCAGGTCTGGCCGCACCCGAACCCGTTCGTCCTCACCGGCGCGATGCGGAACCCGACTCTGGCAGGCCCCGACGGCCCGGCGAACCTCCTGGCTGCCGCACGGGTCGCCTGCTCCCCCGCCGCACGCGACCTGGGCGCACTGGTGGTCTTCAACGACCAGATCCACGCGGCACGCTGGGTGCGAAAGACCCACAGCACCAGTACTGCGGCCTTCGCGTCCCCCAACACCGGGCCGATCGGGCACCTGGTGGAGGACCAGGTGCGGATCCTGACACGCCCAGCCCGGCAGGACGGCGTCCAGGGCCGGCCAGAGCCGGACGACCTCGACGCCAACAAGGTGGCGCTCTACACCGTCACGATGGACGACGACGGTTTGCTGCTCGACGGACTGGCCGACAAGTACCAGGGCCTGGTCGTGGCGGGGTACGGGGTCGGCCATGTGCCGTCCGCGCTCGCACCTGTGCTCGGCGAGCTCGCGCAGCGCATCCCGGTCGTCCTTACCTCGCGGACGGGCGCCGGCTCCGTGCTGCGGAACACCTACAGCTCGACCGGCTCCGAGTCCGACCTGCTGCGGCGTGGCCTGATCGACGGCGGTTTCCTCGACCCGTACAAAGCCCGGCTCCTCCTACGGTTGCTGCTGGCAACTAACGAGGGCGCGGAAGAGATCGCCGCGGCCTTCGCGCAACACCACTGAACCACACAGCCGGGCTCGGCGCGAGCTGAACCGGTTCTGCTCTGGCATCGATGCCAGCGGGAGACGTCTTTTCGGATCTGTTGCTCCAGGCAACAGTGTGAGAAGAGGGGGCCGGACCAAGATTTCGCATCCTGGCAACGATTGTCAACGCCTCGAACGAACAACGGACGTTACGTTTCGAATCTCCTCCGACGGCTTGACCTGCGCCCTGCCCAGGTGATCGGATCGGGTCCGCTCGGGGATCGGTTCGAGACTCTTTGGGAGTGGTTGCTCCGTGGTTGAGCACGTACAGGCCGGCAGCGAGAAGATCAGTGACTACGCCGCGGTCGGTGGTGGTGCCGCCGTCGCTTCGGTGGTGGATTTGTTCTACCAAAGCGTTCTGGCCGACCCGCAGCTGGCCGGCTACTTCGCCGACACCGACCTGACCCGGCTGAAGCGCCACCAGGTGCAGCTGGTCTCGCAGGTGATGGGCGGACCGGTGTCCTACGAGGGCGCCGACCTGGCCGCCGCGCACCGCGGCCGCGGTATCACCGACGAGGACTTCGGGCTGGTGGTGGCGCACCTGATCAAGGCCCTGGAGGCGCACAGCGTGCCGCAGGAGATCACCGACCGGGTCGTGCAGGCGCTCGGCGCCACCCAGGGCGACATCGTCACCGCGCCCTGAGCCGGGGATGGATCCGGCCGCACTGAAGAGCAGCTGGGCCGTCGTCGCCAAGTCGGGCGACGAGGTACCGCTGTTCTTCTACTCCCACCTGTTCCTGTCCCATCCGGAAGTCCGGGAGATGTTCCCGGTCTCGATGGCCGCCCAGCGGGACAAGTTGGTCGGCGCCCTCGGCGCTGTTGTCAGCAACGCGGCTCAGCTCGACGAAGTGGTCCCCTTCCTGCAACAGCTCGGCCGCGACCACCGGCGGTTCTCGGTGATCGCGGAGCACTACTCGGCCGTCGGTGCTTCCCTGCTGGCGACCCTGCAGCATTTCCTCGGCGCTGCCTGGACGTCGCAGCTCGCTGCCGACTGGGCCGAGGCGTACGGCTTGGTCGCGACCGTCATGGTCCAAGCCGCCGAGGAAGCCGCCGACGACAGCCCCGCTTGGTGGCCGGCGGAGGTGCTCGGCGTGGACCGGCGCACGATGGACATCACCATCGTGCAGCTGCGACCCGAGCAGCCACTGCACTACCAACCGGGCCAGTCGGTTGCCTTGGAGATCCCCTACCGGCCAAGGCGCTGGCGCTACTTCAGCCCGGCCAACGCGCCACGGAGTGACGGGTCGATCGAGCTGCACATCCAGCTGATCGCCGGCGGCCAGGTCAGCGGTGCCGCTGTGCGCTCGCTGCGCAAGGGCGACGCCGTACGGCTCGGTGCGCCGGTGGGCGACACCCTGCAGCTACCGAAGGAGCACAAGAACCTCCTGATGGTGGCCGGCGGCACCGGGCTCGCACCGCTACGAGCCATGCTCGAACAGCTCGACCGCAGCCAGCAGCCGGTGCCCAACGTGCACCTGTTCCACGGCGCCCGGATGCCATGGAACCTGTACGAACACAAGCAGCTCACCCGGCTCACCCAGCGGCCCTGGTTCAGCTACACGCCCGTGGTCTCCGACGACGGGTCGTACCCCGGCCCGCGCGGCCTGGTCGGCACCGTGGCCGCGCAACACGGACCGTGGCCGGGGCACATCGCTCTGGTCTGCGGCTCGCCGGCCATGGTGGCGCACACCGTCGGCGAGCTGACCGGAGCCGGTACGCCGGCGGCTGACATCCGCACCGAGTCCTTCGGGACCACGACCTCAGCAGGGGGCCAGCAGTGACGCCCGAAGACCCGTTCGCCCGGCGACCCGCCCAGTCGCCGTACGCGATCCGGCACCAGACCTTCCCCACCCGGCGGAAGGGACTGGATCCGGCCGAGGTGCTCGGCTACCTGAGCGATCTGGCGGAGCAGATCGAGTACGCCGACGCCGACCGGGCGGAGCTCAGGGCCGAGCTGGAGCGGCTCCGCGCCAGCACGCCGGACGCGGACCAGCGGGCACACATCACGGCGCACGCAGTCGGGCTACTGAGCCAGGCACAGCAGATTGCCGACAACCTGGTCGCCGAGGCCGAGCAGTACGCCAAGGACCTGGTCGAATCGGCTCGCCACCAGCAGCGCGACGTACTGCAGCAGGCACACGACTCGGTGGAGTCCGCGGTCAAGCACTTGCCACGGTCGGACGCACAGGCCGCCGAGCTCGAGTACGTTCGCACGTTCACGCAGGTGGCGCACGTGCAGCTGCGCTCGGTGCTGGACGCCCTTGCAGAACAGGTGGAACGCCTCGGCCACTTCCCGCAGGACAAGGCCGCCGACGCGCCCCCGGCTGACACCGGTGAGGTCGAGTGGTGGACGGACCTCTCGGCCGGCCCGGTCGATCAACCTCGCCCGGCACCGGCCAGGCACGGCGGCCCCTAGTGTCCTAGTCGAGCAGGGCGTCGACGAACTGCTCCGCGTCGAACGGAGCCAGGTCGTCGGCGCCTTCGCCGAGCCCGACCAGCTTCACCGGTACGCCGAGCTCGCGCTGGACGGCGATCACGATGCCGCCCTTGGCCGTCCCGTCCAGCTTCGTCAGCACGAGGCCGGTCACGTTGATCACCTCGGCGAACACCCGGGCCTGGGTGAGCCCGTTCTGGCCGGTGGTCGCGTCGATGACGAGCAGCACCTCGTCCACCTCGGCGGCCTTCTCGATCACCCGCTTCACCTTGCCGAGCTCGTCCATCAGCCCGGTCTTGGTGTGCAGCCGGCCGGCCGTGTCGACCAGGACCACGTCCGCCTTCTCCTCGATCCCTTGCTTGACCGCGTCGAACGCGATACTCGCCGGGTCGCCGCCCTCCGGCCCACGCACGGTCCGTACGCCGACGCGCTCACCCCAGGTCTGCAACTGGTCCGCCGCCGCCGCCCGGAAGGTGTCGGCCGCGCCGAGCACCACATGCTTGTCCTCCGCGACCAGGACCCGGGCCAGCTTGCCGACCGTGGTCGTCTTGCCGGTGCCGTTCACACCGACGACCAGGACGACAGCGGGCTGGCCTTCCTTGCCCTCCAACTTCAGCGTGCGGTCCAGCTCGGGATTCACCAGCGCGATCAGCTCCTCGCGCAGGATGGTCCGCGCCTGGTCACCGGACACGCCCTCGACCCGGACCCGCGTCCGGAGCTTCTCGACCAGCTCCTGAGTCGGCGCGACGCCGACGTCGGCGGTGATCAGAGTGGTCTCGATGTCCTCCCACGCCTCTTCGTCGAGGGTGTCTCGGGACAGCAGCGCGAGCAGGCCCTTGCCGAGCGAGCCCTGCGACCGGGCCAGCCGTGCCCGCAGGCGGACCAGCCGGCCTTGGGCGGACTCCGGCTTCTCGATCGTGGCGGTGGCGCCGGCCTCGGGCAGCTCGGTGTCCTCGAGCGTCCGGGTCGGCGTGTCCCGCGGCTCTTCCGCGTCGTCGCCGACCTTGGGCTCGGTGAGCTCAGGGGCCGGCTCGGCGGCCGGCAGCTCCGCCTTCCGGCGCCGGGAGATGACCAGGCCGGTGGTACCGCCGATCAGCACGATGGCGATCACCGCGATGATGGCGATCAGGGCCTGGTCGGTGAGCAGGGTGACTAGCTGAGGGTTCGACACGATTCCCCATCTTGGCAGACACCAGGCCCTCGGCAGGCATCCCTCACGCGAGGTCCACGACCGGTTGCGTTCTGTAAGGCGCCAGCTCTGGCCGGTGAGTCAGCAGTACTACGGTCCGCCGGCCCGCCGCGGCGTACAGGTCGGCCAGGAGCGCCCGGGCCGTCTCCTCGTCCAGGTGCTCGGTGGGCTCGTCCAGCACCAGTACGTCGTGGTCGGCGAGCAGCAGCCGGGCGAAGGCGAGCCGCTGTCGCTCCCCACCGGACAGTCGAGCCCCGTGCTCCCCGACCATCGTGTCCAGGCCATCGGGCAGGCTCTCGACGAATTGGCCGAGCCGCGCGCGGTACAGGGCCTTCCACAGCCTCAGGTCGCTCGAGCCGGGCCTGGCCAGCAGCAGGTTCTCCCGGATGCTGGTGTCGAAGACGTGGCTCTCCTGCGTCAGCAGCCCAATGACCGACCGCACCTGGTCGCCCCGCAACTGCCGCAGCTCCACACCATCGAGCAGCACGTCTCCTCCACGCGGATCCAGGAAGCGCAGCAGTACTGCGGCCAGCGTGCTCTTCCCCGAGCCGCTGGGCCCGGTCACGACCACACGACTCCCGGCCGGCAGTTCCAGGTCCAGGCCGCTCAGGACGTCTGCCTCGCCGTACCCGACTCGCAGACCGCGGACCGTCAGATCCCGCCCTGCCGGTAGTTCGACGGCCTGAGAGGGCTCGGACACGGGTGTCGGCAGGGCCATCACCTGCTGCAGACGGCCGAGCGACGCCCGCACCCGGATCGCCAGCTGGGCCGCGACCGGAATTCCGCCCAGTACGTCGGCAAGGGCGAGCGGAGTCAGGACGAGTACTGCGAGGACCGGGCCGGACACGTCCGCCTGGCTACCGAGCACGAGACCCGCCACACTCGCCCCGCCGACACACAGCACGAGCAGCGCGTTCCCGAGCCCGGTACTCCAAGCTGACCGACGCTCTGCCTGGGCCAGTCGTGCATCAGCAGCACTGAATCCGGCCAGTACGTTGTCGACCGCATTGAAGGCGACGACATCGGCTGCAGTCAGCAGAGCCTCAGTCGCACCCGCAGCGACTGCCCCACGAGCACCGGCGATCGTCCGCTCAGCTCGTCGCGCCGTACCGGCGGTCACCCACGGCACCACTGTGCAGGCCGCCAGGACGGCCAATGCGACCGCAGCGCCTGCAACCGGCAGCAGGATCACCAGCAAAGCCACCGTCGCAGTGGCCGTCACGGCCGCCACCAGCACCGGCAGCACCACTCGCAGCCAGAGATCGAGCACAGCGTCGACATCCAGCACGAGTCGCGCCAGCAGATCCCCACTCCGCAGCGACAACCCAGCAGGAGCCAACTCCTCCAGTCGCCCGGCGACACGCGCCCGCACACCACCCAGCACCCGGTACGCCGCGTCGTGACCGGCCAGCCGCTCGACGTACCGGAAGACTCCGCGGCCGACACCGAAAGCCCGGACGGCCACGATCGCCACCATCAACGTCAACACCGGGGGTTGAGCGGCAGCAGTGGTGATCAGCCACGCGGAGGTCGCCAGCAACGCCACCGCCGACCCGGAGGCCAGCACTCCGGCGATCACCGCAAGCACCAGCCGTCCGGCCAGGCGCCGGTCAACGACAGCCAGCCCCAGTGGCCGACTACCAGCCAGGTTCACCACCGTACGGTCGCTTTGAAGGCTGCTCATACGCCCACCAGCTCCTTCGTGCCCACCTCGACCACGCGGTCGGCCGCGGCGATCAGCGCGGGCCGGTGCGCGACCAGCAGTACCGTCCGCCCGGTCGCACGGAGGTTCGCGACCACCGCAGCCTCGGCGTCCGCATCCAGCCCGGCAGTCGGCTCATCCAGCAACAGCACCGGCGCATCCGTCACCAGCGCCCGCGCCAACGCCACCCGCCGCCGCTGGCCGCCCGACAGCAACTCCCCCTGCTCCCCCACCGCTGTGTCCAACTCCAGTTCGGCAGCCCCGGCCGCAGCCAGCGCCCGTCGCACCGCATCGTTCGAAGCGTCCGGCCGCCCGAGCCGGACGTTGTCGGCGATGTTCCCCAGCAACAGCCCCGGCCGCTGCGGCACCCACGCGAACTGCTGTCGCCACAACACCGGGTCGAACTCGTCCGCCGCACTCCCAGCCGCGACAACCACCCCGCGCTCCGGTACGACGAACCCGAGCAGCGCCGCCAGCACCGTCGACTTGCCTGCCCCACTGGGCCCGGTGAGCGCAACCACTTCGCCCGGCCACAACTCCAGGTCGAACCCCTCCAACGCCGGTGCCGACCTCCCGGAGTACGTCACTGTCACGTCGTGCAGGTGC
This sequence comes from Kribbella voronezhensis, assembly GCF_004365175.1. Lineage (NCBI taxonomy): Bacteria > Bacillati > Actinomycetota > Actinomycetes > Propionibacteriales > Kribbellaceae > Kribbella > Kribbella voronezhensis. The sequence continues at coordinate 386,774 of NZ_SOCE01000003.1, read as the reverse complement.
AGCGGAGTCACCCGCAGGTCCGGTACGTCGGTTCGCTCGCCCTGCACCGGCAGAGGTGTCTCCAGCACCCGGAACACCTCCTCGCTGGCAGCAACCCCGTCCGCGCTCGCATGGAACTGCGCGCCGACCTGGCGCAGCGGGAGGTAGGCCTCCGGAGCCAGGATGAGGACCAGCAACGCAGTCTCCAATGCCAGCTTCCCGTCGACCAGGCGCAGCCCGACACCGACCGCGACCAGCGCCACCGAGATGCTGGCCAGCAGTTCCAGGACGAGCGACGAGAGGAACGCCAACCGCAGGCTCTTCATCGACTCCACCCGATGCCGCTCGGTCACGCGTTCCACAGCGACCGCTTGAGCCTTGGCACGACCGAACAACTTGAGCGTCGGCAGCCCGGACACGACATCCGCGAAGTGGTGAGCGAGCACAGCCAGTGCGTGCTGCCTGCGCCTGCTGTAGGTCTGAGTGGCCCAGCCGATCAGCGCCATGAAGATCGGGATCAGGGGCAAGGTCACCAGCACAGTGCCCGCGGCGAGCAGATCGCCGGTCGCCATCCAGGCGATCACACCGGCCGGCACCGTCGAGGCCAGGACCAACTGCGGCAGGTAGCGCGCGAAATACGGATCCAGGTCGTCCAAGCCCTTGGTCAGCAGCGTCGTTAGTGCACTGCTCCGCTCTCCGCTCAACCAGGCGGGTCCGAGGTTCAGCGAGTGCTCCAGCACCTGCCGGCGCAGCGTGGACTTCACCGCGGCCGCTGCCCGTTGCGCGACCACCTCCTGCAACCACAACAACAAGGCTCGTCCGGCGATCACCGCCACCAACGACCAGACGACCGCCGCAGCCAGCTGACCCCGCAGTACGACGTCAGCGATCCCTTTGGCCAGCAGGACGGCCTGTACGACGATCAGGAGGCCAGTGGCGACGCCGATGAGCACCGACCCCGCCAAGAACGTGCGAGCTGCCTTGGCTCTGCCTAGTAGCCGGGGGTCCAGTGGCTTCACGACACGGTCACCCGCTTGCGGAAGACCCAGTAGGTCCAGCCCTGGTACAGCATCACCAGCGGTGTGAAGATCGCAGCGATGACGGTGAGCAGCTTCAGCGTGTAGGCGGTCGACGCCGCGTTGACCGTCGTGAGACTCCAAGCCGGGTCGAGGCTCGACGGGGTCACCAGGGGGAACAGCGCCAGGAACAGAGACGTCACCGCGAGCGCGACAGCCGCAGCGGTACCTACGAAGGCCCAGCCCTCTCGGCCGCGCCTGTTCGCCAGCAGTCCTGCCAGCAGTGCCACAGCGGCCCCACTAGCGACTACTGCTGAAGCGGCGTCACCACGGATCCCCTGCGTCCAGCCCAGGAAGCCGACAGCGAGCACGGCAGCAGCGAGGCCGCACCACGAGGCAAGGCGGTTCGCCCGTCGACGCAAGTCACCGGTCGTCTTCAGGGCCAGGAAGATCGCGCCGTGTGCCACGAACAACACCGTGACGGTCGCTGCGCCCAGCAGAGCAAACGGGTTGAACAGCGACCCCACAGTCCCGACGAACTCGTGCGAAGCGTCCAGCGGTACGCCGCGGACCAGGTTCGCGAAGACGAGCCCCCAGAGCACGGCCGGTAGTACCGACCCGATGGTGATCAGCCAGTCCATCCGCGAGCGCCACTGCAGGTCGTCGCGCTTGCCGCGGTACTCGATCGCCACTCCCCGCAGGATCAGCGCCACCAGGATCGCGAACAGGGGCAGGTAGAAGCCGCTGAACAAGGTCGCGTACCACTCGGGAAAGGCCGCGAACGTCATCGCTCCGGCGACGATGAGCCAGACCTCGTTCCCGTCCCAGACCGGCCCGATCGTGGTGATCACGGCCCGCCGCTCCGGCTCGTCCCGGCCGAGCACCCGGACCAGGATCCCGACACCGAAGTCGAAGCCCTCCAACACGAAGTACCCGATCCACAGGCCCGCGATGACCACGAACCACACTGTCGTCAGTTCCATCCCGATCCCCTTCCTCAGTACGCGAACGACAGCGGCTTGCCGGCGGCGTCCGGCTGGTCGGGCTGGTCCGGCTCGGGTGAGGTGCCCGCGAGGCCGCCCCGGATCGTGCGGAACATCAACTTGGTCTCCACGATCGCCAGTACGCCGTACAGGACCGTGAACCCGATCAGCGAGGTCAGTACTTCGCCCGACGTGGTGCCGGGTGAGACGCCGGCCGAGGTGGGCAGCAGCCCGAACACCAGCCACGGTTGCCGGCCGGTCTCGGTGAAGACCCAGCCGAAGACGTTCGCGAACAGCGGCAGCAAGGGCAGTGGCAGCGCGAGCCAGACCAGCAGCCGGTTCGGTGCCCGCCCGCGCCTGGTTGCCCAGAGCAACAACACGGCGAGCGCGGCCGACGTCATCCCGACGCCGATCATCAGCCGGAACGTCCAGTAGGTCAGCGGGATGTTCGGCTTGTACGAGCCCGGGCCGTACAGCTTCTCGTAGGACTGCTGCAGCGGGTTGATGCCCTGCACCTCACCTTGGAAGTGTCCCGTGGCGAGGAAGGAGAGCAGGTACGGAACCTTGACCGAGTAGAGCTCTCGCGAACCGTCCAGCGTGCCGACGGTGAGGATCGAGAACGACGCCGGCTTCTCGGACTCGTACAGCGCCTCGGCCGCGGCCATCTTCATCGGCTGCACCTCGGTCATCACCTTGCCCTGCTGGTCACCACTGATGGCCACCCCGGCACCGGCCGCGATCACGATGACGGCGCCGAGGCGAAGCGCGGTACGGAAGGCGCCGGTGTCGACGCCGGGCCGGCGGACCAGGTGCCAGATCGCGACGCCGGCGACGAACGCGCCGCCGACCATGAATGCCGCGAAGATCGTGTGCGGGTAGGTGACCAGGACGACCTTGTTGGTGAGCACCGCCCAGATGTCGGTCAACTCGGCCCGGCCGCGCTCGGCGTTGTAGCGGAAGCCGACCGGGTTCTGCATCCAGGAGTTCGCGGCCAGGATGAAGTACGCCGACAACTGCGTGCCGAGCACCACCATCCAAATGCAGGCCAGGTGCACCTTCTTCGGCAGCCGGTCCCAGCCGAAGATCCACAGCCCGATGAAGGTGGACTCGAGGAAGAAGGCGAGCAGGCCCTCCAGCGCCAGCGGGGCGCCGAAGACGTCGCCGACGAAGCGCGAGTAGTCGCTCCAGTTCATCCCGAACTGGAACTCCTGGACCAGTCCGGTGACGACGCCCATCGCGATGTTGATCAGGAACAATTTGCCGTAGAACTTGGTCAGCCGCAGGTACTTGTCCTTGCCGGTCCGGTACCACGCGGTCTGCAGGCCGGCCGTGATCGCGACCAGCGAGATCGTCACCGGCACGAAGAAGAAGTGGTAGACGGTGGTGATCGCGAACTGCCAGCGGGCCAGATCCAGGGTGTCCATCAGCGCCTTCCGAGCATGCTTGCCGGGCATCTACGACGTTACGTAGTAGAATCTACTACGTCTTGTAGTAAACCGTAGCGCCGATCTACTACAACGCGTAGTTATACTGGTCACGTGACCGCAGAAGAGATCGCCGCAGGTACGCCGAAGGGCCCGCGCCCGCTCGGCGATCTCGAGCGGCTGGTGATGGAGCAGCTCTGGTCGGCCGAGGGCGCGCTGACCGTGCGCGAAGTGCACGAGCGGCTCGCGGCGACCAGGGATCTGGCCTACACGACCGTGATGACGGTGCTCGACCGGCTGGCCAAGAAGAAGCTGACCGAGCGCGAGCGCGACGGGAAGGCCTGGCGGTACAAGGCCGCCGCGCCGCGGGAGGAACTGGCGGCCGGCCTGATGCGGGACGCGCTCGACCGGGCCGGCGACCGGCGAGCGGCCCTGGTCCGGTTCGTGGGTCAGGTCAGCGACGAGGAGGCGGCACTGCTCCGCGACGCGCTGGCCCGGCTGGAGGCTCGGGACGGGTGATCACCCCGATCCTGCTCGCCGCACTCGCTCTGGTCCTCGCCGGACCGGTTCCGGCCTTGCTGGCTCGTGCCGACTGGCCCTACCGGATCCCCCGGGCAGCGGTCGCCCTGTGGCAGTCGGTCGCGCTGGCCGCAGTACTGGCTGCCTTCGGTGCTGGGATCGCCTTGTCGTACTCGACCGCTGGGCAGCCTGGTGAGCCACGGTTCGACCCGTCGTCGTCGCGAGACCTGGCTGCGGCCGCAGTACTCGCATTGACCGCGCTGGTCGGCGTCCGGTTGCTCTGGGCGGCGGGCCGCGTTGCTGTCGGCACCAGGGCACGACGGAAGAGGCACCGCGACCTGGTGGACGTCCTGGCGACACCGGACGGCTTGATACCGGGTCTGCGCGTGCTGGCTGAGCAGACGCCGCTGGCCTACTGCCTGCCCGCACTGCGTGGGGCACGGGTGGTGGTGTCGGTCGGTGCACTCGACCGGTTGGACGACGGCGAGCTGCGCGCCGTACTGGCCCACGAGCAGGCGCATCTACGAGCCCGGCACGACCTGGTCCTCGAAGCCTTCACCGCACTGCACACGGCATTCCCGAGGTGGGTCCGCAGCGACGTAGCGCTGGAGCAGGCTCGCACGTTGGTCGAGCTACTGGCCGACGACGACGCGCGTCGGCGCAACGGCCCACTCCCACTCGCCCGTGCCTTGGTCGCACTGGCCGGCTCCCCCGCCCCCGAAGCGGCGATGGCAGCAGCCAAGTCGTCGACAGTGCTGCGCGTCCAACGACTGAGCGACCCGGAGCCGCGCTATCCCCTGCAATCAGCGGCAACCTACGCCGCCGCCGTGTTGCTCTTGGTCGTGCCGACCTTCACGGTCGCGGCACCGATCGTGCAGGCCGTCGTTCATGCCCTCGCCGGCTAACCGAAATTCTTGCCCTCACCCCGGGCGACCGCGAGCAGGACGAGTCCTGACAGAACCAGCAGGATGACCATGGTGATGACGAACGTCAGCACAGCTTGACTTCTCTCCCCGATTGTTGCCCCACACAAGCTTTATGCCAGTGCTACGCCTTCTGAACGCCTTCATTCTCCCAGAAGTTCCGCGAAGGCCTGACCAACTTCGTCGACGTCCCACCGCAAGGTGTCCGGAGTCACCACGAGTTCGATCCACGACCAGCCCGGTACGTCGGCCGGCCGCCAGGTGTAGCTCAGGTACTCCCGCGTCGCCTCCATGCGGCGGATCGCGGCCACCTCGATCTCCTCGGCCGGCAGCGGCGCGTAGACCCGGAACGAGTTGGTGTGCGGCACCTCCGGGAACACGCGGTACCCAGCGGTCTGCAGCACGCCCGCCAAGTCGACGGCGCGCCGGCGAAGGTCACCCATCAACGGCAGTACGTCGCGCAGGCCGGCGCGCGCCGACACGGCGTACGGGAAGATCGTGTACGGGTTGCCGCCGAGCCGCCGCTGCCACCGTCGTACTTCGGCGACGATGTCCTCAGGTCCGGCCAGCGCTGCCCCACTCAGGCCGCCAAGGCCCTTGTAGAACGAGACATAAACCGTCGAAGCCAGCGCAGCCACCTCGGCCAGGCTGTGTTCAAGGTACGGCGTGCTCTCCCACAACCGGGCGCCATCAAGATGCAGCGGTACGCCGCGCTCTGCACAGGCCTCCGAGAACAGCACCAGCTCGTCCCACGTCGGCAGGACGAAGCCGCCGTCGCGCAGCGGCAACTCCAGCGCCACAGCGGCCAGGTGACCAGGGATCGCCGCCAGCTCGTCCGGACGGGGTTGCCGGGGCTCAGACGTCATCCGCTCGATGCGGAGGTGATGCACTTCCTCCAGGGCGTTCAGCTCGTGGTGCAGGAAGTGCGCCAGGCCGTGCAGGGCGACCCGCTGCGTGCCGGCGCGGTCCGCGTAGACGCGCAGCACGCTTTGCTGCGCAAGGATCCCCGTCGGTACGAACACAGCCGCGGGCTTGCCCAGCAGCTCGGCGACCTCCTTCTCCAGCAGCTCCACCTCACCGCCGCTGCCGTAGCCGTCCCACTCGTCGACCGCGGCCTCCGCCAGCGTCCGCAGTACGTCGGAAGCGGGCACCTTGCGGCCGTACAGCCAGCGCGTGCAGGCGAGGCCGGCAGCCTTGCGCCGGGCCCGGAGATCTTCGGAAGCAGTAGTAGTCGCCACGGGACCATCCTCTCGTCCCGCGCAACCGTATTGGCGTCAGACCGCGGCGGTCACCACATGCTCGCCCTGGATTGTCCTGATCTCGACCGACCGGACCTGGTCGATCGGCACGAGGACGCCACCGCCGAAGCGACTGCCCTCCTGCGCGGCCTTCGGAGAGACGACCCAGCTACCGGCGACGTACTTCTTCCCGGTCTTGTCGGTGACGAACATCTGGCACTCGGCGCCCGCCTTCAGGCCCGCGATGGTGACGGTGACCCAGCTCCACCCGGCTCGCGGCTCGACGGTGGCCGCCATCGTCGTACCGGTGCCGGCATCGCTCACCATGACCTGCTTGGAGCCCGCCGGCACGGTTTCGGTCGCCACTGGTGGGTTGTCGGCCGTCTGCCGTCCGATCAGTACGCCGCCGCCGACAGCTCCTGCAAGCACGACCACAGCGGCGGCCACGGCCAGCCACCGGGTGCGCTTCTTGGGAGCAGCAGTTGCGCTGACCACCGGAGCCTCTTGTGGCGCCGAGGCGGCACGAACTTCGCGCAGAGTCCGCTGCAGCAGCAGGTCGCCGTCGGTCGGCGGGCCGTCCAGGAACGCCTCGGGCGGTACCTCGCCCAGGAACTCCTTCATCTCCTCCAGCTCGATGAGCTCGGCCCTGCACTCGGCACAGCCGGCCAGGTGCTCGTCGACCTCGCGGACCTCGTCCGGCTCCAGCGCACCCAGCACGTAGGCACCCAGCTGCGAGGGATCGTGCTCGCTCATCTGGCCACCTCCGCTCCGGGTCCCATCACCGTACGCAGTGCACGGAGGGCGTAATACGATCTCGATTTCACCGTACCGGGCGGAACACCCAGTTCCTTGGCCGCCTCGGTCACCGACCGGCCCCGGTAGTACAGCTCCACCAGTACTTCGCGATGCTCGGGCGACACCTGGTCCAGCGCGTCCAGCACGACCATGCTGTTCACCACGGCCTCGGAGTGGTCGCCCTCGACCGGCGGCCGGTCCGCGATCTCCGCCACCTCGGCCGGCCGGACGGCTCGCGCCCTGGCCCGGTCGGTGACGATGTTGCGGGCCACTGTCAGCAACCAGCCCCGGACGGAGCCCTTGCCGCTGGTGAGGTCGTCGGCGTGCTTCCACGCGCGCACCAGGGTCTCCTGGACGACGTCCTCGGCGGCCGCCCGGTCACCGGTCAGCCGGGTCGCGTAGGCGAGCAGGCTGCGCCCGTGTTCGGCGTACAGCGAACGGACCAGCGCCTCGGCAGACTCGGGCCGGCGGTCCACGTCACCCACCGCAGTCCTCCCGGCCTCGATCGTCACGGTCGTTCGTACGATAGGCGATGTGTCGCCGGCACGACACACTGCAGGGCCCCGGTGGGGACCCTGCAGAAGGAAGCCGGCCGATGTCATCGAGGCTCAGTAGCCCGCGTTGCCGCTGTCGGAGTCTTGCGTGGTGTTCTTCTTGCCGTCACTACCGACCGCCCACCACAGCTCGCCGAAGCCCTGGCCGTTGGCGTCACCGGCCTTGCTGTCCTCGGAGTACAGGTAGAGCGGCTGCCCGGCCAGCGTGAGCTGCTTGCTGCCGTCCGTGCGGGTGACAGTGCCGACCAGCGAGGCGTCCACGCCGTCCAGTTTCGGCGTACTGGCACCGGCCGTCGCCGGCGGCCACATCGCGGCACAGGCGCCGTCGCAGTTGGACTTGGGCGGGCTGGTGGAGTCCTTGCCGAACACGTAGAGCGTGCGGCCGTTGCCGTCGACAACTACCTTGCCGAGGTTCGCGACGTCGGCCGTGGCGAGCTTCGCGCCGGCCGCCTGACCGCCGGCGGTCTGGCTGGTGCTGCTCTGCGCGGGAGCCGGCTTGCTGCCGTAGCCGCCGTTGCCGCCGCCGCAGGCGGTGAGAGCGGCCAGCCCGAGGACGGCCGTCCCGGCCGCGATGGCGAAGCGCTTCATGATGGATCTCCCTGGCTGGACGATGCTCGGCTGTTGACACCATGCACACGGACGATCCGCCCGATCGGTTCACCGTTTATCGTCTCGTTATGACCACACCAGCGGGAATCCCGGAACCGATCCAGCGCGCGTTGACGGCCATCGACGCCCAGGACAACGACGCGTTCGTCGCCGCCTTCGCCCCGGACGGCTACGTCGACGACTGGGGCCGCCAGTTCCGCGGCCACGCCGCGATCCGCTCCTGGAGCGAGAACGAACTGATCGGCAAACAGGCCACCTTCACCGACACGGAGGTCTCCACCCCCGGCAACCCGCTGACCATCGTCACCCAGGTCGGCGGCAACGGCTACAACGGCCCCTCCCACTTCACCTTCGAGACCGCCGGCAACCAGATCACCGCAATGACCATCACCGCCTGACAGCTCGGCTCAGGCGGGTTCGGGTTCGCGGATTCGTTGGGAGATGACGGCTGAGACGCCGTCGCCGCGCATGGTGACGCCGTAGAGGGCGTCGGCGACCTCCATGGTGCGCTTCTGGTGGGTGATGACCAGGAGCTGGCTGTTCTCGCGGAGCTCCTCGTAGATCTCCAGCAGGCGGCCGAGGTTGGTGTCGTCCAGGGCGGCCTCGACCTCGTCCAGGATGTAGAAGGGCGACGGGCGGGCCTTGAACAGGGCGACCAGGAAGGCGACCGCGACCAGCGAGCGCTCACCACCGGACAGCAGCGACAGCCGCTTGACCTTCTTGCCCGGCGGCCGCGCCTCGACGTCGATGCCGGTGCTCAGCATGTCGCTCGGGTCGGTCAGCACGAGCCGGCCCTCGCCGCCGGGGAACAGCCGGCTGAACACGTGCTCGAAAGCGACCTCGACATCGCGGTACGCCTCGGTGAAGACCTGTTCGACCCGGTCGTCGACCTCCTTGACGATGTCCATCAGGTCGCGGCGGGACTTCTTCAGGTCCTCGAGCTGCTCCGACAGGAACCGGTGCCGCTCCTCCATCGCGTCGAACTCCTCCAGCGCGAGCGGGTTGATCCGCCCCAGCTGGCCGAGAGCACGCTCGGCCGCCTTCAGCCGCTTCGCCACCTTGGCCCGGTCGAACGGCTCCCCCTCGACCTCCAGCTCGGGCTGGTCGGGGTCGCCGTCGGCGGCCGGCAGCGGCGGCACGAGCTGATCCGGCCCGTACTCCGCGATGAGCGTCTCCACCTCGGTACCGAGCTCGCTGAGCGCCTTCTCGTACAAGGCCTCGAGCCGCATCTTCTGCTCCGCGCGAGCCAGCGCGTCGCGGTGCACGGTGTTGGTCAGCTGCTCCAGCTCACTGCTCAGGTTCCGCGTGGCCGAACGGGCCTGCGCCAGGCTCTGCTCGCGGTCGGCGCGCTCAGCCTGGATCGCCGCGCGCTCGGCGGCAGCCAACTGCAGCGAGTTCTCCAGCCGGGCCAGCACATGGCCGGCCGCCAGATGCACGGCCTGCGCCGCCTCGGACTGACGGGCTCGCCGCGACGCGCGGGCGATCGCTCGTGCCCGCGCCTCCCGCTCCTGCCGGGCCGCGCGCTCCAGCGAGTCGGCCCGCCCGGACAACGCCCGGGCCCGCTCCTCGGTGGTCCGCAGGGCCAGCCGCGCCTCCATCTCGGCCGCCCGACCGGCCTTGGCCGCCTCGGCCAGCCGGTCGCGCTCCTCCGTGTCGGGCTCGTCGCCTTCGTCGTCGCCGTACTGCTCGACGTCCTTCAACCGCTGCTCGAGGTCGGCGAGGCCGGACAGGTTCCGGTCGCGCTCCTCCTCGGCCGCCGCGATCGCCTCGGCCATCCGCTGGGCCTCACCGCGCGACGCCTTCGCCAGCGACCCGAACTGAGCCAACTGCTCGGCCACCGCAGCCATCGCCGCGTCCGACTCGTGCAGCCGGGCCAGGGTGATCTCGACGGACTGCTTCTGCTGCTCCCGCTCGCGCTCCAGCGCCGCCAACTCGAACCGCAGCCGCTCGCTCCGAGCGGTGGCCTCGATCAGCTTCTCCGAAGCCTCGTCGACCGCGGACTGCACCTCGATCAGGCTCGGCGCGGCGTCCGACCCGCCGTACGCGAAGTGCGCACCCAGTACGTCGCCGACGCGGGTGGTCGCGGTGATGTCGGGCAGGTGCTGGATCAGCGACCGGGCCGCGGGAATGTCCTCGACCACGGCGACCTTGCGGAGCAGCCGGCGCAAGGCCGGCCGCAGCGTCTCCGGGCACTCGACGACATCAACGGCGTACGTCGCGCCGCCCGGCAACTGCGGCCACGACGAGTAGTCCTCGGCGGGTGCGTCGCCGAGCAGCATCCCGGCGCGGCCGAGATCATGCTCTTTCAGGTGCCCGACCGCCTCGATGGCGGCGGAGGTGTGCGCCACCGCGACGGCGTCGGCGGCTTCCCCCAGCGCGGCGGCGATCGCAGTCTCGTACCCCGGGCGCACGCTCAGCAGGGCGGCGACGGAACCCATCAGGCCGGTCACCTGCTCCGAGGCGGCCAGGAGCGCGCCCGCCCCGTCCTTGCGGTTCAGCCCGATCTCCAGGGCCTCCTTGCGGGCGGCCAGGCCGGTCCGCTCCCGCTCGGCGTCGCGTTCCTCGGCACGAAGCTTGGTGAGCCGCTCCTCGAGCTCGTCGAGCACGCTCTGGGCGGCCTCGTACTGGTCGTTCAGACCCTTCTCGCCGGCATCGAGGCCGGCGACCTGGGTCTCCAGAGCGGTGAAGTCGTGCTGTGCCTTGGCGGCTCGCTGCTCGGCCTCGCGCTGGTTGGCGGCCAGCCGGCCGATCTCGGACTCGGCGGCGGCCGCGCGGCTCTTCAGCGCGTTCACCTGCCCGGTCAACCGGGCGAGTCCCTCACGGCGGTCGGCCGAGGCCCGGATCAGCGCGGCGATCCGGCGCTCCTCCTCGGCGTGCTGCGCCTCCAGGTCCTGGCGTCGCTCGATGGCCGCGGCCAGCAGTTCGGAGTGCGCCTCGACCTCGGCCTCGATCTGCGCCTCGGTCTCGCGGACCCGCGCTGCCTCGAGTTCGAGCTCTTCGGGATCTCGCCCGGCCCGCGGCTCGTCGGCCTCGTCGTTGAGCGACCGGATCCGGTCCGCGGCGATCCGCGCGGTGCCCTTGATCTTCTCGCCGAACCCGGACAGCTGGTACCACGTATCTTGCGCGGCCTGCAGTGCCGGAGCATCCGTCCGAAGCGCGTCCTCGAGCGTCGCCTCGAGATCGCGGGCCTCCCGCAGCGCCGCCTCGATCTGGGCCCGCTTCTCGGTCAGCGCCGCCTCGTCCTTGAGCTCGGCCTCCAGCGCGGACTGCGCCTGCACGATGTCGTCGGCGAGCAGCCGGGACCGGCCGTCGCGGACCTCCGCCTGGATCGTCACCGCCCGCCGCGCCACCTCCGCCTGGCGCCCGAGCGGCTTCAACTGGCGGCGGATCTCGGCGATCAGGTCGCCGAGACGGTGCACGTTGCCCTCGGTCGACTCCAGCTTCCGCAGCGCCTTCTCCTTGCGCTTGCGGTGCTTGAGGACGCCGGCCGCCTCCTCGACGAAGCCGCGGCGGCCTTCCGGCGTGGCGCGCAGGATCGAGTCGAGCTGGCCCTGGCCGACGATGACGTGCATCTCACGGCCGATACCGGAGTCGCTGAGCAGTTCCTGGACGTCGAGCAGCCGGCAGTTCTGGCCGTTGATCTGGTAGTCGGAGCCACCGTTGCGGAACATCGTCCGCGAGATGGTGACCTCGGCGTAGTCGATCGGGAGGGCGCCGTCGGTGTTGTCGATGGTCAGCACGACCTCGGCGCGGCCCAGCGGCGCGCGCCCCGACGTACCGGCGAAGATGACGTCTTCCATCTTGCCGCCGCGCAGGGACTTCACGCCCTGCTCGCCCATCACCCAGGCGAGACCGTCGACGACATTGGACTTCCCGGAACCGTTCGGGCCGACGATGCAGGTGATCCCCGGCTCGAAGTTCATCGTCGTGGCCGACGCGAACGACTTGAATCCTCGGAGCGTCATGCTCTTGAGGTACAAAGCGAGGCTCCCAACCCGTGAAAGGACAGACGATACCTAAAGGAACCGTCATAACTTGCATCGGCCACCGCACAGACGGTGACAGTGCCGCTACCCGGGGAAGTAGTTCCGCACTTCACTGTACCTACTGCGGACATGAAACCGGCGGAGGCCCGGACGGGGGCCGCCGCCGTGGGTGGTGCGGACGGTGATGTGGTGCGGCTTCGGCCGAACTCAGACCGAAGCGGGGGCGCGCAGAGCCTCGTCGACGGTGAGCAGTCGTTCCTCGTGAACGGCTGCGACCAGATGATCGTTCTCTGCCTGCAAGCGCATCACGTGCGCCTCCAGATCGGCGACACGCCGGTTGAGCAGACGAACCTGCTCGAGCATGCGCGGGTCAGTGCCTCCAAGGTGCCCTAGAAGAGCCTTGGCCATTGTGCTGTCCTCCGGAAGGGTTCTGGCAGTGTGGCGCCCCTGAGCCCTGAAGTGGCATGGAGCGCATAAAAGTGTGCCGTCTTTTAGGGTGACACCGGCTGAGCCACGGGTCAACCTGAGGTACGTCAATTAACAATATCTCGCTCACCACCGGGCGTGTCGCGGCACCGGCTGGCACTTCGGGCAACGGAACGAGGAACGGTTCATGAACGGCTCGCGACGGATCGGGCGGCCGTCGCGAGGGCACGGCGAGCCCTCCTGGCCGTAGACCGCCAGACCGCGCTCGAAATAGCCGGATTCCCCGTTCACGTTGACATACAGGGCATCGAAGCTGGTGCCGCCGACATCCAGGGCGGCGCCCATCACCTCGCGGGCATGGGTGAGGATTTCCCTTGCCTGTAAGGGTTTCAGGGTCTCGGTGGCCTTGGCGTAGTGCAGCTTTGCACGCCACAAAGCCTCGTCGGCATAGATGTTCCCGACTCCGCTGACCAGCGTCTGGTCCAGCAGGGCCCGCTTCAGACCGGTCTTGCGGCGCCGGATCGACGCCACGAAAAGGTCGTCGTCGAACAGCGGGTCGAACGGGTCGCGGGCGATGTGCGCGATCTCCGCGGGCAGCTCGGCGCCACCTTCGGAGTACGACAGACCACCGAACATCCGCTGGTCCACAAAACGGACCTCTCCGCGGTCGTCGGCGAACCGGAATCTGACCCGCAGATGCTTCTCGTCCTCGGCCCCGACCGGCTGGACGCGGAACTGGCCGCTCATGCCCAGATGGGTCAGGACGGCGTCGCCGGAGGCCAGCGGCAGCCACAGGTACTTGCCGCGCCGCGCGGGCGTGGCGAAGACCTGGCCCTTCAGCCGCGAGGAGAAGTCGTCCGGCCCGAGCAGGTGCCGGCGCAGCGGGCGCGGATGCAGCACCTCGACCGCGTCGATGGTCCTGCCGGTGGTGAATTCCGCGAGCCCGCGGCGGACGACCTCTACCTCAGGAAGCTCGGGCACCGCTTAAGGCTGCTGGGACGGGTCGATGCTGTCGGGATGCGCCGCGCGCAGAGCCTTCCAGGCGGTCTCGGCGGCCTGCTGCTCGGCTTCCTTCTTGCTCCGGCCGATGCCGTGCCCGTAGGTGTCCGCGCCGATCCGGACCCGCGCCTCGAACGTCTTGGCGTGGTCCGGGCCGGACTCGGCGATCACGTACTCCGGGACGCCGACGCCGAGTTGGGCGACGAGCTCTTGCAGGCTCGTCTTCCAGTCCAGGCCGGCCCCGAGCCGCGCCGACGACTCCATCAGCTCGTCGAACAGCGTGTGCACCACCCGGCCGGCGACCTCGAACCCGCGGTCCAGGTAGACGGCGCCGATCAGCGCCTCCACGCAGTCCGCGAGGATCGAGGACTTGTCCCGGCCACCGGTGGCTTCCTCGCCCCGGCCGAGCCGCAGGTACTTGCCCAGCTTGAGGTCACGGGCGACGCCGGCGAGGGCGCGCATGTTGACCACCGCCGCGCGCAGCTTGGCCAGCCGGCCCTCGGACAGGTCCGGATGGTTGCGGAACAGCGACTCCGTGACGATGACGCCGAGCACGGAGTCCCCGAGGAACTCCAGCCGCTCGTTGGTCGGCAACCCACCGTTCTCGTATGCGAACGAACGGTGGGTGAAGGCGTGCTCCAGTAATGCGTCAGCCAGCGATACGCCGAGCCGTTGGTTCAGCTCGGCGTAGAGCCCCGTTTCGTTGGCAGAGTTCACTGGGGGGTTGCCGTTTAGCTCTCGACGACCTGGCGACGCTCGCCCTTGGCGCCGTACTGGCCGCAGGTCGGGCAGACGGTGTGCTGCAGGTGCTTGGCGCGGCAGGCGGGGTTCACGCAGGTGACCAGCGCGGCGGCAGTCGTCTTCCACTGCGCCCGGCGGCTCCGGGTGTTGCTGCGCGACATCTTCCGCTTCGGAACGGCCACGGTTATGACTCCTCGGTTCGGCCGGGGGCTTGCGACCCGGCCGGCTGGCTGGAAATTGGCTGTGCGATCTTACGGTTTTTCATCCTGCGGGAGCAGGTCACTCAGTGCGGACCAGCGCGGGTCGCCCCGGTCCTCGTGCTTGTGTCCGGGCTCCTCCACCAGGCGCACCCCACACTCGGGGCACAGGCCCGGACAGTCGTCCGCACACAAAGGCTGGAACGGCAGCGCGAGCACCACCTGGTCCCTCAACGCCGGCTCGAGGTCGATCAGATCGCCCTCCATCCGGCTGGCCTCGTCCGGCTCGGCATCGCTCTCCGGGTAGACGTACAGCTCCTGGACGTCGGCGAGGAACTCGTCCTCGACATCGACCAGGCACCGTGCGCACTCCCCGACCAGCCGGCCAGTGGCCGAACCGGTGACGAGCACCCCTTCGACCACCGCTTCCAGTCGCAGATCGAACTGGATCGGGTCGCCCTCGGGGACGCCGATCACGTCGATTCCGAGATCGGCCGGTGCCGGTGCCGTGAAGGAGACTTCGCGCTGGGACCCGGCGCGGCGAGACAGCTCGTGGGTATCGATCACGAGTGGGGACCGCGGGTCCAAGGCGCTCAGAACAACCCTTTCAGGCGTGGGGCAGGCAGAATCTCGGTCTCGTCGAGACCAGTGGACAACATTACCAACTTACCGGCCGGTCGCCCAATCCGGGGCGGCCGGGAAATCTTTGGGGCGAGTGTCAGCCGTTCCCGCGGCCGAGCTTGGCGAGCAGCGCCGCGTGCACGACGGGCGGCAGGAACTCGCCCACCTCGCCGCCGAGCTTGGCGATCTCCTTGACCAGGCTGGAGGAGATGTACCCGTTCTCCGTCGCGGTCGGCAGGAAAAGCGTATCCACGCCCGACAACTTCCGGTTCATCTGCGCCATCTGCAGCTCGTAGTCGTAGTCGCCGCCCGAGCGCAGGCCCTTGACGATCACGCCGGCCCCCTCGGACCGGCAGTAGTCGACCAGCAGGCCCTCGAAGGTGCCGACCCGGACGTTGCCGAACGGCTCGGCCAGCGCGGTCAGCATCTCGACCCGCTCCTCGAGGCTGAACAGCCGCTGCTTGGACTGGTTCACCCCGGCCGCGACGATCACCTCGTCGAAGGCGGCGGCCGCCCGGCCGATGACGTCCAGATGACCGTTGGTGGGCGGATCGAAGGTGCCCGGAAAGACGGCCCTACTCATGCCGATACCCCGCGCTGGTCATGGCGGTGACCGTACCAAAGCCGGGCCTCGCCGTACTTGCGATCGCGCAGCGCGGCGAACCCGTCCGGCCACTCCCACGGCTCCCGCTTGCCCCGCTCGACCACCACGACGGCATCCTCGGCCAGCCACCCGTTGTCCCGCAATGAGGTCAGAACCTCCTGCAGTTCAAGGGTTTCCAGCCTGTACGGCGGGTCGGCGCAGACCAGGTCGAACGGGCCGGCCGGATTGTCGCCCGAGGCAACCTTCTCGGCCGGCCGGGTGAGCACCGTGGCGCCGGGAAGACCGACCACCTTGATGTTCGCGGCGATCACCTCGGCCGCCTTCCGGTCCGACTCCACCAGCACCACCCGAGCCGCGCCGCGCGACAACGCCTCCAGCCCGAGCGCGCCGCTGCCGGCGTACAGGTCCAGGACGGCGAGGCCGAGGAAGCTGCCGAACTCGGTCTCCAGCGACGAGAACATCGCCTCGCGCACCCGGTCCGCGGTCGGCCGCGTCCCGCTTCCGGCCGGTACTGCGATGCGCCGGCCGCCGGAGGCACCGCCGATGATCCGGGTCACGTCTTCTCCAGGTAGTCGGTCGCCTCGGACGCCAGCGCACTGGCCACGGTGGAGCGCAACGACGGGTAGGTCACCAGCTCGGGATCGACCGAGACGATCGACTTGGCCACGTGCCGGGCGGCCAGGATGATGTCCTCGTCCCGGAGCACGCTGAGCAGCTTCAGGCTGCTCCGGACGCCCGACTGCGCGACGCCGAGGACGTCGCCCTCCTTGCGGGTCTCCAGGTCGATCCGGGACAGCTCGAAGCCGTCCGTGGTCGCGGCCACCGCGTCCAGCCGCTCCCGTGACTTGCTGGCGGGCCAGCTGTCGGTCACGAGCAGACAGAGCCCTGGGACCGTGCCCCGGCCGACCCGGCCGCGCAACTGGTGCAACTGGGAGATCCCGAAGCGGTCGGCGTCCATCACCACCATCGTCGAGGCGTTCGGTACGTCGACGCCGACCTCGATCACGGTGGTGGCGATCAGTACGTCGATCTCCCCGGCCGCGAACCGGGTCATCACCGAATCCTTCTCGTCGGCCGGCAGCCGCCCGTGCAGGATCTCCACCCGCAGCCCGGCCAGGATCTCGGCCAGCTTCTCGGCGATGAACATCACCGACAGCGGTGGCCGTCGCTCCTTGGGCGCCTGCTTGCCGTCGCTGTCGGAGTCCTGCTCCGCGAAGTCGGCCTCCTCGTCGCCGGCGTTCTTGACCTCGTCCCCGATCCGCGGGCACACGACGTACACCTGGTGGCCCTTGCCCACCTCCTCGCGGACCCGCTGCCAGGCTCGTTCCAGCCAGGCCGGCTTCTCCGCGGCGGGGACCACCGAACTCGTGATCGGCGACCGCCCGGCCGGCAGCTCGGTCAGCGTGGAGACCGCGAGGTCGCCGAAGACGGTCATCGCCACGGTCCGCGGGATGGGGGTCGCGGTCATCACCAGCACGTGTGGGGTGTTCTCGCCGGACTTCTGGCTCAGCGCGGCCCGCTGCTCCACTCCGAACCGGTGCTGCTCGTCGACCACGACCAGGCCGAGGTCCGCGAACTGCACCTTGTCCTCGAGCAACGCGTGCGTGCCGACCACGATCCCGGCGGCGCCACTGGCTGCGTCCAACATCGCCGTACGCCGGGCTGCCGCGTTCAGCGAGCCGGTGAGCAGTCCCACCCGGGTCGCCCGCTCGGCGCCGCCCAGCATGCCCGCCTCGGCCAGCTCACCGAGCATCTTGGTCAGGGTCTTGTGGTGCTGGGTCGCGAGCACCTCGGTCGGGGCCAGCAGGACCGCCTGACCACCGGCATCCACCACGGCGAGCATCGCCCGGAGCGCCACGATCGTCTTGCCGGAGCCGACCTCGCCCTGCAGCAGCCGGTGCATCGGATGCGGCCGGGCCAGGTCCGCGAAGATCTCCTCGCCGACCTCGGCCTGCCCGGCGGTGAGCTGGAACGGCAGCCGGGCGTCGAAGTCGGTCAGCAGGCCGCCGTCGGTCCGGGGCCGTGGGATCGCCTTCAGCGCGTCGGTGACGGCCCGGCGCTGGGCCAGGATCGTCTGCATCACCAGGGCTTCCTCGAACCGGAACCGCTTCTGCGCGGTCACCCAGTCCTGCTCGGTCTCCGGCAGGTGGATCTTCTGCAGCGCCTCACGCAGGCCGAGCAGCTTCTCGTTGCGCAGGATCAGCTCGGGGATCGGGTCCTCGACGTCGTCCAGGTTGTCCAGCACGATCTTGATGCTGCGCTCGATCGTCGCGGTCGGCAGCTTCGCGGTCGCCGGATACAGCGGCCGGAACGGGCGGGCCCGGCGCTCGATCTCGGCCTCGCTCAGGTCCTCCTCGTCGAGGATCTCGGTGCCCGGGCCCTTCAGCTGCATGATGTCGCGGAACATCGTCACCTCGCCCCAGAACAGCGCGGCCGTCCCGACGGTCAGCTTGTTCGCCAGCCAGGGCTGGTTGAAGAAGGCGAGCTCGATGTCGTTGCGGCCGTCGGTGACGACCACCTTGGTGATCGTCTTGTGCCGGCGGTACTTGTTGACGTCCTCCGGCCTGATCTCCAGTTTGGAGTCCAGCGAGCGGACGGTGACCTTCTTGACCCGCCCGCTGACCGTGGCCTGGTCGCCGACCCTGAGCTCGTCGAACGGGGTCAGCTCGCCCTTCTTCAGGTACCGCCGCGGATAGTGCCGCAGCAGGTCCCCGACGGTCTCGATGCCGAGCACGTCGGCGAAGGTCTTGGCCGTCTTCGCGCCGACGAAGTCGCGAAGCTTCCGGTCGATGTCCGTCTTCATTCCACCCCGATCAGCAACGGGTACCTCTCCTGACCACCGTCGTACACCACGACATCGACATCTTTGCGGTTCCGGCGCACGTGCCGCACCAGCGCGTCGACCAGGTCGGGGCTCGCGTTCGCGCCGCGGACCACGGTCATCAGCTCACCGCCGCCACCGAGCAGCCGGTCGGCCACGCCGGTCGCGGCCGCGACGAGATCCTCGGTGATCAAGGCGAAATCGCCGTCCACCACGCCCAGCGCGTCGCCGATCCGGCAGGTGCCGGCCATCGTCCAGGCGTCCTTCACCGCGATCGTCACCGCTCCGTGCCGGGTCTGGCCGGCCGCCGCGGACAGCTGTACGACGGCGTCGTCGAAGCTGAGGTCGTCATCGTGTACGGCGATCGCGGCCAGCCCCTGGACCTGCGCGCGGGTCCGGATCACTGCCACTCGGATGCCGTTCTGGCGAGCCGCGGTGGCGGCGGCCTCGGCGACGGCGATGGAGTCCTTGTCGTTGGGGAGGATGACGATCTCCGGGGCGCCCGACTGCTCGATCGCGGTCAGCAGTTCACCGGTCGAGCAGCGCCTTCCCGGGCCGCCCTTCACCACCACCGCCCCCGCCTCCACGAACAACTTCGCCAGTCCGTCTCCGGCGGCCACGGCGATCACCGCGCGGCTGGCGATCGGGGCGTGCGGAGCGACGTCGGCGAAGTGCGTCACCCGGATCCGGTGCGGCCGGCCGATCGCGATCCCCTGCTCGATCGCCGCTCCCACGTCGTCGGTATGAACGTGCACGTTCCACAACTCGTCCCCACCGACCACCACCACCGAGTCCCCCAGCCCCGCGAGCGCCCGCCGAAAGTCGCCGATCCGCTCATCCGCGGCATCCAGCAAATACATCACCTCGTACGCCGGCCCGTCGCCACCCACCTCGTACGCCGGCCCGTCCGCGCTCCCCAGCGCGCCCACCTCCCCGCCGACCGACCCCGCAGTCGAGGGCCCTCCGACTTGGTCCGCTTCGGCCGCACCGGAGCCCGTGCCGGTCACCCTGCGGGGAACCCCGGTGCTCTGGCCAGGCGGCCGGCCCGACAGCACCGACTCCATCGCGCCGAGGATCACCACGAGCCCGGCGCCGCCCGCGTCCACCACGCCGGCTCGCCGTAGTACGTCCAACTGTTCTGTGGTCTTCGTCAGCGCCAGCCGCGCTCCGGCGACAGCGGCCAGGCAGACCTCGGCCAGCGTCTTCCCCTCATTGGCGGCGGCGAGCGCGCCGTCGGCGGCCTTCCGGGCGACGGTGAGCATCGTGCCCTCGACCGGCTGCGCGACCGCGCCGTACGCCGCGTCTGCCGCGAACGCGAGCGCGTTCGCGAGCGCCGCCGCCTCGCTCATCCGCGGATCGGCGAGGACGGAGCCGGCGTCGGCCTCCTGGTCGCGCGGCAGGTTCTCCGCGAGGCGCAGACCGCAGGCGCGGACGAGCTGCGAGGTGATCACTCCCGAGTTACCACGAGCGCCCAGCAGAGCGCCCCGGCCGAACGCCTGGACCGCCTCCGCGAAGGTCAGCTCACCGTCGGGCAGCGCGTCGCACGCGGCTTCCCAGGTCAGGTACAGATTCGTCCCGGTGTCACCGTCCGGCACCGGGTACACGTTGAGCTCGTCGATCTCCGCCCGAGCCCGCCGCAGCTCCGTCAACGCAACGCGAGCCCAGCTCCGCAGTACCCCAACCGTCAGCTCTCCCACGCCCGGAAGGCTAACCGGTCCCGCGTCGCGCCCGGCGCTCCACGTCCGGAGCGGACGGGCTGGGCGGCTTAGGGTGGGGTGTGGAGATCTTGTTCTCGGTGGCGACCGACAGCTATGAGTTGGCCGTTCGGGAGATCCGGGCGGAGTTCGGGCCCCGGGTCCGGATCGAGCGGGTCAGCGCGGATCTGGGCCGCATCGTCGAGAACGCACCGGCGATCGAGGACCTGGCTGCGGCGTGTGACACCGGGCGGATCATCTTCGTCCGGCATCTGACGGTGGAGCTGGCGAGCTTCAAGCCGGACGAGGTGCCCGAGCCGCACGAGTTGGCGGAGCTGGTGCTGGAGGGTCTGCCGAAGCATCCGCAGGCGCTGGCGGTGCAGACATGGACCGATGGCGCCGGGAGCGGCGGGTCGTACTACCACCTGCTCGAAGCTGCCCTGGGCGACCGCGGGATCGCGGTGAGCCGGGCCGGGCAGGACGTGGTGGTGTCGTGCTTCGTCTCCGCCAAGACGGTGCTCTTCGGGCGGAACCGGCTCGAGTACAGCCTGTCGGACTGGCCGGGTGGGCGGATGCGGCTGGCTCGGTCGGACGAGCGGGTGTCGCGGTCGGAGTTCAAGCTCGAAGAGGCGATCCAGACCTTCGGGCTCGACCTGCCGGCCGGCGGGAAGGGGCTCGACCTCGGCGCGAGTCCGGGCGGCTGGACGCGCATTCTGCGCCAGCACGGCCAGGAGATGTGGTCGGTCGACCCCGGTGCTCTCGATCCCCGCGTGACGGCCGATCGGCGGGTGCACCACATCGCGACGACCGCCGGAGAATTCTTCCGGCACAACCGCGTCCGCTTCGACGTCGTCGTGAACGACATGCGCATGGAGCAGGTCATGAGCGCCCGGGTCATGCTCGACGCCGTACCGCACCTACGCCGCGGCGCCCTCGCGATCGTCACCCTCAAAGGTGGCGGCAAGAACCCCCTCGACGCGGCCCACCGCGGCATCGACGTCCTCAGCAAACAGTACGACGTACTCCACGCCCGCCAACTCCACCACAACCGCCAGGAAATCACCGTCATCGCCAAATACCCTTAGCGCCAACGGCAAACGCGACGAGGCGCCCGGGAGGTTCCCGGGCGCCTGGTCAGGCCCTACACGGAGTTGTGCCCCGATCGGGGGCAGACGGTCCTAGCCGACGACGCGCTGGACCTTGCCTGCCTTGATGCAGGACGTGCAGACCTTGAGCTTGGTGGGGGTTCCCTTGATGGTCGCCCGGATGGTCTGGATGTTCGGGTCGAACCGACGCGCCGTGCGCTTCTTGACCCGACGGATCATCGCGCCCTTACCCAGCCGCGCAACACTGTTGCCGAACGTCGGCTTCTTGTCACAAACATCGCACTTCTTAGACATGATTCTCCGTGTTTAGGGTCGAGACACCGACAGACCATGTTACACAGCGGTCTGAGCCTCCACCAATTCGGTCCGATCGTGGACTACGCCTGTGTAAGCCACGCCACTTCGTCGGCCGACAGCGTCACCGACAGTCCCGGCATCGACGTCCGGGTCTCCGAGATCTGCCGCGGCCCGATCAGCGGGAACACCGGGTACGGCTGGTGCAGCAGCCAGGCCAGCGCGATCGCCGTCGGCTCGACACCATGCTCGGACGCCAGTTCGCGCGCCCGCCGCAGCCGCTCGAAGTTCTCGTCCGAGTAGAAGCAGCGAACCAGTTCCTCGTCGGAGCGGTCCTCCGGCTTCGCCCGGCCGGTGAAGAACCCGCGCGCCTGACTCGACCACGGGAACAACGCGACCTGCCGCTCCCGGAGCCACGCCTGCGACTCGTCGTCACTGACATGCCGGCAACCGGCCCAGGGTACGTCGTACGCCCGCGCCAGGCTGAGGTGGTTGCTCAGCAGCGTCAACGGCTGCTTCCCGTGCGTCGCGGCGTACTCGTTGGCCTCGTCGAACCGCTCCAGCGACCAGTTGGATCCGCCGTACGCCCGGATCCGGCCGGCCCGGAAGTGGGAGTCCATCACGTCGACGAACTCCCCGACCGGGATCTCCTCGTTGTCGCGGTGCATCAGGTACAGATCGACGTGATCGGTCTGCAACCGCTCCAGGCTCTCGCCGAGCTGCCGCGTGAGCGACTCGGGATCGCAGTTCGGCGTGTGCGCACCCTTGCCGATGACAACGACCTCGTCGCGGTTGCCGCGCGACGTCATCCACTGCCCGAGCAGCTTCTCGCCGCGCCCACCGCCGTAGATGTACGCCGTGTCGAACGTCGTCCCGCCCCGCTCGACGAAGTCGTCGAACATCGCGGCCGCGTGCGGCAGGGTCTCCTGGTTGTCCACGCCCATCACGAGCCGCGAGACCTGCTTCGCCAGGCCAGGTACCTCGCCGTACGTCATCGGTGCGTCCGTACGCCGGGCCAGCGGGCGACCCGTCGCGGTCGGGATGATCACGTCGTCCCGCTCCGAGTCGTACTGCTGCCCGATCGCCTTCCGCCAGGAGTCCAGCACCTGGAGATTCCCGAGCGTGTCCGCCCAGCTCATCTCCGGCGCCTGCCGCGCGTCGATCGCCTCGGCGACCGCCTCGGCCTCGGCCTGGTAGATGAAGGCCGGGTCCGCGGCGATGTCGCGCGGCTCCTCCCCCACCTTGTGCACAGTGACGTGGGTCGGCTTGCCGTCGCCGCCGAACCACGGGTCCTCGACCACGAGGTACCCCTCGCTGCCGAGCACACGCACCCGGTTCTCGTCGTTCAGGCGGACGCCCGTACTCACCTGGGCGGTCAGCCCCGAGTCGAAGAACAGGGTCGCGACGGCCCATTCGTCCACCCCGGTCTCGCCGACCTGACCGACCGCGGTCACCGCGGCCGGATCGGCGTACGGCGCTCCGGTGGCCGCGCCGGCGATCAGGCGCGCGTAGGACACCGGGTAGCCGCCGACGTCGAGGATGCCGCCGCCGGCCAGGTCGTTGGCGAAGATCCGGCTCTCGGCGTTGAACGACGCCTGGAACGCGAACGACGCCTGGATCTGGTGGACCTCGCCGATCGCGCCGTCGCGGATCAACTGGGCGACCAGCTTGGTCTGCGGCAGGCAGCGGTACATGTACGCCTCCATCAGGAAGACGTCGTTGCGCACCGCGGCCTCGATCATCGCCGCGGCCCAGGCGCGGTTGATCGCCAGCGGCTTCTCGCACAGCACGTGCTTGCCGGCTTCGGCGGCCTTGATCGCCCACTGCGGGTGCAGCGGGTGCGGGGTGGCGATGTAGACCGCGTCGACGGACTCGTCGGCCAGCAGATCGTCGTACGACGCGTGCCGGTTCGCGATGCCGTACTTGTCGGCGAAGGCGTTGGCCGATTCCGTACTACGGCTGCCGACCGCGACCACCTCGTTGGTGGCCGACGAGGGCACCTGACTGGCGAAACGGGACGCGATGTTGCCGGTGCCGAGGATTCCCCAGCGGAGCTTGGTGGAAGGCAAAAGATTCCTCTCGGAAGCAGAGTCGGAACATCAGGTATCAGAACTTCATGGCGCCGGCGGCGATGTCGGCGATGAAGTGGCGGCCGCCGATGATGAAGACACCGATCAAGGGAATCACGCTCATCAGCGCGCCCGCCATCACCATGCTGTAGTCGGTGCCGTACACACCGTTCAGCTGCTGCAGGGCGACCTGCAGGGTGAGCTTGTTCGGGTCCGTCATCACGATCAACGGCCACAGGTAGTCGTTCCAGACATTGATGAAGGTGAAGATCCCCAGGAACGCCAGGCCGGGCCGCAGTACGGGCAGGCCGACCGTCAGGTACTGGCGGAAGAAGCCGGCGCCGTCGACCTTGGCGGCGGAGATCAGTTCGTCGGGAATCGCGCCCTTGGCGTACTGGCGCATCCAGAAGATGCCGAACGCGTTCGCGGCGCCGGGGATGATCAGTGCCTTCAGCGACCCGATCCAGCCGAACTCCGCCAGCGTCACGAACTGCGGCACCAAGGCGAGCTGGGTCGGGATCATGAAGGTTGCCAACAGCAACCCGAAGAGCAGGTCGCGGCCGGGGAACTCGTACTTCGCGAACGCGAACGCCGCCAGCGAGTCGAAGAACAGCACCAGCACGGTGACCCCGAGCGAGGCGACCAGCGTGAGCAGCATCGCGCCGAAGAAGTCGATGTTGTCCAGCACGTGGCCCATGTTCTCGAACAGGTGCGAGCCGATCACCAGCTTCGGTGGGTAGGCGAAGATGTCCGGCGTGGTGTTCGAGGCCATCACCAGCATCCAATAGAACGGGAAGATCGAGACGACCACCCCGAGCATCAAGACGGCGTGACCGACGACGGTCCGGACTCGTTCAGTGCGCATCGGCGTGCTCCTTCCCCGCGTCGGCATCGGCCTTCCCCGTAGCGGCTCTCTCGGCGGCGATCCTGCGCTGCACCCGGCGGGCGGCACGACTGGTCAGCCGCTCGTCGTCGTTGCCGCCGATCAATCGCCAGTTGATCACCGAGAACAACACGATCAGGATGAACAGCGCCCAGCCGATCGCGGCGCCGTAGCCGAACTGGTTCTTCCCGAAGGCGCTGTCGTACAGGTAGGACACGATCGTCAGGCCGCCGTCACCGGGACCGCCGATCGCGCCGCTGCTGCCGAACAGCACCTGCGACTCGGTGAAGATCTGCAGCCCGCCGATCGTCGAGGTGACCGCGGTGAACAGGATCACCGGCCGCAGCAACGGCACCGTGATCCGCCAGAACATCTGCCGCGGCGAGGCGCCGTCGACTCGCGCCGCCTCGTAGATGTCGGAGGAGATCGCCTGCAGGCCGGCCAGGAAGATGATCGCGTTGTAGCCGGTCCACCGCCAGGCGACGATGCTGGCGATCGCGATCTTGATCCCCCACGGCTGACTGAGCCACTCGATCTTGTCCAGCCCGATCGACTGCAGGAACGCGTTCAGCAGGCCGAAGTTGTTGCTGAAGATCGACCCGAACACCATCGTGACGGCGACCACCGAGGTGATGTTCGGGATGAAGTAGGCGATCCGGTAGAAGGTGCGGAACCGGGTCGCGTTGTGCAGCGCGTTCGCGATCACCAGCGCCAGCGCCAGCATCGGCACGGTCGAGATCACCCAGATGATCAGGGTGTTGGTGATCGACTTCCAGAAACTCGGGTCGGTGAGCAGGTAGCTGTACTGCTCGATCCCGACCCATTTCATCGTGCCGATCCCGTCCCAGGAATGGAACGACAACCAGATCGAGAACAACACCGGGAAGGCGCCGAAGATCGCGAACAGGATGAAGAACGGCGAGACGGCGGCGTACTGCGGTATCGCCTGCCGGAACCGGTTCGGTGGCCCGTCGGGACTGTTCGCGCTCACATTCGCGGCCGGTCCACGGACCGTTTCACTGACGGCCATCTCAGATCGCCCCCGCCCGGGTGAGTTCGCGGTTGATCTGGCGCTGTGCGTCCTTCCAGGCCTGGTCGGACGACTTGCTGCCGATCTCGACATTGACCAGTTCGGCCGACAACGGCGTACCGATGATCGTGTCGTACGGGCTGAAATAGGCGCCGGGATACTTCTTCGCGGAGTCGGCGAAGACGTCGACGATCCGCTGGCCACCGAAGAACGGGTCGGGCCCGGTCAGCCGGGAGTCGGTGTAGCTGGCCGGCGTGGACGGGAAGAGCACCGGGTCGAGGAACGACTGGGCCTGGTTCTTGGCCGACTCCAGCCAGGTGATGAAGGCGAAGGCCGCCTCGGGATCCTTGCAGTACTTGGTGATTCCGAGGAAGGAACCGCCGCGGTTGCCGGGACCACCGGGCGACGGGGTGACCCGCCACAGGCCCTTCGTCTTCGGCGCCGCGTTCTTCGGGCCGAGCTGGGCCCACCAGACCGCACCGATGAAGGCGACCAGCCGGCCGTTGGTGACAACGGCGTTGGCGTCGGTACTGCCCGACTGGGCGTTGGCCGACAGCCCTTCCTTGACGACCCGGACCGCCAGGTCCCAGGCCTTGCGGATGTGGTCGCCGTCGCCGATGTACTGGCCTTCCGCGGTCATGTAGCGCTTGGGCATCTGCGCCAGGGCGTAGCTGAAGATCGAGGTGATGTTGTCGGTGATGGCCGAGCCCGGCACCGCCGCCTTCACCTTCTTGCCGAGCTGGATGTAGCTGTCCCAGTCCGGGGCCGCCGCGGCCACGTCCGCGGGCTCGGTCGGTACGCCGGCCTTCTCGAACACGTCGCGCCGGTAGAACAGCGCGGTCGGGCCGGTGTCCATCGGGAAGGCCATCATCTTGTTCTCGGGCGTGATGCCGAGCTTCCACTTCCACGGCAGGTAGTCGGCCTCGACCTTGTCGGCACCGAGGTCGCGCAGGTCGTGGAACTGGTCGGCGTTCGGGAAGTAGGTGGCGACGTCGTCGTTGATCCCGATGATGTCCGGCACCAGCGACTTGCCGGCCAGCGAGGTCAGCACCTTGGTCTTGTAGTCGCCACCGATCCGGGTCATCGCGAGCTTCTTGTCCGTGCCGGCGATCCCCTTCTCCGCGGTGGCGATCAGGGAGTCGTTCACCGAGCCGGTCCAGCACCACATGCTCAGCTCGTCGCGGCCGCCGAGCGAGCTGCGCGAGCCGCATCCGGTCAGTCCGGCAGCGGCCGCCACACCTCCCGCGCCGAGGCCCAGGAACCTCCGTCTGGTCACTGCCATGGACTGCCTCACCTACACCTTCGCATCGCTACCGGGAGGGGCACTTTTCGACGATTTTCGATGTTTGTTTGCGCGAGAAGTTGTCGACAAATGTTCAGACATCGCTAAGGTAAGCGCATACCAACTGAACCGGTCAAGGCCTCATCCGCCGGGTGGTCCAGATCCGGACCACCCTGCCCCCGGGCCGGGCGGCGGCTGGTTGGATGGGCGCATGCCGACCACCGCGATCGACACCGTCCTGTTCGACGCCGATGGAGTGATCCAGCGGCCCACCATCGACTGGCGCGCCACGCTGGCGACCTTCATCCGCCCCGACCAGTCGGCGGAGGAGTTCATCCTCGATCTGATGACCTCGGAGCAGCCGTCGCTGCGCGGGGAGGGCGACTTCCGCGAGGCCGTCGCCGAAGTACTGGCCCGGTGGGAGTCGACCACCTCTGTCGATGACGCGATGCAGCCCTGGCACTGGTTCGAGGCCGACCCGGTCGTGGTCGACCTGATCCAGCAACTCCGTACGGCGGGTGTCGGGTGCCACCTGGCGACGAACCAGCAGGCCTACCGGCGGACGATCATGCAGGACGAACGGCACTACGGCGACTGGTTCGACCAGACGTTCTACTCCTGCGACCTCGGCGTCGCCAAACCGGAGCCGGCGTATTTCCACGCCATCCTGGCGAAGGTCGGCAAGCAGGGCTCGGCAGTGCTCTTCATCGACGACAACGAGGGCAACGTGAAAGGCGCCCTGAGCGCCGGCCTGCACGCCGAGCACTACGACCTGGCCAATGGCACGGACGCCCTGCGCGAACTGCTGTCCCGCTACGGCCTCCCGACCTCCGCCTGAGGCCGTACTGCGGTCTGCGGCCGCCCGGGCCGCAGTGGCCCGCTGATCAGGAACAACACGAGCAGCAGCGGCAGCGTGATGAGAAAGGCCTTGCTGAGCTCCACGACCGTCGCCAACGCGGCCAGGATGGTGGGCGCGGCCAAGATCGCTGTCGCAGAGGCAAGCGCACCCAACGCCGCCAGCCGTACGGGCCGAATGCCAGGCGTTGCGACGAGTTCGGCGATGGTGAGCGGGTAGAGCGGAGCAACGCCGAGACCGGCCAGCAACAGTCCGGCGACCACGACGGCGGGCGCACCGAACAAACTCACCAAAAGGCTCCCACTGAGGGCCAGCAGCCCGGCCGGTACCAGTGGCGACCAGCCGCGGACGTGGATCGGCCCGATCGACCGGCCGACAGCCATTCCGATCGGGAACGCACTCCCCAGCAGGGCCGCGATCGCGATCGGCAGGCCGGCCTCCACCAGCCGGGCCACGGCCCACACCACGAAGCAGAACTCCACCGCCACGGCCAGCACGACCCGCGACCAGCCGCGAAACGCACTGAGCCACGGTGAGCCTTCACCGGCCGGCGTCGGATCAAGACTCTCCCCCGCTCTCGCCGGAGCCGCGATGACGATCAGAACAAGAAACGGCGGTACTGCGACCAGCATCGCCAGGCGCCCGGTGGGACCGAGCGAGTCGAGCCCGCCGATGGCCAAGGGCGCCAGGATGCCGGTCGCACTGCCGACGGCGTTGACCTTGGTGAGCCGGGCGGCTGCAGTCGGACCACTGAGCAGCAGTGGCGCCAGGAGCACCAGCAGGGCTCCACCGATGCCGATCAGCAGTCCCCCACCGACCGCACTGATGAAGCCGGGCGCTACCGCGACCAGGACGGCTCCGAGCGCACAGACGAGCGCGCCGCTTCGCAGTACGGCCGTGATCCTGCCAGTGCGGAGCAGGACCGGCCCTACGAAGGCAACGATGAGCAGACCGAGAGCGAAAGCGGACGGCAGCAACGCAAGGCGGCTAGCCGGCTCGTCGAGATCACGCGCCAGTACTGCGACGCAGGCGCCCATTCCGCCCAGCAGGAACCCCAGGGCCGCCAGAGCGAGACCCACTTCCAGGTCGACCCGCCGGGCGCTGTCACTCACGATGCTCGAGCAGGTCGGCGAGTTGGTGGAGGTCGGCGAGATCCAGGTCGCCGGACAGGCCTTTCAGGGCAGCGGTCATCGAACCAGCGGCCCGGCCGGCCTGCAGGCCTACTTCGGCGTCCTCCACGACCAGGCAGGAACTGGGCGGCGTGTCGAGCAGCTCGGCAGCACGGAGGTAGCCCTCGGGGTCCGGCTTGCCGTTCGTGATGTCCTCGAAGGTCACCAGGACTGGCGGGTCGATGCCGGCGGCGCCGAGGCGGGCCTTGGCGAGCTGACGGTCAGCGCTCGTGACGACGGCCCACGGCAGCCCGAGTCGCTCGATCGTGGCGAGCACCCGGGCGGCGCCGGGAGCGGCGGAGACGTCCGACAGGTCGTCGTACTGGAGTTGCAGTTGGCGGTTCGCGGCCCGGATGCGGCCGGGCTCGTCGAGGGCGGGGAGGATTCGCGCGACGGTGGAGTCGGCGGGGCTGCCGTGGGCGATGGCGAGCACGGCCGAGGCGTCGACGCCGTACTCGCGCGCCCACGTTGTCCAGGCGCGCTCGACCGCCTCGTCGGAAGTGACCAGCGTGCCGTCCATGTCGAACAACACGGCGCGCACTTGCTGCAGGTCCATCGACTCCTCCATTAAACTCGTTCTCCGAGCATAAGGGAGAAGGTCCCCGTGACGGCAAGAGTCGGCACCACATCTTCGCGGCGCGGCCGGTGGCAGACGGCCGCCGAGGTGCTGAGCCTAGTTGGTCGGCAGCCGGGCATCACGCGGGCTGCAGTGGCGCGTGAGCTGGGGCTGAGCACCAGTTCGGCGACTGAGGTGACCGCACGGCTGCGGGAGTTGCAGTTGCTCACGGAGACGCCGGCACCGAGTCGTGGTCGCGGTCGGCCGACCAGTGTGCTGCTGCCGCATCCAGAAGGGCCGCTGGTTCTTGCGGTGAACCTTCGGCAAGGCACTTGGCGCTCTGCGGTCGTCTCCCTCGACGGAACGCTCCATGAGCAGGTGACGACGCCACACCGGAGCAGGCGACCGGAGGCGGTGCTGGCGAGCCTTCACGAGCGTGTGGAAGCGACTGCGGCGCAGTACGGCGATCGGTTGCGGGTGGTGAGCCTTGCTGTCGCGGGGACGATCCGGGACAACCGGTTGATGCAGGCGTCGACCTTGGGGTGGGGCGAAGTCGATCTGAGTCCCGTGGTCGGGGACACCGGGCTGACGCTGCTCGCGGGGAACGACGCGACGCTCAGCGGGGTGGCCGAGTCACGAACCGGCGCTGCGGCGGGGGCGGGGACAGCGCTGCATCTGATCGTCGAGGTCGGCTTGGGTGGGACTCTGATTCTGGACGGGATTCCTGCGAGTGGGGCGACCGGTGCCGGTGGCGAATACGGGCACATGCCCTTCGGCGATCGTTCGTTGCGGTGTCCGTGTGGAGCGAGTGGTTGCTGGGATCTGGAGATCGACGGTCGCGCGCTCGCCCGGCGCCTCGGGGATGCCGAGCCTGATGACCCGCTCAGTTATGCCGAAGCAGTGTTGCAACGCACCGACCCGGCGGCGTCGGCTGCCATCGAACTCTCGGCGACCTCACTCGGCTCGGGCATCGCCGGCCTGGTGAACGCCCACGACCCCGACGTCGTCACCCTCGGCGGCCTGGCCGTCCCCCTTCGCCAGAGCGCACCGGCAGCCTTCGACACGGCGTACCGGTCCGGGCTGATGCGCTTCCGCCGAGCCACTCCCCCGCCGATCCTCAACTCCACCCACTCCACCGACGGCGCCCTCCGAGGCGCCGCGGCCCTCGCCCTGGACCACATCACCACCGAACCAGCCATCGCCGCCTGGGCAGAACCAACAACCTAGGTACGACGACCGCCGCGCCTCCTCCGTCGCAAGACGCCCTCGTCCTGTTCGGTCAGGTCCCGGTTGGTTCGTCGGCGGTGGGGGTGGCCTCGTCGGTTTCGGGGTCGGCGTCTTCGGGCGGTGCGGCTTTGGGGGCGGGGATGATGGGGGGTTCGAGTTTGGCCAGGATGGTGATGATGTCCATCCGGTGGTGCTGGATCTCGTGGGCGGTGTGGCGGATCAGCCAGCCGAGGGTGCGGGGGGCTCGGACCGGGTAGTTGTAGAGGCCGAGTTTGCCGAGTTCGGCCGGTTTGAGGACGCGGGCGGCGGCGCCGAAGTCGCGGGCGTTCTTCATCAGCGCGGCGGCGACCACCATCGGGTCCTGCTGTTCGTACTTGAGTTCCTTCAGCCGCCCGCTGCGATCCATCGGCGCGTACACCGGGCGGTCCTCGGCCAGGCACTGCGCGATCCGGGCCCGCTGCACCTCGAGGACGTCGCGGACATGGCAGGCGTACTCGATCGCCGACCACACCTCGGGCTCCGGCCGGAGCCGGACCACGTTCACGTCCGGCCCGGCGGCCGCCTTCGTCAGCGCCATGCTGCTCTCCGCGGACTGCCGGATCAGCGTCGTCACCGTGCCCTGCAGATCACCGGTGTCGTAGTTGAAGCCACATTCCTGGCACAGCCCGTCGACCGGCGGCCGGCTCGTGTTCACTGGTCACTCCTGGTCCGAAATCGCCATCCGTGGTCCACCGGGCCGATCCCGCCGCCGAGCGCGAACCCGGCGGCGACCGCCCCGCTGATGTAGTCCTTCGCAGCACCGACAGCAGCCGGTACGTCGTACCCGCGCGCAAGGTACGCCGCGATCGCACTGGCCAGCGTGCACCCGGTGCCGTGCGTGTGCCGGTTGTCGGCCCGCGGCGCGCTGTACTCCCGCCGTACGCCGGGCCCGTGCAGTACGTCGATCGCGACCGGGCCGTCGTCGTGGCCGCCCTTCACCAGTACCCAGTCGGCACCGGCGTCGAGCAGGATCTTCGCGGCCAGCTCGCGATCTTCGCCGTTCGTCCCCGCGACGGGACCGAGCTCGGTGAGGTTCGGTGTCAGCACGGTCGCCAACGGCACGATCTCCTCCCGCACGGCCTCCATCGCATCCGCGGCCAGCAACGCGTCGCCGTGCTTGGAGACCGACACCGGATCGACGACCACCGGTACGCCGGGCGGCAGGGTCCGCAGCAGCGACGCGACCACCCGGACCATCGAGGCGGAAGCGAGCATCCCCGTCTTCACCGCGTCCACGCCGATGTCGTCGACCACACTGCGGAACTGCGCTCGCACCTGCTCCTCGGGCAGCTCCCAGGCGCCTTGCACGCCGATGCTGTTCTGCGCGGTGATCGCCGTCAGCACGCTCATCCCGTGCACGCCGTTGGCCAGCATCGATTTCAGGTCGGCCTGGATCCCGGCCCCGCCACCGGAATCCGATCCGGCGATCGTCAGCACCCTGGGCGGCGCGGCAGTCATGTCAGCTCCTCAACTCGAGCGGGTCCACTCAACTCTTAGTCCCTCACACCGCCCCAGGCCGGCCGCAGTCGGCCCTCGACCCCGGGGCGGATCGTGCGGGGTCGTTACCCGAAGTGGGCGTGTCCCGGGGCGCCGGTGTAGGCCGCACCGTCGACGGTGACCGTTCCGGGCGGCAGGTTCTCGTTGCCCTCGGCAACTGAACCGATGACGGTCCAGCCGTCCGGTACGTCGGCCGGCTCGAAGGTGGCCACCAGTGCGTGGTCGTCACCGCCGCCGAGCACGAACGTCAGCGCCTCCACCCCGGTGGCTGCCGCGACGGCCTGCAGCGGCTCGGGAATCGCCAGCGCCTGCGAGCGGATGTCGATCACGACAGCGCTGGCATCCGCGATGTGGCGCAGGTCGGCGATCAGCCCGTCGCTCACGTCGCACATCGAGGAGGCGCCGGAGATCGCGGCGCGCGGACCCTCGGCGTACGGCGGTTGTGGGCGGCGGTGTGCGTCCACGACGGTCCGGGGCGAACGGAAGCCACGGTTCAGTACGGCGACGCCCGCTTCGGCCCAGCCGAGCCGGCCGACGAAGGCCACCTCGTCGCCGGGGCGCGCGCCGGACCGTAGTACCGGGGCTCTGCCGTCGAGGGAACCGAAGGCGGTGACCGAGACGACGACCTTGTCGGACTGCACCACGTCGCCGCCGACGATGCTGACGCCGAGCAACTCGGCCTCGTCGGCGATGCCCTGGTTCAGTTCGACGGCCCAGCTGGTCGGCAGGTCGGCGGGCGCGCCGAAACCGGTCACCAGCGAGGTCGGCCGGGCCCCCATCGCGACGATGTCGGCCAGGTTCTGCGCGGCCGCCTTGCGGCCTACGTCGTACGCCGACGACCAGTCCTGGCGGAAGTGCCGGCCTTCGATCAGCAGGTCGGTGGTGATCACCATCCGGCCGTCCGGCACCGCCACCACGGCCGCGTCGTCGCCCGGCCCGACCAGGACGTCCTCACCCCGGGGCAGCCCTTTGGTGACGGCTTCGATCAAGCCGAACTCACCCGTTCCACCCAACGTCTCTGTCACGTCAGAAGACCTCCCATATCGCTCCGGTGAGTCTAAGTGTCCTGAGCCGGTCCTCACGCCGCACCAGCGGCGCCCAGGCACGCTGGCACTGGCGTGACTACCGGCTCAGGACACTAGGCGGTACGGTGACCGGGCAACGAAGAGTACGCCGGGCCGCTCTGCAGTACCGTGGCCGGATCCAGCTGAGGACGACTGAGTGGAGAACGACGTGGTGGTCCAGGCCTACATCCTGATCCAGACCGAGGTCGGCAAGGCTGCCGATGTCGCAGCGCAGATCGCCGAGGTCCAGGGCGTCACCCTGGCCGAGGACGTCACCGGCCCGTACGACGTGATCGTGCGCGCCGAGGCCCGCAACGTCGACGAGCTCGGCAAACTGGTCGTGGCGAAGGTGCAGAACGTCCCCGGCATCACCCGCACGCTGACGTGCCCCGTCGTCCACATCTGACCCCGATCAACCGCGTTCTCGCCGTCGTCGCCGGCCTCCTGCTGCTGACCGCCTGCAGTCCGGACCCGGTGCGGATCGCCGTGCCCGAACCGGCGCCTGAGGTGGCTCAGGTGTGCGACGCCTTGATCAAGGGGATGCCCGCCAAGGTGCTCGACGGGAAGCGGCGCAAGACGGAGCCGCCGAGCGCGCTGACCACGGCGTACGGGGATCCGCCGATCGAGGTGACCTGTGGGGTCGCGCCGCCGGCCGGGATGGCCGAGGCGCAGTCGCAGTGCTTCGAGGTGAACGGCGTCGGCTGGTTCGCCAAGGAGGTCGGCAACGGCGTCATCTTCACCACTATCGGCCGCAAGGTCTACCTCGAGATCGCCGTGCCCGCGAAGTACAAGCCCGAGGCCGACGCCCTCACCGACGTCTCCGACGCCGTCAAAGCACACAACACCCTGATAACTCCCTGCACCTGACCACCACCAGCCGCCCTTTTGGTCCAACCCGAAGGGAAGGCGTGGGGCGGGAACTCATCACCCCCTGCACCTGACCTCATCAACCTAGAGGCAAGGCGTGAGGCGGGAGCTGATCACTTCCCACACTTGATGCTCTGAAAGTTCCTGGGGAGGGCGTGTCCGGTTCTGGGTGGGGTCGTCGACGTAGCGGGTGAGAGGCACCAGAGTGGTGCTCTGACGACGGGAGCAGCAGATGAAGTACATGATCCTGACCTACGCCTCGCAGGTGGACTACGACGGGATGGCGGGGAAGGACACCGGCAAGCCCGCGTGGAGCGCGGAGGACTTCGCCGCGATGGGCGCCTTCATGCAGAAGTTCAACGACGAACTGTCCGAGTCGGGTGAGCTCGTCGAGACCCGGGCGCTGGCCGCACCGGTGCTGACCAGGCGGCTCGGCTCGAAGGACGGCGCGTCGGTGGTGACGGACGGCCCGTACGCCGAGACGCAGGAGGTGCTGGCCGGGTACTGGATCGTCGAGTGCGACAGCTTCGATCGGGCGACCGAGATCGCCGGCCGGCTCGCCGATACCCCCGCTCCGGAATCCGTCCGGGCCACCGCGTACGCCGACATCCGGCCGATCGTGGAAGGCCAGGAGGACCTGGCCGGCTGATGCCCGAGCCGGCCTCGGAGGAGCTGCTGCGGGAACTGGCGCCGCAGGTTCTTGGGGCGTTGGTCCGTCGGTATGGTCATTTCGACACGGCCGAGGACGCAGTGCAGGAAGCGTTGGTCGCCGCGACTCAGCAGTGGCCCAGCGAAGGCCGTCCCGACAACCCGCGGGCTTGGCTGATCACCGTGGCCTCGCGCCGGTTGACCGATCTGCTCCGCAGCGAGCAGGCCCGGCGTCGTCGCGAGGACACGGTCGCCCAGTGGACGATGGTTCCGGCCGAGCCGGTCGCCGACTCGGACGACACCCTCATCCTGCTCTTCCTCTGTTGTCATCCGGCACTGTCCGCGGCTTCCCAGATCGCGCTCACCCTGCGAGCCGTGGGCGGTCTCACCACGGCCGAGATCGCCCGCGGATTCATGGTGCCCGAGGCAACGATGACGCGCCGGATCACCCGGGCCAAGCAGAGCGTGCGCGACAGCGGCGCCCGGTTCTCACTGCCCTCGAACCGCGTCGAGCGACTGGACGCGGTACTGAAGGTGATCTACCTGATCTTCACCGAGGGCTACGCCAGTACGACGGGGCCGAGCCTGCAGCGGGTCGAGTTTGCGGCCGAAGCGATCCGGCTCGCGCGACTGCTGCACCGACTGCTTCCCGAGGACAGCGAGGTGGCCGGCCTGCTTGCCCTGATGCTGCTCACCGACGCCCGGCGTCCGGCGCGGACCGGACCGGGCGGGGAGCTGATCCCGATGGCCGAGCAGGATCGCAGCCGCTGGCTCACGGCAGAGATCGCCGAGGGCGTCGAGCTAATCACCAAGGCGCTCCCCCGCGGACCGGTCGGGCCCTATCAACTCCAGGCCGCGATCGCGGCGGTGCACGACGAGGCAGCCTCGGCCGAGGAGACGGACTGGCCGCAGATCGTGGCCTTGTACGAAGTGCTGCTACGGATCACCGACAACCCGATGGTCGCGCTGAACCACGCAGTGGCCGTCGCGATGGCCCGCGGCCCGGCCGAAGGGCTGCAACTGCTGGAGCGGATCGAGGGTGACGAGCGGATCGCGGCGGACCACCGGCTGTTCGCCGTACGGGCTCATCTGCTGGAGTTGACCGGCGACCTGGCGGGGGCGCGGGCGGCGTACGTCGAGGCGGCAGCGCGGACGACCAGTCTGCCGCAGCAGCGCTACCTCAACGCCAAGGCCGCCGCCATCGCGCCCTGAGTCAGCGCAGGCCGGTTGGGCGAGTCAGGGCAAGGGCCAGGAGGCGGTCGACCAGGTCGCCATAGTCGATCCCGCTGGCTGCCCACAGTCGAGGAAACATGCTGTACGGCGTGAAGCCCGGCATCGTGTTGATCTCGTTGATGACGATCCGCCCGTCCTCGGTGAGGAAGAAGTCGACCCGGGCCAGCCCCTCGCCCTCGATCGCCTCGAACGCGGTCAGCGCCTGCGCCCGGATCTCCGCGGCAACCTCCTCCGGCAGTTCGGCCGGCACGCTCAGCGCGGCGTAGTCGACCTCCTCCGGCAGGTACTTGGCCTCGAAGTCGTAGAAGTCGTGCCCGCCACCGGTCAGCGTGATCTCACCGCACACGCTCGCCGCCGGATCGGCACCGTCCAGGCCACCGAGAATCCCGACCTCGATCTCGCGCGGGTTCTTCGCGGCCGCCTCGACGATCACCTTGGGATCGTGCGCGCGAGCCTCGGCGAGCGCGTCGTCCAACTCCTCGCGCGAATTCACCTTGCTGATCCCGAGACTCGAACCGCCGCGCGAGGGCTTCACGAACACCGGGTAGCCGAGCCGGTCGACCGCTTCCCGGCAGGCCTGCGGGTGCCGGGACCAGTCGCGCTCCCGGATCACGACGTACGGCGTGACGTCGAGGCCGGCCGCTGCCAGCACCACCTTCATGTAGTGCTTGTCCATCCCGACCGCACTCGCGAGCACCCCGGATCCGACGTACCGGATGTCCGACATCTCCAGCAGTCCCTGCAGCGTGCCGTCCTCGCCGAACGGGCCGTGCAGCAACGGGAAGACCACGTCGACCTCGCCGAGCGTGCTCGGCACCTGGTCCGGCGCGTGCACGACCAACTCGCGGCCGGCGCCGAACAGCACCGGCAGAGCGGTGACATCCACCTCGGGCAGCTTGCCGTTGGTGATCGACAGCCGCTCCGGGTCGCCGCTCTCCAGCACCCAGTGGCCGCTGGTGTCGATACCGATCGGGACGACCTCGTACTTGTCCCGGTCGATCACCTTCAGCACGTTCGCCGCGGTGATGCAGGAGACCGCGTGCTCGCTGGAGCGACCACCGAAGACGACGGCGATGCGGGGCTTTCTCGGTTCTTCACTCACCGAGCCGACGATAGCGCTATCCGCTCAGCACCTTCGCCCGGGTCGTCAGGCCTCCTCCCGGTCCCAGGTCACCGGCAGCGCGGTGACGCCGTACACCAGGGTGTTGTGCTTGAACCGGATCTCTTCGAACGGGGCGGCGAGCCGCAACGTCGGGATCCTGCGATACAGGCGGGTGTAGACCTCCTCCAACTCCACGCGGGCGAGTTGCTGTCCCAGGCACTGGTGTGGCCCGAAGCCGAAAGCAAGGTGCGCGGACGACTTCCGCGACAGGTCGAGCTGATCGGGGTCCGGGAACGCACGATCGTCCCGGTTGCCCGAGGACAGCGCCGCGATCAGGTACTCGCCGGCCTTGATCGTCTCGTCGCCGAGCGGAAGGTCTTCCGTCACGTGCCGGAACAGACCGAACTGGACGACCGAGAGGTACCGCAGCAGTTCCTCGACGGCCCTCGGCGCCAGGTCGGGATCGTTGCGCAAGGCATCCAATTGATCCGGCGCGCGGAGTAGCGCGAGGGTGCTCAGCGCGATCATGTTCGCCGTCGTCTCGTGGCCGGCGATCAGCAGCGTGATCCCGATCGTCACCAGTTCCTCCAGCGACAACGGCCGGCCCTGCTCCTCGGCCCGGGTGATCAGCCGTGAGAGCAGATCGTCCTCCCGCACGGCCTGCTTGGCCTGCACGAGACCGGCCATGTACTGGTTGAGTTCGTCGCTGACCCGCAGTACCTCCTCTTCCGGCCGATCGACCGCAACCAGTACGGCGCTGCGCTGCTGGAACTCCGCGCGGTCCGCATAGGGAACCCCGAGCAGCTCGCAGATCACCAGGGACGGGATCGGCAGCGCGAAGGCCTGGACCAGGTCGACCGGACCGCCGGCGGCGAGCATCGCGTCGATGTGCTCCTCGACCAACTCCTGGATCCGCGGCCGCAGAGCCCGCACGCGTCTGACCGCGAACTCACTGGTGAGCAGGCGGCGCAGATATGCGTGCCGCTCACCGTCGTTCTGCAGGATCGAGCCCGACTCGACCTCCCGCTCCAGGTCCGCTCCCGGGACGACGTGAGCAGACGGGGCCGACCGGGAGCTCACCCTGGCATCGGCGAGCACCTTGCGCACCTCGTCGTACCGGCTGACGACCCAGGCATCGACACCCGCCGGGGTGGACACCTTGGTGAGCCCGTCCTGGTGACGAAGGGCGGCGTACCCGGCGGGCGGGTCGAACGGGCACCCGGCCGGCCGTGCTGCGGGGAAGTCGGTCATGGCAGAACCCCCAGGAGTCAGAAGTTGACAGTGAGTGATTATGGAAGTGACTACCATATGATGGCTTGTGCCATATTTGCCTCTCCTCCGGGCGCGTCGGGGGCGTGTAGGCTGCCCGGCACGCTCGAGGAGGTTGGGGGTTCGGATGGGGCTGCGCGAGGTGAAGCGGGAACGGACCCGCCGGCTGATCTCGGACAAGGCGTTCGAGCTGTTCACCGATCGCGGCTTCGGCCGGACGACGGTCGAGCAGATCGCGGCGGCCGCCGAGGTCGGGCCCAGCACGCTCTACCGGTACTACCCGACCAAGGAGCGGCTCGTTCTGGAGTTCGTCGAGGGCAGTCTCTTCGAGGCGCTCGACTGGTTCCGCGAGCAGACTCAGCTGAGCCTGCCGGACGGTCTGCAAGGCGTGGTGGAGCGCGTGCTGGATCAGATGGAGAGCAATCCGGACCGGGTCCGGACGGTGTACGAACTGGCCGGGCAGACGCCCTCGGTGAGCGCGCACCTGGCCGACGTGATCTGGCGCTGGCGCGACGAACTGACCGCCGAGCTGACCACCCGCCTGACCGCCGACTCCTCGGACCAGCCGCTGGCCGGAGCTTCGGTCGCCTTCACCGCGGCACTCGCGGCCGGCATCACCATGAATGTCATCGAGGTGACCGTGCAGACCTGGGTCGACAACCCGGCCGGCACCGACGCCAAGGAACTGGCCCGCGAGGCGATGTGCCTCCTCCGCGGCGGCGGCATCCCCCTTCCCACCGTCGATCCCACCCAGCTCTAGGGCCGACGGCGCAGTTGGGGAGAATCCAGGCATGAGCCCTGACCTGGATCCCTCGACCGTCGTCGTGCACGCCGGCCGGCCCGCCCGTGTTCCGGACGCGCCGCTCGGCGAGTCGCCCGTGTTCAGCTCGACCTACATCGCGGGCGGGGATCGCGGCTACGGCCGGTTCGACAACGACGCGTGGGCGGCGCTCGAGACGACCCTGGGGCAACTGGAGGGCGGCCGCGGCCTGACCTTCGCCTCGGGGATGGCGGCCGCCGCGGCAGTCATGGACCTGGTCCCGGTCGGCGGTCGCGTCGTGGCACCCGCGCACGCCTACAGCGGAGTACTGGCTCTGCTCGATCAGCAGGCCGCGACCGGGCGCCTGAAGGTCGACCGGGTGGACATCGCCGACAGCGAAGCCGTCGCCGCCGCGGTCGCCGGTGCGGACATGCTGTGGATCGAGTCGCCGACCAACCCGGCGATGGAGGTCGCCGACCTGCCGGCGATCTGCGCCGCCGGCCGCGCGGCGGGCGCCACCACCGTCGTCGACAACACCTTCGCCACTCCCCTGCTCCAGCAACCGCTCAGTCTGGGCGCGGACATCGTGATGCATTCGGCCACCAAGTTCATCGCGGGTCACTCGGACGTTCTGCTCGGTGCCGTGATCACCGCGGACGACTCGCTCTGGACGGCCCTGGAACTCCGGCGCCGCAGCCTCGGCGCGATCCCCGGCCCGATGGAGGCCTGGCTGGCGCTGCGCGGACTGCGCACCCTCGCCCTCCGCCTCGACCGGGCCCAGTCGAACGCGGCCTTCCTCGCCGCCAAACTGCTCGAGCATCCGCGGATCAGCCGGGTCCGGTACCCCGGCCTGCCGGGCGATCCCGGCCACGCCCGGGCGGCCGCCCAGATGTCCGGCTTCGGCGCGATCCTGTCCATCGAGCTGGGCGGCGACGCCGAACGCGCTCAGCGGACCTGCGAGAACACGGCGCTCTGGGTCCACGCGACCAGCCTCGGGGGCGTCGAGTCGATGCTGGAACGCCGCCGCCGCTGGGCGATCGAGGTACCGACCATCCCCGACGACCTGATCCGCCTCTCCGTCGGCATCGAGCACCCCGACGACCTCTGGAACGACCTCGCCGAGGCCCTCGAGGCATGATCTGGGACAGGGTCTTCGAGCTCGCCTGGGAATCCCTGCGGGCCCAGAGCTATCCGGTCGGCGCGGTGCTCGTCGACCCGGCCGGCGAGATCACCCACTCCGGCCGCAACCGGGCCGCCGAGCAATCCGCGCCACCCGGCCGGCTCTTCGGTACGACGATCGCGCACGCCGAGCTCGACGTACTCGGCCAGTTGCCGCAGGCCGAGTACGACGGGCACACCCTCTACAGCTCGCTCCAGCCCTGCTTGATGTGCTTGACCGCGCTGCGGTTGGTCGGCATCAGCCAGGTAGTCCACGCCGGCGCGGATCCCTTGTGGAACGCGACCGACGACGTGCCGGCGGTGCTGCCGGAGCTGATCGCCGGGCAGTGGCCCCGGCGTACCGGTCCGGCCGACGGGTTCGCCGGCAGCTGGGGCTCGTTGCTGCCGGCGATGTGGCTGGTCGCCTACGATCCCGAATCGGCGGCGGAGCCGTCAGACTTGATGCCGTGGGCAACGATTGAGCGCGCGCGGAGGTGCGTGGCCGGCGGCGTACTGGAGTGCGCGTCGGCGAAGGAGGCTTATCAGCTCGCGGCTTCCTTGTCGCGCTCGGACTGACCCGATTTCGGTTTGAGGACGTCGGCGGCCGCGACGGTGAGGACGCAGAGGACGACCGGGAGCGCGAAAGCGGCGTTGAGCGGCATCCAGTGGGTCAGGCCGCCGATGATGGCCGGCCCGGCGAGCAGACCGACGTACCCGAGGCCGACCACCTTCGCCATCAGGGCGCCGGAGGCTCGGCGATCCAGGTTGCCCGCGGCGGTGAAGAGTTGCGGTACGCCGCCGGACAGGCCGAGGCCGAACAACGCCCAGCCGACCAGACCGACGGGGACCCACGGTACGAAGATCACCGTGGTGAGACCGAGGGCAGCCAGCGCCGCGCCGTACCGGACGATCGCCGCCGGGCCGATGAGTGCCGCGACGCGGTCGGTGGCGAACCGGCCGACCGTCATGGCGATCGCGAACGCGCCGTACGCGTAGGCCGCCGTACTGGCCGAGGTGTCGAGGACGTCCCGGAACTGCAGCGCGGCCCAGTCGTTCGCGACTCCTTCGGCGAGCATCAGGCCGAAAGCCAGCGCGCCGAGCTGCCAGACCAATCTCGCCGGCGGTTTCTGAGCCGGCACCGGGCTCGACTCCGCGGCCGGTTCCTCGTCGGCGGCCTCGATCAGGAAGCGCGCGGTGAGCAGGGAGACGACGATACAGATCGCGCCACAAGCACTCAGGGTGATCGCGGTGTCGACGCCACCGCGCAGCGCCGCCGCGCCGATCAGGGCGGCGAAGGCGCCGCCGATCGACCACATCGCATGGAACGCGGCCATGATCGGTCGCGGGTAGGCCCGCTCGACGACGACGGCATGCGAGTTCATCGCGACGTCGAGCGAGCCGTTGCCGAAGCCGAACAGAGCCAGCGTGAGGCCGAGCGTCCACCAGTTGCCGGCCAGGCCGGGACCGAACAGCGACAGGCCGAGGAAGATGCCGGCGGCCGGCACCAGCCGTCGCTGGCCGATGCGGTCGGCGAGCGGGCCGGCGATCTGCATGCCGAGGAAGGCCGCGCCGCCGAGGACGAGCAGGAGGAGGCCGAGGGTGCTGTGCGAGATGTTCGTGGCGCGTTCGACGTTCGGGATGTGGACGACCCACATGCCGACGGCGAACCCGTTCAGGCCGAAGTAGATCCAGGTGGCGATCCGGGCGGCACGTGGTGGTGATGAGGTTGCGTTCGCGGCGGTGGCGGGCGCGCTGGTCAAGACAGGGACTCCTGGAGTTCGTCGGCCTGGGCACCAGCGCGGTCGGCAACCTGCACCAGCACGCCGCGTTGGGCCAGTACTACGCGGTCGGCTTCGGGCGCGGTGGCGTCGGTGATGATCAGATCGGGTCGATCGGCTGGACAGATGTACGCGAGCGCGGCGCGATCCCACTTGGCGCCGTCCACCAGCACCATCGACCGGGTGGACACTGCCAGCGCCTGCACCTTCACCTCGGCATCGCCGAGGTCGAACGCGGTCATCCCGGCGTCCAGGCTGAACGCGCACGGGCTGAGTACGGCGACGTCGAATCGCAGCGACCGCAACGACGCGAGGGTGAGCGGCCCGACCATCGACAACTCCCCCGGCCGCGGCTCGCCACCCGGCATCAGCAGCCGCACGCCGGGTGCGCCGATCAACTCCTGTGCGACATGGAGCGACAGCGGCATCACCGTGACCACGCGATCCCTGAGCAGCCGGGCGACCTCCAACGCCGTAGTACCGCTGTCCAGTACTACGGTCTCGCCGTCCCGGATCTGCGCGACGGCAGCCGCCGCGATCGCCTGCTTCGCCTCCGTCGCGGCAGTGGACCGGGCAGCGAACGGCGGCTCGATCCCGGACGGCATCGTGGGCACCGCGCCGCCGTGGACGCGCTTGAGCACGCCCTGCGCGGCGAGGTAGTCGAGATCGCGTCGTACGGTCATGTCGGAGGCGCCGGTGGCAGCCACCAGTTCGCCGACCGCGACCCGGCCGGAACCCTGGAGACGCTCGATGATGACCCGTTGCCGCTCGGAGCTTCGCACTGTGAAAAACTAACATTGCTCTGATTGATCAAACAAACTCTTTGTTCATATGTTCACCCGGTGTGGTGATTCGCACAGCGGCGCCGGGTCAGTGAGGGGTCTCCAGTCGTGGTCGATGACTTGCAGGCGGTCCGCGAGGGCCAACTCGTCCGCCGGTCCCGGATCGCCGTCGCGGCGATCTTCTGTGTGCACGGGTCGGTGACCGGGTCCTTTGCGACCCGGGTGCCGTGGATCCAGGAACACGCCTCCGTGAGCGCCGGGCAACTAGGGCTCGCGCTGGCGTTTCCGGCGATCGGGGCTTCGCTGTCGATGCCGCTGGCGGCCCGGATCAGCCACCGGTTCGGCACCCGCGCGGCCCAGCGCTTCCTGATCGCCCTGTGGACCCTCGCGCTGATCCTTCCGTCACTCGCCACGAATCTGGTGACGTTGTGCGGCGCGCTGTTCGTGTACGGCGCGACCGCGGGGATGGCCGACGTCGCGATGAACGCGCTCGGGGTGGAGATCGAACATCGGCTCGGCCGATCGATCATGTCCGGGCTGCACGGGATGTGGAGCGTCGGAACCCTGATCGGTTCGGGACTCGGAACGCTCGCGGCCCACCTCGACATCAGCGCCCGACTGCACCACCTGGTGGCTGCGCTGACCCTGACGGTGCTCGGGGTGGTCGCTTCGCAGTA
The DNA here is from genome assembly GCF_004365175.1 of Kribbella voronezhensis. NCBI lineage: Bacteria > Bacillati > Actinomycetota > Actinomycetes > Propionibacteriales > Kribbellaceae > Kribbella > Kribbella voronezhensis. The sequence goes on along the minus strand of NZ_SOCE01000003.1, from coordinate 343,299 downwards.
CGTGCTGAACATCTATCCGGCCGAGGACGAGGTGGCTCCACCGCGGTTCGCGTTCCCGCCGAAGTCGGCGCTGCTGATCGGTGCCGTCGGGTTCTGCGCTGTCTTCGCCGAGGGCGCGAGCCTGGACTGGTCGGCGGTCTACCTGCGCGACATCCTGACCACCTCGGCCGCCGTCGCCGCGGGTGCGACGACGGGCTTCGCGCTCACGATGGCGATCGCGCGGATCGCCGGCGACGCGGTCGTCAACCGGTGGGGTCCGGTCCTCACCGTGCGGGTGAGCGGGGCCGTCGCGACGCTCGGTGGCGTCCTGGTCGTCGTCGCGCCGCATCCGGTGGTCGCGATGGCCGGCTTCGGCCTGCTCGGGCTGGGCATCGCGGTCGTCGTACCGCTGGCTTTCGCCGCCGCCGGCCATGCCGGGCCGAACAAGAGCCAGGCCATCGCCGGCGTCGCCACCGTCACCTACGCGTCCGGCCTGGTCGCGCCGTCCATCATCGGCGGCATCGCGCAGGCCACCGACCTCACGATCTCCTTCATCGTCGTCACCGCCCTGACGCTCGGCTTGGCTGCCTTCGCTCCCGTCCTGCGTCCTCGTACGGCCGCTCAGAGCTAAGGACGGCCGGCGTGGGGCGCTGCGGCGGGGTGGGTCAGGAGTTGGCCGGTGCGGGCCGGGCTGAACATGTTCTCGAAGCCGGCCCACTCGGCCGCGAGGATGTAGAGGGTGCGGCCGTCGTCACCACCCAGCATGCAGGCGAAAGCGCCACGGTCGAGCTTGACGGTCTGTAGCACCTCGCCGCCTTCCCGCACCCGCACGCAGTGCTGATTGGGCACATCGGCGTACCAGACGGCGCCCTCGGCATCCAGGCAGATGCCGTCCGGGTGGTTGCCCTCGCCGAGGTCGGCCCAGACGCGGCGGTTCGACAATTCGCCGCCGTCGCCGATGTCGAAGGCGCTCAGCCGGCAGCCGTGCGACTCCGCCACGATCAGCGTCGTACCGTCCTCGGTCACCGCCATCCCGTTCGCGAACAAGATGCCCTCGGCAACCTGACGGACCTGCCCATCGGGTGTCACCACCAGCACGACGCTCGGCTTGCTGAAGTCGAAGGAGCCGCCGTTGACGAAGACGTTGCCGCGCCGATCGACCACGATCTCGTTGCACAGGTCGGCGACCTCGCTCAGGTCGGCATGCTCGACCAGGGTTCCGTCGTTCTCCTGGCGTAGCAGGCGTGCGCCGGCGACGACCAGCAGCCGCCCGTCCGGAAGCCAGTCGATCGAGAACGGCAGCGTCTCCGGCGGAACGCTCGCCATCAGCTCACTCTTGCCGTCAGCGCCGACGGCCAGTACTTCGCCGGTCCCCCAGTTCGAGAACCAGAGCCGGTCGTCGTGCCACCTCGGCGACTCCCCGATCGCCAACCCGCCCAGCAACAACTCCGCCATCACAACTCCCTGGGTCACGGTGTCCGCTGTGGACACCTTCACCCCTGGTACGAAGCCGGGGCCGGCTTTTCGACATCGCGTCAGCTGCGGCGGGCGGTGGCGATCGTGTAGTCGGCGGTGAAGCGATAGCCGTCGGGGTCTTCGTTGACCGACAGTGCCGCGGCGAGCAGGCGGGACCAGAGTTCGGCGCGAAGCTCGTCGGCGTCGGGGCGCTGCGAGAGCGCCCTGTCGGCACTGACGGCCATCGGATGCGTCGCCGAGCGCTCCAGATACTCCTCCGCGGAAGCGCTCTCGAAGACCAGGCTCTTACGGTTCACCTCGACAGCGAACCCGTACGGCGCGAACGCCGCCCCCAATGCCTCGGGATCGTGCCAGGCAAGCGGCTTCGGCGTTCCGGCTCGTGAGGGCTCTTGTGATGCTGACGTGTTCGGTTGACCGAAGACCTCGCCCATGAACTTCGCGGCCGCAGCGTTCACGACGCTCATGCTTCCGCCGGGCGGCCACGCGGTGACGACGATCCGGCCGTCGGGCGCGACGACTCTGGTCAGCTCGGCGATCGCGGCCGCGGCGTCGGGCGCGAAGATCACGCCGAACACCGACAACACCACGTCGACCGACTGGTCCCCGACCGGAATGCTCGCAGCATCCCCGGCGAGGAAGTCGACGGTCAGGTTCTGTGCGGCTGCTCGCTCCCGGGCAACCGTCAGCAACCGGCTCGCCGGATCCACCCCGGTCGCCACCGCACCCCGAGCAGCAGCCGCCAGCGCCGCGTTCCCCGTCCCACACCCGACGTCCAGCACCGTCCGCCCCGCCAACGGCCCGGCCAGCTCAACCACCGCTTCGGACACCGGCGCCAGCAACTCCCCCGTCGGCTCATAGCTACCGACACCCCAGTCGATCTCCACGCCCCCACCTCTCGTCGCCCGGACGCCCATCATCCCCCCAGAACACCGGTCTGTGGCGAAGGCGTGGTCGACCGACCTGGGTTACTTGTCGGTGGCGAAGGCGTCGTCGAAGGAGCCCTCTGGTTTGTCGAAGGCGAGAGCCCGGATGACGTTGACGGCTTCGGCGGCGCCGGTCTTGCGTTCCATCCCGGCGTCCTCCCATTCGACCGAGATCGGGCCGTCGTAGCCGATCGAGTTGAGGACCCGGAAGCAGTCCTCCCAGTTCACGTCACCGTGACCGGTCGAGTAAAAGTCCCAGCCGCGACGCGGGTCGCCCCACGGCAGGTGGGAGCCGAGCCGCCCGTTGCGTCCGCCGCCGACCCGCATCCGGGTGTCCTTGCAGTCGACGTGGTAGATCCGGTCCTTGAAGTCCCACAGGAACGCGGCCGGGTCGATGTCCTGCCAGACCATGTGGCTCGGGTCCCAGTTCAGCCCGAACGCCTCGCGGTGACCGATCGCCTCGAGCGTCAGCGTCGTGGTCCAGTAGTCGTACGCGATCTCCGACGGGTGCACCTCGTGCGCGAACCGCACGCCGACCTCGTCGAACACGTCGAGGATCGGGTTCCACCGATCGGCGAAGTCCTGGTACCCCGCCGCGATCCGCTCGGCCGGCACCGGCGGGAACATCGCCACGTACTGCCAGATCGACGAGCCGGTGAAGCCGATCACGGTCTTCACCCCCAGCTTCGCCGCCGCCCGCGCGGTGTTCTTCATGTCCTCGGCCGCCCGCTGCCGCACACCCTCGGGATCGCCGTCGCCCCAGACCCGCGACGGCAGGATCGCCTGGTGCCGGAAGTCGATCGGGTCGTCGCAGATCGCCTGCCCGACCAGGTGGTTGGAGATCGCGAAGACCTTCAGGCCGTGCCGCTCGAGGATCTCGTGCCGGCCGGCGATGTAGTTCTCGTCGTCGATGGCCTGCTGGACGTCGAAGTGGTCGCCCGAGCAGGCGATCTCGATCCCGTCGTAGCCCCAGGAGGCGGCCAGGCCGCAGACCTCCTCGAACGGCAGGTCGGCCCACTGGCCGGTGAACAGGGTGATCGGGCGTGGCATGTGGAGCTCCTAGTGGTTCTCGACGGTGGTCCAGGCGCCGTCCGCGGCAGCGGACCGCAGTACGGCGTCGACGAGGCGGGCGGAACGGGCGCCGGCGGCGAAGTCGGGCAGGCCGTCCGGGTGGTCGTCGTCCCGCACCGCCGCGTAGGTGTCGGCGACGAAGGAATCGAAGGCGTCCTGATATCCCTGGGCGTGGCCGGCCGGCAGGCGGTTCACCCGCGCGGCGGGCGGGCTCAAGGTCTCGGGATCACGGGTCAGCAACTGGCTCGCGGCGCGCCGCCCGACCCACAACCGGTCCGGGTCCTCCTGGTCGAAGCCGAAGCTCGACTCGGTCCCGGAAACCTCCAGATACAAGCGGTTCTTCCGCCCGGCCGCGACCTGACTGACCACCACGGTGCCGATCACCCCAGCCGCGGTCCGGAACTGCGCCGACGCAAGATCCTCGGTCCGTACTACGGCGCCGCCGCGGGTGGCCCGGATCGTCCGCAGTTGCGCGCTGATCTCGGTGATCCGGTCGCCGGTGACGAACTCGGTCAGATCACACCAGTGCGAACCGATGTCGGCGAAGGCCCGCGACGGTCCGCCGGCCTCGTCGTCGACGCGCCAGTTCTGGTCGTTCTCCCCCGCCAGCCAGTCCTGCAGATAACTCCCGTGCAGGCTGGTGACCTGCCCGGCCTCGCCCTCCGCGATCCGGGTCCGCAACTCGCGGACCATCGGGTGGTAGCGGTAGACGAACGGCACGGTCGCGACGGCCCCGGCCTCCGTCGCCGCCGCGAGCAACCCGCTCGCGTCCTTGGCAGAAGTGGCCAGCGGCTTCTCGCAGATCACGTGCTTGCCCGCTTCGAGGGCTTGCAGGGTCACCGGCAGATGCGTGTTGTTCGGCGTACAGACGTGTACTACGTCGATGTCCGCGGCAAGCAGTTCGTCCAGAGTGGCGAACCCACGCGCGGCACCGGTGGCCCCGGCCGCGGCTTCTGCTCGCTCGGGACTCGAACCGACCGCACCCACGACGTCGGCCCCGGCCACCAAGGCGGAGCGGCCGTGCACCTGGCCCATGAATCCGCCGCCGACGATCCCGACCCGGAGCTTGCGCGCAGTGGTGGACACCCTCCGGACGCTATGGGACACTTTTGCGCGTTGTCAAGCAAAAGCCTCCCGGCCCCGCGACGAAAGTGCTGCCGATGACCGACCCCGGTTCCGCGCACGGCGTCCTGCGCCTGTTGCTGGACGGGCAGCCGCGGACCCGCGCCGAGCTGATCGAGCTGACCGGCCTGGCCCGGTCGACAGTGACCGGCAGACTCGAGGAACTCCTCGCGGCCGGCTTCGTCGTACCGTCCGGTGAAGCCGCTTCGAGCGGTGGACGGCCGCCGGCGCGTTTCCGGTTCAACCCGACCGCCCGGCTGGTGCTCGCGGGCGACGTCGGCGCGACCCACCTGACCGTCGCCCTCGCCGACCTGACGGGCGAGATCGTCGACACCGTCACCGTTGCGCAGAGCATCGACGACGGTCCCGAAGCCGTTCTCACAGCCTTCGCCGGCCACGCACGCGCTCTGCTCAGCAGGACCGGCCACAGCACGGACAGACTGGCCGGCACCGGCATCGGTCTGCCCGGCCCGGTCGAGCACAGCACCGGTCGCCCGAACCACCCACCGATCATGCCTGGCTGGGATTCGTACGACGTCGTCAGCCGGATCACCGCTGAGTTCCCGGGCCCGGTGCTGGTCGACAACGACGTGAACATCATGGCGCTCGGCGAGCACACCACGCAGTACGCCGAAGTCGAGCACCTGTTGTTCGTCAAAGTTGCCACCGGCATCGGTGCCGGGGTGATCAGCGGCGGCCGGCTTCACCGGGGTGCTCAGGGAGCGGCCGGCGACATCGGTCACATCCAGGCCCCTGGACACGACGAGCTGTGCCGCTGCGGCAACCACGGCTGCTTGGAGGCGGTCGCCTCGGCATCAGCGATCGCCGCCCAGCTCCGCACCGCCGGCCTCGAACCGCGAAGCAGTCTGGACGTCGTCGAGCTGGTGCGATCGGGAAACACCGCCGCGACCCAGGCAGTCCGGCAAGCGGGCCGCGAGATCGGCACTGTCCTCGCGGCCTGTGTCAGCCTGTTGAATCCGTCGGTGATCGTCATCGGCGGCTCGCTCGCCCAGGCCGGCGACTGCCTGCTGGCCGGTATCCGCGAAACCATCTACGGGCGATCGTTGCCCTTGGCCACCACTGAGCTGACGGTCGCAGCCTCCCGGACAGGTCGCCAGGCGGCGGTACGGGGAGCGGCCGCGATGGTTCTGCAGCACACGCTGGACAGCTAGCCCCAGCGTTCGGACTTCGCCGATCGCGATACCAAGCTGAAGAGCATGTCCTTGGGAGTCATCTCGCCCGCGACCACCTTGGTGACGTGTTCGGCGATCGGCATCTCCACGTCGTGGTGGTGAGCCAGTTCGGTGATGGACGAGCAGGACTTGACGCCCTCGGCGACCTGCCGGGTGCCGCCCGCGATCTCGGCCACCGTCATCCCCTGGCCGAGCTTCTCGCCGAAGGTTCGGTTGCGGGACAACGGCGACGAGCAGGTCGCCACCAGGTCGCCGAGACCGGCCAGCCCCGAGAAGGTGTGTTCGTCGGCGCCCAGCGCAGTACCGAGGCGTGCTGTCTCGACCAGGCCGCGGGTGATCACCGATGCGCGGGCGTTGTCACCGAAGCCGAGGCCGACGGCCATCCCGACCGCCAACGCGATCACGTTCTTCGTCGCGCCGCCGAGCTCGCAGCCGATCACGTCGTTGTTCGTGTAGGGGCGGAACGTCGGCGAGTGGCACAGCTTCTGCAGTCGCGCGGCCGTCCCTTCGTCAGCACAGGCGACCACTGCGGCAGCAGGCTGGCCTTCGGCGATCTCGCGGGCCAGGTTCGGCCCTGACACCACCGCGATCCGTTCGGGCCCGGCTCCGGTGAGTTCGGCGATCACCTCGCTCATCCGCTTCGTCGTACCGACCTCGACGCCCTTCATCAGGCTGACCAGCGGTACGGCGGCCGGCAGGACATCGGCCCAGTCCTTCAGGTTGTCCCGCAGCGACTGGCTCGGTACGGCGAGCACGATCGCCTCGGATCCTTCGGCGGCCAGCGCCGGGTCGTGCGTTGCGGTGATGGCGTCGGGGAGCCGGAGCCCGGGCAGGTAGTCCGGGTTCTCGTGCCGGCTGTTGATCGCCTCGCAGAGCGATTCCCGCCGGCCCCACAGGGACACCTGGTTCCCGGCGTTCGCGAGCACCGTGGCGAAGGCGGTCCCCCAGGAACCGGCACCGAACACCGCAACTTTGGTCATCGAGTCTCCCCATCCTCACTTTTCCGTGGGTCGAACAACTCCTTGGGTGGCGTCTGGCCACGCAGGACGCCGAGCTCGGCGGCGACCCGCTGCATGATCACCTCGGTTGCCTCGTGCAACAGCTCGTTCGTGATCGGCCGGCCCTCGAACGCGCTCAGGTCGACCGGCTCACCGGCGGTTACCCGCATCGTCTTGCGGGGCAGCAGATGGACCCGCAGGCTGCCGTACGACGCGAACACCTCCTGCGCGCCCCAGTTCGCGATCGGGATCACCGGGCAGCCGGTCATCAACGCGATCCGGGCGGCACCGGTCTTGCCCGTCATCGGCCACAGGTCCGGGTCACGCGTGATCGTGCCTTCGGGGTAGACGCCGACGCATTCGCCCTTCTCCACCGCGGCCACCGCGGCGCGGAAGGCGTCCGCGGCCTCGGCCGAGTCGCGGTACACGGGGATCTGCCCGGCACTGGTGATGATCCGCCCGGCGATCGGCAGTTTGAACAGCGACGCCTTGCCGAGCAGCCGCGGGATCCGCCGGCATTCCCACAGGTAGAACCCGATCACGAACGGGTCGAAGTGCGAGATGTGGTTCGTCACGAACACCATCCCGCCGCTGCGCGGAACGTTCTCCCTGCCGCGGAAATCCTGCTTGGTCCACAGCAGCATGAACGGTTTGACGATGGCGACCACCAGGCCGAACCAGAAACCACGGCGTGGCCGCGGTCCCCCGGCAGTGCGCTGGCCGTTCACTTCAGCCTCCTGGTCGTCGTACGAGCCGTCGGTCATGGAAGAATCCTGCCTGATGTCAGACCTACAGGTCGCGTCCTGGGTCCTCGTGATCCCGGTGAAGCGTACGGCGATCGCGAAGAGCCGGCTCGCTGCCGCCTACCCTCAGCACCGTCCGGAGCTGGCGCGCTCGTTCGCTCTCGACACTACTGCGGCTGCGCTCGAATCTCCGCTGGTGCGTGCCGTCCTGGTCGTCACCGACGATCCAGTGGTCGCTGCCGACGTCGCCGCGGTCGGTGCGAACGTAGTACCGGACCTGCCCGATGTGGGGCTCAACGAGGCGCTGGAGCATGGGGCGGCGATCGCAGCCACGCAGTACCGGGGCTTTGGAGTTGCAGCGTTGTCCGCAGACCTCCCGGCGCTACGGCCCACTGAGCTGTCGGCTGCACTCCTCGCTTCGACAGCGGACCGCAGCTTCGTCATCGACCTCCCGGGCACCGGTACGACGATGCTTGCCGCCCGCCCGGGCATTCCGCTCGATCCCCGCTTCGGTGTCGGCTCGGCGCTGGCCCACCAGGCGTCCGGCGCTCACCCGATCGAGCTGACGTCCATCGACTCGCTGCGCCGTGACGTGGACACCGCGGCCGACCTTGCGCACGCAGTACAGCTTGGTGTCGGGCCATGGACCGCAGATGTGATGTCACTGGTTCTCGGTGCGGCGACAGGGTCCGAGGGACTTGCCTGCTGAGTCTGCTCTACCGTGAACCCATGCAAGCGACTGTGAGCCGCTACGACGCCGAGACAGGCGCCGGCACGGTACTGACCGACACCGGCGTCGAACTGTCCTTCACAGCAGAAGCCCTGGCCCGTACGCCGGTACGCCTGCTCCGCCTCGGCCAGCGGGTCCGCCTCGACACGACCGGGTCCGGTGCCGGTCTCGCGATCACCGCGGTGCACTTCATCACGCTCCACTGAGCGCCCCCCGGACATGGCGAAGGCCGGTCGCCCCTGGAACGGGGTGACCGGCCTTCGCAGGTGAAGCTGTGGTACCGAAGGTCAGCGTGCGGCTGCGCGCTTCGCCGGTGCCTTCTTGGCGGGGGCCTTCTTGGCAACCGTCTTGGTGGCGGTGGCCTTCTTGGCCGGAGCCTTCTTGGCAACGGCCTTGGTGGCCGGAGCCTTCTTGGCCGGGGCCTTCTTGGCAACCGTCTTGGTGGCGGTGGCCTTCTTGGCCGGGGCCTTCTTGGCGGCGGTCTTGGTCGCGGCGGCCTTCGCCGGCGCGGCCTTCTTGGCCGGTGCGGCCGCCTTGGTGGCTGCGGCCGGCTTCGGCGCAACCAGCTTCGGCAGCTTCTTGGCGCCGGACACGACGGCCTTCAGCTCCGCACCCGCGCGGAACTTCGGCACGACCGTCTTCTTGGCCCGCTTCACCTCGCCGGTCCGCGGGTTGCGGACCATCCGGGCGCCGCGCTCGATGGCCTCGAAGGCCCCGAACCCGGTGATGGCAACCTTGCCGCCCTTCTTGGTCAGCTCGCGCTGGACGGTGTCGATCACCGATTCCAGGGCGTGCTGGGCCGAACGGCGATTTCCGTCGAAGTGCACTGCGAGCGCTTCGACCAACTGGCTCTTGTTCACTGTCTTCCCTCCGTGAACTCCTGCGTCGAGCACAGCGCTCGATCTTCCGTGAACGTTATGGACTCTGCACGCTCTGCACAAACACCAACGCGGCAATTCGGCCTTGTTTCAGGCGATTTGGGGCACATTTCTTCCCGAACGGGCCTCTGAGGGCACTTCGATTCCCTTGAGAGCAACGAACCGGCGACCATCGGTGACGTCGGCGAGCGGCTCCGATCGGGGCCTCAGCGCCGCTTGCCGCGCAGGGTTTGCATGCCCGAGCGGGCCGTGTCGAGTCCTCTGGTGACGACCGAATCGCCTTTCCGGGCTCTCAGCTCCGCACTCACCTTGCCGAGCAACCAATCCAGCAAGGGCACTGCGATCGCCAGTACCACCCACATGACCAGTCGCCGCCGCAGGAACAACCACATCGTCTTCAGCCTCCTTGATCGCGTTGCCGGAAGACCAGTGCCCTACTGGCAAACGAAGACGCGGCTGTTTCGCCGGCCGAGGAGTCAGAGCCAGCCGCGACGCTTGAAGATCAGGTGCAGACCGCCGCAGACCAACGCCATCATCCCGACGGCGAACGGATAGCCGAACTGCCAGTGCAACTCCGGCATCTTGTCGAAGTTCATCCCGTACACGGTGCCGATCAAGGTCGGCGCGAACAGGATCGCCGCCCACGCGGAGATCCGCTTCACCTCTTCGTTCTGGGCGTTGCTGGCGACAGTGAGGGACTTCATCTCCTCGTTCTGCTGCTGGGCGACCAGCGTCGCGTTCACCGTCAGGATGTCGCGCAGCAGTTCGCGGAAGGCATCCACCCGCTCCACCACCTGGGTGACGTGGTCGGCCACGTCGCGCAGCGAACGCTGCAGTTCCTCGTCCACCTTGTACTTGTCGAAGCCGGCCCGCAGCGAGTCCAGCATGCCGATCAGCGGCCGGGTCGCGCGCTGGAACTCGATCACCTCACGGGACAACTCGTAGATGCGCCGCGACACCTTGGGATCGCCGCGGAACACCTCGGTCTCGATCTCGTCGATGTCGTTCTCGAGACCGGCGACCACCGGCGCGTACCCGTCGACGACCTTGTCCATGATCGCGTAGAGAACCGCTTCGGTGCCGCGGCGGAGCAACTCCGGGTCGCGCTCGACGCGGCGCCGTACCGCGGCCAGGTTGGGCGCCTCGGCATGCCGGACCGTCACCACGAAGTCCGGGCCGACGAACAGGTGCACCTCGCCGAACTCGACCTCCTCGGTCGCGTCCCGGTAGCGGGCAGCCTTCAGGACGACGAACAACGTGTCGCCGTAGCGCTCCAGCTTCGGCCGCTGATGGGCCTGGATGGCGTCCTCGATCGCCAACTCGTGCAGGTCGAACTCCTGGGCCAGCGAGTTCAGTTCGCGCCGGTCCGGCCGGTACAGGCCGATCCACGCCAGGCTGTGCGGGGACTGGTGCAGTTCCTGGTAGGTGTCTGCCAACGATTGCGGCGAAGCGACCCGGCTGCCGTTGCAGTAGATCGCGCTGTCCACGACGCTGTGCCCCTTGGGCTTGGGGTTCTGCGGGGTGGCCGTCTTCTGCTCCAGCGCGGCCGGCGTGGCGTCACCGGCGTACCGGCGGCCGGAGCGGAACGACGGGGTGCGGCTGAACGCACGAAGGGTACGGATGCGCAGGTCGGACATGAGTCCTCCAGGAAAGGCAGATGCGGAAGTCGTGGGCGTCTTCTGCCCGACCTCCGCGGCTGTCACCGCGCACCACAGCACACCCCAGGCGATCGCGCCGGGGTGACTGACCTGGAAGAGGACCTAGTTCCTCAAGGCCGAGCGAGATCGGTATGTCTGGAGGGTTCGCTGCTCATGGCGCCCCACCTCCAAAGTCTCGCAAGCCTTGTTCTGACAACCCCGTCAGCCTAACACCGGAGTTATCGGTGCAGATGTGCGATTCGTTACGCCGAAGTTTCCAGCAACCAGCTGGTGGGTAGTGCCCGCCAACCAAAAGCAGCTGTGGCCAGGACACAAGCCCCAGCCACAGCTGCTCGCAGTACGGACTATTAAGCCTTTGCGGGAAGAGTTGCGGGCTTGAAGGCCGGCCGAGTTGCCTCGTAGGCAGTGATGTCGGCTTCGTGGGACAGCGTGATGCCGACGTCGTCGAGTCCGTTGAGCAACCGGTAGCGCGTGTAGTCGTCGATCTCGAACGGAGCAGAGACCTCACCGGCCGAGATCGTCTTGTTCTCCAGGTCGACGGTCACCTTGGTGCCCGGGTCCGCCTCGATCGTGCTCCACAGCTGCTCGACGACGTCCTGCTCGACGAGTGCCGCGAGCAACCCCGCCTTGCCCGAGTTGCCCCGGAAGATGTCGCCGAAGCGCGACGACACGACGACCCGGAACCCGAAGTCCATCAGGGCCCAGACCGCGTGCTCCCGCGACGATCCGGTGCCGAAGTCGGGGCCGGCGACGAGCACCGAGACGCCGTCGTACTCCGGCTGGTTCAGCACGAACGAAGGATCGTTGCGCCAGGCAGCGAACAGGCCGTCCTCGAACCCGGTCCGGGTGACCCGCTTCAGGTAGACCGCGGGGATGATCTGGTCGGTGTCGACATTGCTGCGCCGCAGCGGGGCCGCGGTGCCGATGTGCTGGGTGAAGGCTTCCATGATTCCTTTGTCCTCAGACGTTCTCGGGTACGGCGACCGGCTGCAGGTCCGCGGGAGCGGCCAGGGTTCCGGTGACGGCGGTGGCGGCGGCGACCAACGGCGAGACCAGGTGCGTCCGGCCGCCCTTGCCCTGGCGTCCTTCGAAGTTGCGGTTCGACGTCGAGGCGCTGCGCTCGCCCGGTGCCAGCTGGTCCGGGTTCATCCCCAGGCACATCGAGCAGCCCGCGCCGCGCCATTCGGCCCCGGCGTCCTTGAAGATCCTGTCCAGCCCTTCGGCCTCGGCCTGCAGCCGGACCCGGCCCGACCCCGGTACGACGAGCATTCGGGTGCCCTCGGCAACCTTCCGGCCGGCCAGCACGCCGGCGGCGGCGCGCAGGTCCTCGATCCGGCCGTTCGTGCAGGAGCCCAGGAAGACCGTGTCCACCTTGACCTCGCGCAACGGCGTACCGGCGGTGAGGCCCATGTACTCCAGGGCGCGCTCGGCGGCGACCCGGTCGTTCTCGTTGTCGAAGTCGTCCGGTGAGGGAACGTTCGCCGACAGCGGCACCCCCTGGCCCGGGTTGGTTCCCCAGGTGACGAACGGGGCGATGTCCTCGGCCCGCAGTACGACCTCCTTGTCGAAGGTCGCGTCGTCGTCGGTCGCCAGGCTCTTCCAGTACTCGACCGCGGCTTCCCAGTCGAGGCCCTGGGGCGCGTGCGGCTTGTCCTTGAGGTAAGCGAACGTGGTCTCGTCCGGCGCGATCATGCCGGCCTTGGCGCCCCACTCGATCGACATGTTGCAGATCGTCATCCGGGCTTCCATCGTCAGCGCGCGGATCGCCTCACCGCGGTACTCGACGATGTAGCCCTGACCGCCGCCGGTGCCGACCTGCGCGATCAGCGCGAGCACCAGGTCCTTGGCGGAGACGCCGTCGGGCAGTACGCCGTCGACGGTGACCGCCATCGTCTTCGGCCGGGCCTGCATCAGCGTCTGGGTGGCGAGCACGTGCTCGACCTCGCTCGTACCGATGCCGAAGGCAATCGCACCGAACGCGCCGTGGGTGGAGGTGTGGCTGTCACCACAGACCACCGTCATCCCCGGCTGGGTCAGGCCGAGCTGCGGGCCGATGACGTGCACGACTCCCTGGTCGGGGTCGCCGAGGGTGTGGATCCGGATGCCGAACTCCTCGGCGTTCTTGCGCAGGGTGTCCACCTGCGTCCGCGAGACCGGGTCGGCGATCGGCTTGTCGACATCGAAGGTCGGGACGTTGTGGTCCTCGGTGGCGATCGTCAGGTCCGGGCGGCGGACCTGCCGGCCGGCCAGCCGGAGGCCGTCGAAGGCCTGCGGACTGGTCACCTCGTGCACCAGGTGAAGATCGATGTAGAGGAGGTCGGGCTCTCCGTCGGCATGGCGCACGACATGCGCATCCCAGACCTTTTCCGACAACGTCCTACCCATCAGACTTCTCCTTAGAGGTTTGCTGGTTGTGTGCCGCAACTGTCACAGTGCTCCGGCGATGGCCGGTTTTGCGACTTGCGTTCCACGATTCGAGACGGCAATATCGTCTCATGGACAACTCTAGCGGAGTCGGCGTTCTCGACAAAGCAGCTCTCGTTCTGTCCGCCCTCGAGTCCGGACCGGCGACCCTGGCCGGCCTCGTGGCGGCCACGGGACTGGCCCGGCCCACGGCTCACCGGCTCGCGGTCGCGCTCGAACACCACCGGCTGGTGGGGCGCGACATGCAGGGACGGTTCGTGCTCGGGCCGCGACTGAGCGAGTTGGCCTCCGCGGCCGGCGAGGACCGGCTGCTGGCGACAGCCGGCCCGGTGCTGGCGCGACTGCGCGACATCACGGGCGAATCGGCCCAGCTGTTCCGCCGCCAGGGCGAGTACCGCGTCTGTGTCGCGGCTGCCGAGCGCCCGTCCGGTCTGCGCGACACGGTTCCGGTGGGCAGCCAGTTGACGATGGCCGCGGGGTCGGCCGCTCAAATACTGCTTGCCTGGGAGGACCCTGAGCGCATGCACCGCGGCCTCCACAACGCCACCTTCAACGCGGCGGCGCTGGCCGGCGTACGGCGTCGCGGCTGGGCCCACTCGGTCGGCGAACGCGAGCAAGGCGTCGCCTCCGTCTCGGCCCCGGTCCGCTCCCCCTCCGGCAAGGTGATCGCCGCCGTCTCCGTCTCCGGCCCGATCGAACGCCTCTCCCGCCAACCCGGCCGCATGCACGCCCCCGCCGTCATGGCCGCCGCCGAACGCCTCTCCGAAGCCCTCCGCCGCGCCTCGGAGTAAACCCGTACTACGAACACCCGGCGCGGGCCGCCCACCCCGGCCCACCCGCTTCGCGCCTCCTCCGTCGGCGCTCGACCCACCACCCCAGAACGCAGCTCGCCCGTCGCAGCTCGGGCCGGCTACGCAACCCTCGCCGCGGCCGTCCTCCTGTCAGAGCAGTCGACAGAGGCGGATCTGGGCGAGCCAGGAGTTGGCCAGAGACCATGGACAAACAACAGCGCCCTCCACCTGAGGTGGAGGGCGCTTTCTCTGGTAGCCCCGACGGGATTCGAACCCGCGCTACCGCCTTGAGAGGGCGGCGTGCTAGGCCGCTACACAACGGGGCCAGAGGGTTGTCGCTCGGTCTTTTCGGACCGGGCAACGAGGAAGGACTCTACCGATTTTCATCGGCCGGGTCCAATCGCTCGCTGGGGTACTAGGACTCGAACCTAGACTAACTGAACCAGAATCAGACGGGCTGCCAATTACCCCATACCCCAAGGCATTTCACCCGGTTGAGAGTTTGTTTCCGCCCTCACAACCTGGCCCGCTGAGCCTACCCGAGCAAGCCGCCAGACACCAAAACGGGGTCGGCCTCAGCGGTTGTCACTCCCGTCACACCAGCCTCTTGCCCGGTCCGATCGGGGGTGAGACGAGTGGGAGATCGCAGGTGGTTGCCAGCTTCTGGCGCCGGGCCAGCAGCACGGCCACGACGCCGAACGCGGCGAACTTCGCGACGTCCAACACCACCAGCGACCAGGGCGCGTCCTTGGCTCCCAGACTGTCCCCCACGGTGTCGGTCAGTGCCGCGTAGATGAACGTCACCACGTTGTTCGCCGCGTGTGCCGCGATCGACGCTTCCAGCCCGCCGGTCCGTACGGCGAGCAGGCCGGCCACCACCCCGAAGGCGAACCGGTCGAGGAACAGCGCCGGGCTCTGCCACGGCCAGATCCCGTGCGCCATCGTGAAGATCACCGCGGTCGTCAGCACGGCGACGATCGGACTCCGCGCCAGCGCACCGACGGTCTGCATCAGGTACCCGCGGAAGAAGTACTCCTCCCCCGCCGCCTGCAACGTCGACGTCAGCAACGCCACCGCGATCACCCCGGCCGCGTCCTTCGCGGCGCCGCCGTGCCCCGAGCCCAGGACGTCGACGCCGCCGAGATCGACGACGAGGAGCGCGACCAGTTCGAGCGCCACCGCGGCGGCCCCGAACCACATCAGCGGCCGCCAGCGGATCCGGCCTTCCACCGAGGACAGCAGCCCCGGTGCCTGGTGGTTCAACTTGGTCGCGACCACCATGCAGAGCGGGATCAGCACGATCAGCGACAGGTTCGTCGCGAGCAGCCGGAGCCACGAGACCGTGCCGACCGGATCCTGTCGAATCGACTGCTGGATGCTGAGGATGACCAGTGAAGCGAACATCCAGCCGGCCAGGACCGTGAAGGCGCCGAGCAGCACGGTCCACGACTGGGTGACCTGGTTACGCAGCAGCCGGTGGTACGGCAGCGGACCCGCGTCCCGGACATCGGCGGTGGCCCCGGGATGCGGCGTCGCGTCGTACGGCATCAGGTCAGTCCGTGGCGACGGCCGCCCGGGCCGACGCGATCCTGCTGAGCGACCGGTCCCGGCCGAGCAGCTCCAGCGATTCGAACAGCGGCGGGGAGATCCGGCGACCGGAGATCGCCACCCGGACCGGGCCGAACGCGTTCTTCGGCTTCAGCCCGAGCCCGTCGATCAGCGACGCGCGCAGCGCCTGCTCGATCGCCTCGGTGGTCCACTCGGAGACCTCCTCCAGCGCCTTCGAGGTGGCCTCCAGTACTACGCCGGCGTCGCCGGTCAGCACCTTCGCGCCCGCGTCCGGGTCGATCGAGAACGCCGACTCGTCCACGAACAGGAAGCCGAGCATGTCGACGGACTCCGACAGCGTGTTCATCCGCTCCTGCACCAACGGCACCGCGGCATCCAGTAGTGCGCGCTGCTCGGCGGTCGGCTCGGCCGGCAGCACCCCGGCCTTGGCCAGGTACGGCACCACGCGCTCGGCGAACTCGGCCGGAGCCAGCAACCGCATGTGGGAGGCGTTGATCGCCTCGCACTTCTTCGGGTCGAAGCGGGCCGCGTTGGCGTTCACCCGGCGGATGTCGAACGCCTTGATCATCTCGTCCATGGTGAACACGTCGCGGTCGTCGCCGATCGACCAGCCGAGCAGGGCCAGGTAGTTCAGCAAGCCCTCGGGCAGGAAGCCGCGCTCCATGTACTCGCCGAGGCTGGAGCTCGGGTCGCGCTTGGACAGCTTCTTGTTGCCCTCGCCCATCACGAACGGCAGGTGCCCGAACCTCGGCGTACGGCCGGTTCCGATGCCGATCTCGGCCAGCGCCTCGTAGAGCGCGATCTGCCGTGGCGTGGACGACAGCAGGTCCTCGCCACGCAGTACGTGAGTGATCTCCATCAGCGCGTCGTCGACCGGGTTCACCAGCGGGTAGAGCGGGTGGCCGTTCGCGCGGACCAGGACGTAGTCGCCCAGGTTCTCCGGCAGGAAGGTGATCTCGCCGCGGACCAGGTCGTCGAAGGTGATCGGCCGGTCCGGCATGCGCAGCCGTACGACGGGTCGCCGGCCCTCGTCGATGTAGGCCTGCACCTGCTCGGGGGTCAACGCGCGGCAGTGACCGTCGTACCCACTGTGCTGACCGGCGGAGCGAGCAGCCTCACGGCGCTGGTCGAGCTCCTCCTGGGAGCAGTAGCAGTGGTACGCCTTACCCGCGGCCAGCAGCTTCGCCACGACATCCGTGTAGATGTCCATCCGCTCGGACTGCCGGTACGGGCCGTAGGCGCCGCCGACCTCGGGACCCTCGTCCCAGTCGATGTTCAGCCAGCGCAGCGAGTCGAGGGTGAACTGCATGCCCTCAGGGGTGTTCCGCGCGGTGTCGGTGTCCTCGATCCGCAGCACGAGCTTGCCGCCGAAGTGCCGGGCGAACGCCCACGCGAACAGCGCGGTACGGATGTTGCCGACGTGCAGCAGGCCGGTCGGTGAAGGCGCGAAGCGGAGGCGCACCTGGTCGGGCGCCAAGCCGCCGAGAACATCGTCGTCGGTCTGGGCGGGCTTGTCAGTCACGCACGATCACCTTGTTCGTCAGAGTTCCGAGTCCTTCGATGCTGACCGCGACCTCGTCGCCGGGCAGCATCGGGCCGACCCCCGCGGGGGTGCCGGTGAGCACCACGTCGCCGGGCAGCAACGTGGTGAACGAGGTGATGTAGGCCAGCACCTCGGGGATGTCGAAGATGAACTGCGAGGTCCGGCCGTCCTGCTTCGGCTCGCCGTTCAGCGTCGTGGTGACCTGCAGGTCCGAGACGTCGAGCTCGGTGCTGATCCACGGGCCGAGCGGGCAGAACGTGTCGTACCCCTTCGCCCGGGCCCACTGGCCGTCGCTCTTCTGCAGGTCGCGCGCGGTCACGTCGTTCGCGACGGTGTAGCCGAAGATGACCTCGTTGACGCGTTCCTTCGGCAGGTCGCGGCAGATCCGGCCGATCACGATCGCCAGCTCGCCCTCGAAGTGCAGGTCGTTGGTCTGCTCGGGGTAGACGATGCCGTCCCGCGGGCCGATCACGCTGGTGTTCGGCTTGAGGAAGATCAGCGGCTCCTTCGGCACCTCGTTGCCGAGTTCGGCGGCGTGCGCGGCGTAGTTGCGCCCGACGCAGACCACCTTGCTGCGCGGGATCACCGGCGCCAGCAGCCGGACGTCCGCCAGTTGCAGTTGCTCGCCGGTGAACTGGACAGGCCGGTACAGCGGGTCCGAGTCGAGCACGGCGACAGTGCCGACGAGCCCCTCGGGGTCGTCGGTCTCGACGACGCCGTACTTCGGCTCGTCGTCGACGGAGAATCTGGCGATACGCACGGGTTGTAGCCTTCGCGGTGTTCCGGGAATGATTGGGCCCGAGCCTACCGCCGGGCCGGGGTGAGACAGTTATCCGGTGACGCCCGAACCCTCCACCACCATCCGGCTGGCCCTGCCCACCGAGTACGACGCGGTCGGCGAACTCACCGCGTCGGCCTACCAGAGCGACGGCTTCATCCCGGCAGGCTCCGACTACGGCCTGACTCTGCGGGCGGCCGCCGACCGAGCCGCCAAGGCGGAGGTCTGGGTCGCGGCTTCGGCCACGGAACTGTTGGGGACGGTCACGTTCTGTCCGGTCGGCTCCGTCTACCGAGAGATCGGGCGCGACGACGAGGGTGAGTTCCGGATGCTCGGCGTCTCCCCCGCAGCCCGCGGCCGCGGTGTCGGCACCGCATTGACCGAGCACTGCATCGAGCGCTCGCGCGAGCTCGGCTTCGCCCGGGTCGTGATGAGCAGCGCCCGGCCGATGACGACCGCCCACCGGATCTACGAACGCCTCGGCTTCACCCGTCTCCCCGAACGCGACTGGTCTCCCCGCCCCGGAGTCGACCTGTACGCCTTCACCCTGGACCTGTGACCGCAAGCCCCGGCCTGACAGCGCCGCGCACCCTCGAGCCCGCCGAGTGGGAGCCCTTGCAGGCGGCCCACTTCGAGCGGGTCGATGCCCTGCTCGCGGGCCACCTGGCTCGCAAGCAACGCCGCGAGAAGCATCCGGTCGAGGACTTCCTCTTCACCTACTACCCGACGCGACCCAACCAACTCCGGGTCTGGCACCCCGGCCCCGGCATCCGGCTCACCGGCGCCACGCAGTACGAAGGAAAGAAGGGCTACCTGTACGCCGAGGGCGCGGCCGCCCTGGATCCTGCGGAGATCGCGCGTCGCGCGGACTCGATCGCCTGGACCGGCCAGTTGCTCTCGGCAACCGCCGGCCGGCAGCCCCAGTTCGGCTGCTTCGGCCTGCACGAATGGGCGATGGTCTACCGCGGTGAGGAGATCCGCCACGACGCCTGGCCGCTCCGCCTCGGTGCCGAGGGCACCGATCGCGTGGTCGAGTCGCACAAGATCGCCTGCTCCCATTACGACGCCTTCCGCTTCTTCACCACGCCCGCGCGCCCTCTCAACGTGCTGCAACCCACCCGCGAGGCGCAGCCCTTGTTGGAGCAGGGCGGCTGCCTGCACGCCAACATGGACCTCTACAAGTGGGCAACGAAGCTGATGCCCTTCACCCCCAGCACGTTGGTCCTCGACTGCTTCGAACTGGCCCGCGACATCCGGACCCTCGACATGCGCGCCTCGCCGTACGACTTCACCGCCCTCGGCTACACCCCGATCGAGATCGAGACCGCCGCCGGCAAGGCGTCGTACGCCGCAGCCCAACGCACCTTCGCCAACCGAGCCCGCCCCCTCCGCCACCAACTCGCCGAACTCTGCACGGATCTGCTGGCGACTGCCATCATCTGAGCATGCCGGAGGACGCCACACCGTTCGACCCGAACCTGACTCCCCGCCTGATCCCGCGCGAATCCGAGCAACCGGATCCCCGCTCGGCCGGCGCGTGGGGCGTC
Organism: Kribbella voronezhensis; assembly: GCF_004365175.1. Taxonomy (NCBI): domain Bacteria; kingdom Bacillati; phylum Actinomycetota; class Actinomycetes; order Propionibacteriales; family Kribbellaceae; genus Kribbella; species Kribbella voronezhensis. The sequence goes on along the minus strand of NZ_SOCE01000003.1, from coordinate 323,876 downwards.
TGGGGGAAGTTCGCAGGTGCGCCGGTCCTCATCACGAACGGGCGGCGCGGCACCGCGACTCTGTGGCGATCGGTCGGCGGCAATCCGCCGCCGCACGGTTCCCCTCGCTGGCTGCAGATCGGCTCGGCACCGGGCGCTTCGAGCAGCGACAGCGCCGGCTCCTCCTCGTTCGAAGTCGACCGCGCAGCCCAGCGGGACCCGTCCCGGGACCGCATGGACTGGGGGACGTGGAATGAGTTCGACGGCAGCCAGCTCCTCGTCACCGGGGGTGCGATGGGCCGGGACGATCAACCGGCGCTGTGGTGGTGGAGACCCGGAGAGGAAGCGTTCCACCCTTTCGGCATCGGTGAGACCGATGTTCCGTGGTGGGGAGCCTGGGGGCAGGTCGACGGCCGGGCCGTCTTGGCCACCGGCGGCCAGGGCGGCCTGATCCACCTGTGGGATCCGGCCGACTTTCAGCGGATCACCAGCTTCGGGGTCAATGACGGTGGCCTCACCGCGTGGGGCGCCTGGGGGCTCGAGAACGGTGAACCGGTACTGGCGACCGGCGGCAGAACCGGGGTCCAGCGTTGGCCGGCGAGCTCTCTGCGAGAGCCGACCGCCAGCTGGGGAGCCGAATTGCCCGAACTCCTGACCGGACCGGAGACGGTGTGGGGTGCCTGGAGCACCGTGGCCGGAGATTCCGTGCTGGCGACCGGTGACAGCACAGGGGCCGTCCGGCTCTTCAGCCGGCGAACGGATCAGATGACCATCCTGCATTTCGGTACGGCTCGGCAGAGTCAATCGCTGGGTGCGGAGACCTGGGGCCAGTGGGCGCAGTTGCGCGGCGCACCCGTGCTGATCGTCGGCGTCGGATCGGGCGACGTCTGGTTCTGCGATCCGGTCACCGGGGCGACCCGGAGTACGAGCCTGCACAAGAAGGTCGTGTGGGGCACCTGGTCGGTCGTGGACGGCCGGCCGATGTTGGCTACCGCCGACGAGGCGGACGAGGTGCAGTTCTGGGATCTCGTCTGGGAACGAGCGGTGCCCCGGGTACCGCGGTACAGCTCGGACACCGGCGGGGCCGGTGACCGGTTGAACCGGCTACACGACGCGGCAGCGTTGGCGGACGTGATCACCGCGCGGTCCGCGCGGCCACCGCTGGCGGTCGGGTTGTTCGGGCAGTGGGGAGACGGGAAGAGCACGTTCCTGGAGATGTTGCAGGAGCAGGTGGGCGAGCGGGCTCGCACAGCTGGGCCTGGGGATCCGATCGCGCACGGCAACATCAGGCAGGTGCGCTTCAACGCCTGGCACTACGCCGAGGCCGACCTGTGGGCCAGTCTGGTCGCCGAGCTCTTCGCGCAGTTGAGCGATGGTTCGGATCCGGTCCGCGACCAGCGGCAGCGGTCGCGGCTGGCCAGTGAGTTGGTGCAGGCGCGCGGGCTGCGCGAGCAACTCGATGCGGCGGAGAAGCGACTGGCCGAACTCCGGCAGGCCGACGCGGGGAAGGATTGGCAGAGCCTCTCTCCGGCCGCACGCCTTGATCTGCAGGCCGTGCTCGGAGCGGACGCCGAGAAGCTCTACAAAGAAGTCGTCATCACCTCGTCGACGACCCAGCTCACCGGGCATTCACTGAAGAGGTTGCTGAAGGCAATCTCTCCACGTGGCTGGTTGACGGCCGCCGGCCTGCTCGCCGTCGCAGTGGCCTTGGCGATCTGGGGTCCCGGTCTGATCAGGTGGTGGCTGGCCGCTGTGCCGTTGCTCGCCGCGATAGCAGCGACCGCCCGGGACGGCTGGTCGCGGATCGAGTCCGTGCGAGAGCTCGCCGGTTCGGCGTGGCAGACCGTACGGCGGATTCGGGATGAGCAGAAGCAGCGGTTGGAGACCGCTGAGGCGGTCGCCGCTGCCGAGGTGGAGGAGTTGCGCAAGCGGGTGCAGAACCTCACCTCGGCCGGGCAGCTCGCCGGGGTCGTGCAGGAGCGTGCGGGAGCGGCGTCGTACCGGGAGCGGCTCGGGTTGATGACGCAGATCCGGCAGGACTTCGAGCGGATGGCCGAGTTGCTGCGGCCGGACGACCCGGCGCAGAACGACGTACCGGTGGTGGATGCGGCCGGGGACGAACTGCCGGCGATCGACCGGATCGTCATCTACATCGACGATCTCGACCGGTGCCCACCCGATCGCGTGATCGACGTCCTGGAGGCGGTGCATCTGCTGCTCGCGGTGCGGTTGTTCGTCGTCGTGGTCGCGGTCGATCCCCGCTGGCTGCTGCGCTCGCTCGCGAGTCACTACCGCGAGATCTTCGAGGAGGCCGACGACGAGCTTCGGGCGACCACGCCCGCGCAGTACCTGGAGAAGATCTTCCAGATCGTGCTGACTCTGCCGCCGATGGAGCAGGACGGCTACCAGCGGATGATCACCGACCTGGTCGGCGTACGCGCTCCGGTCGAGGAAACCTCGATCTCGTCCGTGGCTCCGGTTGCTGACGCGACCGAGCCCGCGCCCGACGCCCGGCTCGTTTCCGCAGAGGTGACCTGGGAACCTGACGAGCCGCTCGACCTGAGTTCGCTGGTTGTCGATCGGGTCGACCCGCTGGCGTTGACACCCGATGAGTACCGGTTGATCAACCTGCTCGGACCGCCGTTGATCACCGGGCCGCGGTCGGTGAAGCGGCTCGCGAACAGCTACGGCCTGTTGATCGCCACCCGAGCTTTGACCGGCGAGCGAACCGACCTGCAGCCGGTGCCGGATCGGGGCGGCTCCGTGGCCTTGCCGTACCGCGCCGGCATGGTGCTGCTCGCGGCCGTCATCGGCTTCCCGATGCTCGGTCCCGAGCTCTTCCCTGACCTTCATGCCAAAGCGCGCAGCAATCCGCGACTGCCGTGGACCGACTACCTGGCGGAACTTCGCCCGACAGAATCCGGGAACCGTCTCGACCCGACGATGGCCCCCGCGCAGGTCCGGCACTGGAACGAGCTGCTCGACGCGCTCGCCAAGATCAGCGAACGCGCCGCCCTCGACGATCTGCCACTGCCCCAGGAACTCCAGATATGGGCCCAGTGGGTCATCCCGGTCGGTCGCCTGTCGTTCCCCACCGGCAGCGCGGTGAGCAAACTGTTCAGATCGTCGCCTTGAGAGCGAACAGCAGCGGGATGCGCGGGGCATCGCTGGGCAGGCGGTACCAGCCCTCGGTGGTTTGCTGCATGGACGGCCAGCGTGGCCACGGCAGTACTTCGGACTCGCGGAGACTCGTGATCTTGAAGCCTGCTGCGACCAGGGTGGTGACGACCTCGCCGAGGCCGTGCATCCATTCGTAGCTGCGTTGGCGGCCGGGGACCTGGTCGCCGGTGTAGGTGACCGTGGAGTCGTGGGCGATGGGGCCGCGACCTTCGAGGTAGTCCTTGCGGATCACGAGTTCACCAGTGTCGCCGGGCAGCGCGACCGGGCCCAGCGCGTTGAGCAGCGGGTGGAACTCGACGATGTAGAGCGAGCCGCCGGGCTTGAGCAACTGGTGGACCACTTCGGCCCAGGCTCCGAGCTCCGGGAGGTAGCAGAGCGCGCCCTTGCCGGTGTAGACGACGTCGAACCGCCTTCCCTGCAAGGCTTCCGCCGCGTCGTACACGTTGGCATGTACATACTCGACGTCCATCTCGGCTTCGGCCGCGATCCGCCGAGCCTCCTCGAGCGACCTGGCCGACAAGTCGAGTCCGACCGCCCGAGCACCACGCCTGGCAAAGGCAATCGTCTCGGTCCCCAGATGACACTGCAGATGTACGACGTCCCGCCCGTCCAGCTCGCCGAGCTCTTCCCACTCGTAGTCGGCGAACCAGAACTCCGCCGGCCGATCGTAGAACTCACTGGCCGCATGCAACGCAGCCCGCGCATCCCAGTCGGCCTCGTTGGCCGCCACCATCCGCACGACATCCGCTTCCAGCCCCACAGACCGCCTCCTGTCCCACGCCGGAGAACCAGTCTCCCCAATCCAGGGGGCCGTAGTGGGTCAGTGCTGCAGGTCCTTCCGCAGCCCGAAAGCTTCGACGATCCGCTCGGCTGCCTGCTGTGGTGTGAGAAACGTGTTGTCGATGCGGACATGATCGTGCCGCTCGATCAGGTCCTCGGCCTTGGTGCGCGGGCCGCCGGTGTTCAGCGTGTAGTCCGCGTCCATCGCGAGCAGGTTGAGCCGGGACCTCTCCAGATCACGCTTGCTGGCCTTCTGAGCGAGGCGGAACTCGGTGCCGTTACGGGCGAGCCGCTCGTCCTGCCCGGCGGACAACTCGACCAGCCGCCCCCGGCCGCCGGCCCGCTCGACGATCCGGATGTACGACGCGATCGTGTCGATCTCCTCGGCATCGTTCAGGTCCCACACGAACGTGAACACCAGGCCAGGCAGGTCCGAGCCGGCGGCCTCCTCGATCACCCGGCGCCGGAACTCCGACACCAGCCGGCCGAAAGGCGCCGAGCCGAACGGGAAGATCCCGAGCACCGGCTCGATCGTCACGTGGTTGTGGAAGAGCTTGAACCCGGTCAGCTCGCACACCGCGTGCCCCACGGTCATTTTCCCGACCGCGGCCGGGCCGAAGACGATCACCAGGTCCATCCGCACATCGTGACAGCCCCTCGCCGTACGAACGAAAGGGTTTTACGCCTACAGGGCCGTGGTCAGCCCCGAGGTCACCTGCCGGTTCGCGTCAGGCGTCGCTCGGGGGGCCGTCGACTGCTCCGGCGATGATCACCAGTTCGTTGCCTTCCGGGTCGGCGATCCGCCGGCGGTCCGCCGACTCGTCGAGGATCCGGCCGCCGGCGGCAACTGTCGTGGCGAGGCGCGTCTGCGCGAGGTCAGCCGGCACAGCGAGCTCGAAGTGGATGCGGTTGCGTTGTCGGCGCCGCTCCGTGTCGGAGGCGTCGAGCTCTTGGAATACCAGTTCTGGGTTCAGCCGCCGCGGATCGTGGATGTCGCTCACCCCAGCTCGCCGATCCTGGGTGTAATCGAGCGCGGCGATCCAGAACGCGCGGACCGCGGCGACGTCGGCGGCGTCGAGGAAGAGCTGAGCGAAGCGCGGCAGCGCCGGATCCGCAGTGGCCCCGAGTTCGCGGGCAGCGGTCTGGAGCTTTCCGGCGAGATCGGTGAAGTCCAGCTCGAGGCCGTGGGCGTCGCCCTCCCATTGGTCCTTACCGCTGTCGAGGATCACGAGTCCGGGGCGCAGGTCGATCAGCAGCGGGAAGCCCGCGTCGTCGGCCAGTGCCGCTGCTGCGGCGGCCAGGTCGCGCTGCTGTGTCGGCGAGGTGATGCGGTAGCACGCCATCGCGCTGAACACGGCCTGCCAGTCGGCTGTCTCGCTCCCCTCGCCAAGCGCCCCGCCCGGCACCAGGTCGACCTCGTTGCCGTCGGGGTCGGCGTGACAGACCCCGAACGGTCCCGATGCCGCACCAAGATTCGCCTGCTCGACCGCCGCGGCCGGCCGCACCACGTCCAGGTGGACCCGGTTTCGCAACGGCCGCGGCTCGGTCGACTGCCGGATCCGGAGCGCAGGGTCGCGCCGCAACGGGTCCGCCAAACCGCCGTCGTCCCCAGGCGCGTAGTCGAGCACGCGCTGCCAGAAACCTCCCACCCCGGACGGATTCGGGGACTCGAACACGACGCTCAGCTCCTGCAGCACGGCAGGGTTCGCGGTCGCCCCGAGATCCCGCGCGGCCGCCGACACCGCCTCCGCGTCCTTGTCTGAGCCGAGGCGCACCCGCAGGCCAGTCGCGCGCAAGTCGACCGCGACCTCGGCCGACAGCTCCACGATCCGCCCGGCCGGCGCAGCCCCCTCGACCAGCGAAGGCGTGTCGAACCATGCCGTCAGCACGCCGTCGACGAGCCGCCAATCCGTTCCGATCTCCGCCATGCTCGGCACTGTATAGCTCATTCCGGACGATCCCCTTCCGGATGGCATTCCTATCTCGGGCGGATGTTTGTTCAAGGTTGTTGGATAAGCTTGAACAAGGCACACTCGAGGTATGGCTCGGGTGGAACTGCATCGGTGGCCGGGACACCCGGATGGGTTCACCCGGGCCGAGCGGCTGGGCGGGTCGTACGAGTTGTACTTCCCGGATCCGCTGGTGGGGCGGGAGTTCGATCTCGACGACGACGTGCTGTCCGCGTTGGAGGACGCGGCCGGGGATCTCGCGCGGCTGGACGCGACGGCCGCGGTGCTGACCAACAGTGAGGCGCTGGCTCGGTTGTTGTTGCGGGCCGAGGCGGTCGGGTCGTCGCAGATCGAGGGCCTGGTGGTCGGGGCGCGGCGGTTGCTCAAGGCCGACGTACTGAGGGACGACTCCCGGCATCACGACGTCACCGCCGACGAGGTGCTCGGCGCGGTGGACGCGATGACCTGGGTGACCGAGTCCGTCCGGACCGGCGACAAACTCGAGGTGGAGCACCTGCTCGAAGCACACCGGCGATTGATGGCGCACTCGCCGACACCGGAGTACGGCGGCGAGGTGCGCTTCCTGCAGAACTGGATCGGCGGCCGCTCCCCCGCCGAGGCGTACTACGTTCCGCCGCCCGCCCAACTGGTGCCCGACCTGCTGGCCGACCTGATGACCTTCGTCCGCGAATCGCGCCTGCCCGTGCTGGCGAAAGCGGCCATCGCGCACGCCCAGTTCGAGACCATCCATCCCTTTGCCGACGGCAACGGCCGCACCGGGCGCGCGCTGATCCACCTGGTACTGCGGGCGGAAGGGCTCGTCGAACGCAGCGTCCCGCCGGTCTCGCTGTCGCTCGCCACCCACGCCACGCAGTACGTCGAAGCGCTCACCGCCTTCCGGCACACCGGCAGGGCGACGAGTCCGCGTGCTCGCCGGGCGGCGAACCAGTGGCTTCTCATGTTCGCCACGGCCTGCAGCCATGCGACCGCCGAGGCGGCTCGCTTCGAGCGCACCGCGGCGGATCTCAAGACCGAATGGCGCGAGCGAGCCGCGCCCGTTCGGGCCGGCTCGGCCGTCGATCTCCTGATCGAGACGCTGCCGGCAGCACCCGTGCTGACTCTGGCCGCCGCGGCCAAGCTGATCGACAGGTCTCAACAAGCCGCCAACCAGGCACTCACCCGGCTGACCGAGGCTGGTGTCCTGCGCGAGATCACGGACGGTCGCCGCAACCGGATCTACGAAGCTCCTGAACTGATCGATGCCTTCACCCTCCTCGAACGCCGGTTCGCCAGTCCGGCCGCGGACACCCTGATCGCGGCGCCTAGCAGACCCGTTCCGTCAGTGCCACGACCAACACGCTGAGCTGATTGACTTTCCTCGCTTTCTCGATGAACAATTCGAACATACGTTCGAGAGCAGGACCAAATCGGGGAGTGTGAGGATCTGTGATGCCGGAGCCGTTCGACTGGGACATCCTGCAGCGACCATCGGCGATGGCGATGGTGCGCGGGCAGCTCGGCTTCAGCTGGATGGTGTTGTCGGGCCGGCTCGCCGCGCTGACCGACGAGGAGTACTTCTGGCGCCCGAGCAGCGAGGCGCTGACCGTCGTCCGGCGGCAATATGCCGGCCGGTTCAGATCGCTCGGGTCCGGCGAGTGGGTCGCCCAATGGCCGGACGAGCCGGATCACCGGGGGCCGCGGACCATCGCCTGGCTGATCGCGCATCTGACCGAGACCTTCTTCGAGCGCTGGGAGTGGACCTTCGGCGCGAGCAGGCAAGGCCGGGCCGACATCACCCTGCACGGCAACGCGCAGGACGCGGTCGCCTGGCTCGCGCACTGGGTGGACGCCTGGAGCAACTCGATCGCCGAGCTGGACGAGGAGCAGGCGATGACCGTCGGCCTGTCCCAAGCCACGGAGCTCGACGCCGCCGAGCCCTTCGGCCACGTCGTCCTCCGGCTCAACCGCGAACTCATCCACCACGGCTCCGAGATCATGACGCTGCAAGACCTGCACGCCCTGGCCGCCTGACCAGCCCGCCGGCCGTCATCCGGCCGGTCCTGATGCGCCTGACCGCTGGGGCGACTGCTCCATTCCACCGCCCGGAGAACGCCCCGGCGGTCAGGTCCCCCTGTCCCACCGTTCATCCAGTGGGCCGGGGGCACAACCAGCTCTCAGGAAAGCGCCCCGGTGGCCAGCTCCCAGACCTGGTCGAAGGCGTTCATTTCAACGGGGTTGAAACGGTTCTTGGTGACAGCAACCGCCACGCCGGTAGCCGTGTCGGCGTACGCCGCCCCGCCCCCGAAGCCCACCATGCCGAACACGGTCGGCGCGACCGGTCGCATCCCCACCTGGCCGATCGTGTAGCCGAGCCCGTACCGCGCCGGGCCACCGGTCATCTCGTCGTTGCCGGCCGTGGAAAGACTCGCGATCTCCCGCAACCGGGCCGGGCTCACCAGCCGGACACCGTCGACCTCGTCGAGCAGCGCGGCGTACATCCGGGCCATCGATCGGGCGGTCACGATTCCCCCGGCGGGCACGTCGGAGCTGATCAGGCCGGGGTTGTTGGCATAGGCGGCATTCGGGAACAGCTGAAGAGGAGCAGCCTTGAACAACGGGAAGTCCGGTGGCAGCGAAGCGAACATCGCCGCCCCCTCCGGGTCGTCCTCGCAGCGCGCCACCCGGTCCAGCGCAGCAGCCGGTACGCCGAAGAACAACTCGCCGGCGACCCCCAGTCGCTCCCCGATCCCCTCGGCCAGCACCTGCGACATCGGCTTCCCGGTCGCCCGCCGGACGATCTCGCCGACGATGAACCCGAAGGTGACAGCGTGATAGCCGACCCGCTCCCCCGGCTTCCACCACGGTTCGAGGTCGGCGATCAGCGCACACATCCCGTCCCAGTCACACAGCCGCTCCACTGTCAGGTCGGCCGGCACCGCCGGGACCCCGGCCGAGTCAGCACCTGTCTGACCGTCGCGGACTCCTTGCCGTGCGCACCGAACTCGGGCCACAGCTCGGCCACCAAGGTGTCGTAACCGAAGACTCCCTGCTCGACCAGCACGTGCACGACGGTCGCGGCGACGCCCTTGACCGCGGAGGCGGCGTAGAACAGCGTGTCCGACCCGACCGGCCGCCCGGTCTCGCTGTCAGCGACGCCGGCCACCGCGTCCACGATCAACTCGCCGCGGCGATAGACGGCGGCCTGCACCCCGGTCTCGGTTCCCGACTCGACCAGCCTGTCGATGACAGCCTGCACCCGCTCCTGCAAATCGCTCATCCCGGTTCCTCTCAGGCGACGGCGTCGCCCCACCGGCGACTCGCAGTACTTGGTCGGAGCTGTCGAGCCCAGCTTGACATTGGCCCACGAGGCGATCTTTCCACAACATGTGCGACACGCGGCGCGTCGTACCACTAGATGTAGGGGTTGCGGGGTTAGTGTCTTCCTACTGGTCGACAGGGGAATCCGGTGGAAATCCGGAGCTGCCCCGCAGCGGTAAGCGGGGACTGTGTTCCGTGAGCCCGAATACCTGTCGCCGGGGCGCACACCGCCGGTGTGCGCTGTCCGAGGCCTCGAGGGCGGGCCGCAGGGCGTGACAGAACGGGTTCGGTAGCGGCCCCTGTCTCGTCGTGCGCGCAACTCCCCAGGTCCCGGTCGTCAAAGACTCGCGTGGAGAGAGCGCTTGTGACCATCGTTTCGTCATCTGAACCAACCACCGGACGAGCACCGCACCAGCTGACCGTCGTACGGCGTGACGGGAGCAGTGCCGCGTTCGACCCGACCAAGATCTCGGTTGCCCTGAGCAAAGCCTTCCTCGCCGTCGAAGGCGCCGAGGCCGGCAGCAGCCATCGCGTCCGCGACCTGGTCGCCGACCTGACCGACCGGGTCGTCGCCGCACTGACCAGCCGCGGTGACGCGCGGCGCAGCGTGCAGGTCGAGGACATCCAGGACCAGGTCGAGCTGGCGCTGATGCGGGCCGGCGAGCACCAGGTCGCCCGGGCCTATGTGCTCTACCGCGAGGAGCGCACCAAGGCCCGCACCCCCGACACCACCGCCGAGCTCGACACCAAGCCCGTCATCAACGTCCGTGCCGCCGACGGCACCACCGCAGCTCTCGACATCGACCGGCTGCGTGTGATCGTCGCCGAGGCGGCGGCAGGCCTCGAGTCGGTCGACGCCGAGCTGATCCTGAACGAGACACTCGGCTCCTGCTACGACGGCATCGCCCAGCACGAGGTCGAGCTGGCCCTCGTGATGGCCGCCCGTGGCTACGTGGAGACCGAGCCGGAGTACAGCTTTGCCGCGGCTCGGCTGCTGCTCGACCAGATCCGCCGGGAGACGCTCGGCCGGGTGCACGGCGAGCCGCGCCAGGCGAGCCAGGCCGACATGGCCACGGCGTACGTCGACTACTTCCCGCTCTACATCCAAACTGGGATCGACGCCGGGCTGCTCGACCCCGAGTTGGCCACCTTCGACCTGGCGAAGCTGGCGGCGGCGATCAAGCCGGAGCGCGACCTCGACTTCGCCTTCCTCGGCCTGCAGACCCTCTACGACCGCTACCTGCTGCACATCGACAAGACCAGGTTCGAGCTTCCGCAGGCGTTCTTCCTGCGCGTCGCGATGGGGATCGCGCTCAAGGAAGACAACCGCGAGGACCGCGCGATCGAGTTCTACGAGCTGCTCAGCTCGTTCCGCTTCATGTCCTCGACGCCGACGCTGTTCAACTCCGGTACGACGCGGCCGCAGCTGTCCTCGTGCTTCCTGACCACCGTCGAGGACGACCTGGCCGGCATCTTTTCCGGCATCCGCAACAACGCGCTGCTCGCGAAGTACTCGGGCGGACTCGGCAACGACTGGACTCCGGTGCGCGGGATCGGCGCCAAGATCCGCGGCACCAACGGTGAGTCGCAAGGCGTCGTACCGTTCCTCAAGATCGCCAACGACACGGCGGTCGCGGTCAACCAGGGCGGCAAGCGCAAGGGTGCCGTCTGCGCGTACCTCGAGACCTGGCACATGGACATCGAGGAGTTCCTCGACCTCCGCAAGAACACCGGCGACGAACGCCGCCGTACGCACGACATGAACACGGCGAACTGGGTGCCCGACCTCTTCCTGCAGCGGGTCGAGGCCGGTGGCGACTGGACGCTCTTCTCCCCCGACGAGGTCCCGGACCTGCACGACCTGTACGGCGCGGCCTTCGCCACGGCGTACGAGAACTACGAGCGGGCCGCCGAGCGCGGCGAGATCCGGGTGTTCCGCAGGGTGAAGGCGGTCGACGTGTGGCGCCGGATGCTGACCGTCCTGTTCGAGACCGGTCACCCGTGGATCACCTTCAAGGACGCCTGCAACCTGCGGTCGCCGCAGCAACACGACGGCGTGGTCCACTCGTCGAACCTGTGCACCGAGATCACGCTGAACACCACCGTCGACGAGACCGCGGTCTGCAACCTGGGCTCGGTCAACCTGGTCGCGCACCTGACCGGCACCGGGCTGGACGCCGACCTGCTCCGCGACACCGTGAAGACGGCCGTCCGGATGCTCGACAACGTGATCGACGTGAACTTCTACACCACGCCGGAATCCGAGCGCGCGAACCAGCGGCACCGCCCGGTCGGCCTCGGACTGATGGGTTTCGCCGACGCGCTCTTCGCACTTCGGATCCCCTACAGCTCGGACGCCGCGGTCGAGTTCGCCGACAGCTCGATGGAGCAGATCAGCTACCACGCGATCGAGGCGTCCACCGACCTCGCCGCGGAGCGCGGCCGGTACCAGACGTACGAGGGATCGCTGTGGAGCCAGGGCATCCTCCCGATCGACTCGCTCGAACTGCTCCGCGAGGCCCGCAACGGCGACCTGACCGTTGACACCGGCAAGCAACTCGACTGGGACGTACTCCGGGCGAAGGTACTCCGTGACGGCATGCGCAACTCCAACGTGCTGGCGATCGCACCGACGGCGACGATCTCCAACATCTGCGGCGTGAGCCAGTCGATCGAGCCGATCTACCGCAACCTGTTCGTCAAGTCGAACATGTCCGGCGAGTTCACCGTCGCCAACCCGTACCTCGTCGCCGACCTCAAGGCGCGCGGGCTGTGGGACCAGGTGATGGTGTCGGACCTGAAGTACCACGACGGCATCCTCGCCCAGATCGACCGGATCCCGGCCGACCTGCGGGAGCTGTACGCGACGGCCTTCGAGCTGGATCCGCTGTGGCTGGTCAAGGCGGCATCGCGCCGGCAGAAGTGGCTCGACCAGGCCCAGTCGCTCAACCTCTACATGTCGGCGCCGTCCGGCAAGGCGCTCGACGAGCTGTACCGCTCGGCGTGGCGCTACGGGCTGAAGACGACGTACTACCTGCGATCGCAGTCGGCCACCCACGTGGAGAAGTCCACCCTGCAAGGCACGGACGGCCGGCTCAACGCCGTACCGGTCGCGCTCCCTGGACTTCCCGAGCCGACCGGTGCCGCCTGCTCCATCGAGGACTCCGATTGCGAGGCCTGCCAGTGACCACCACCGGACTGGGTGAGATCACCCTCGGAGCGGCTCGGGTCGAGGTCGCCGACAAGGCGATGATCAACGCCCGCGCGGACGTGAACCAACTGCTGCCCTTGAAGTACCAGTGGGCCTGGGACAAGTACCTTGCCGGGTGCAACAACCACTGGATGCCGACCGAGGTGTCGATGCAGGCCGACATCGCGCTCTGGAAGTCGCGGGACGGTCTGACCGAGGACGAGCGGCTGATGCTGAAGCGCAACCTCGGCTTCTTCGCCACCGCCGAGTCCCTGGTCGCGAACAACATCGTCCTCGCCGTCTACCGTCAGCTCACCAACCCCGAATGCCGCCAGTACCTGCTTCGCCAGGCGTTCGAGGAGGCCGTGCACACGCACACCTTCCAGTACATCTGCACGTCGCTCGGTCTGGACGAGGGCGAGCTGTTCAACATGTACCGCGAAGTGCCGTCGATCTCCGACAAGGACGCCTGGGCGCTGAAGTACACCCAGCACCTGGAGGATCCCGAGTTCAGGACCGGTACGCCGGAAGCCGACACCGACTTCCTCCGGGACCTGATCGCGTTCTACGTGGTCTTCGAGGGGATGTGGTTCTACACCGGCTTCGCGCAGATCTTGTCGCTCGGCCGGCGGAACAAGATGGTCGGGATCGCCGAGCAGTACCAGTACATCCTGCGCGACGAGTCGATCCACCTGAACTTCGGGATCGACTGCATCAACCAGATCAAACTGGAGAACCCGCACTTGTGGACCGCGAAGTTCCAGGCCGAGGTGCGGGAGATGCTCACCGAGGCGTGCGAACTGGAGGTTGCCTACGGCAAGGCGACGATGCCGAACGGCATGCTGGGCCTGACCGCCGAGCTGTGCGAGCAGTACATGCACTTCGTCACCGACCGCCGCGCCGAGCAGATCGGCCTGGCGCCGATCTTCGGTGAGACGCGCAACCCGTTCGGCTGGATGTCGGAGGTGATGGACCTCAAGAAGGAGAAGAACTTCTTCGAGACCCGCGTGATCGAATACCAGTCCGGCGGCAGCCTCAGCTGGGACTGATCCCTTAAAGTGCTTGCGCAGGGCCCCGTTCAAGGCTCTGCGCAAGCAGGCTGCCGACCCGAGGAACCCAGATGCCCGACACCGCCCCCGGTCTCGACACCGAACTGGCCGACGACATCGCCAAGGGACGACGCCAACAGGCACGTCGCAGGACCGTCGCGGCGCTCGTCGTCCTCGCGGTAGCCGTCGTTCTCGGCGTACTGACCGTCGCGCTCGACTGGGGGTGGGTCGTCTGGAGGCTGAGCCTGGGGCTCGCTGCCATCGCGCTCGCGGTGGCGTCCTTGCGCCTCGGCCGCCTCCACCGCGTCGCGGCCGTGATCACCGCTGTGGCGCTGGTTGCCGCCGGCGTGCTTCTTGTCCGGATCCCGCCGATCGCGCAGCCGGGCTGGACGGTCGGCGAGCACATCCGTCTGGTCGCGGCGGCCGGCGACGTCGCGGTCACGCTCGATCCGAGCACTGGCCGGTTGCAGGGCCACCAGCGCTCGAACGGTGACAACGTGTGGCAGTCCGAATCCCTCGGGCTGAGCGACCTGGAGTTACACCGACTCGGCGGGGATGGCCTGCTCGTCTACTCCGGCTCCGAGCGGCACCATGGCCAAGCGGCCGTCGTCTCGCTCGCGGACGGCAAGACCACCTGGAGGCAGGACGTCGGTGACCAGGCACCGTTCACTGCCAACGATGACGTGGTTGTCGTCACGAGTGAGGTGATGACCACCGGACTCGATCTCCGCAGTGGCCGCAAGGTCTGGTCGACTCCAGGGCGGGCGACGGCCGGCTCCGGTGGACAGAGTTCGTACAGCCCGCGGCGCTGGGTGCCGCGATCCGACTGGATCGCCATGGAGAGCCCGACGTCCAAGAGACTTCCCGCGACCGTGCTCGACGCCGGTACCGGGCAGCCGGCGGCCGTAGTACGGGCCAAGAGTGCCGACTTCGTCATTGCGGGAGCGACCTTCATCGAGTTCGGCTACGACCAGAAGGGTCGCCGCATCGCGCAGGGAACCCCCCTCGCGGGTGGGCGGCCCTGGTCAGCCGAGTTGCCGCATTCGAGCGTCAAGGAGTTGCTCGATGTCGTCGACGGCAAGGCGCGTGCGTTGTACAGCAACCAAGCCGTCTTCATCACGCCCGAAACCGGCGCCGTGCAAACCGTACGGATCGAGGACGACTGGTCGGTCGCCTGGTTCGCCGGCCGGATCGGTGGACGGTACGCCGTGGTCGAGCAGCGCGATCCCGATCATCGCGTCACAGCGCAGACGGTCGCCGACACGGTCACCGGCGACGTACTGAGGCTGCCTGGACGGGGTCACGCGGTGGATCTCGAACTCGCAGAGTTCTCAGCAGACAAGGCGTTCCTGCACACCAGCGTGGTCGACGCCGTGGGCGGCGACGCCGACCGCTACACGGTGGTCGAGAAAGATTCAGCCCAAGTCGCCATCACGGTCCCCGACGGCATCCCCGGCTCGGCCGACGAACACTTCGACGCCGCCGACGACGTCATCCAGGTCAACCGGCGAATCGTCCCGCTCGCCAACGACTGAAGGACGGTTTCAGAGCCGGGCGTCGACGCCGGCCGGGGAGTAGACCTCGTCGACCACCAGGCGGCCGATGCCTTGCAGCGCGGCGCGATCCGCGAGCCGGCCCGTCACCACCTCGAGGTGGCGGGTCGCCCGTGGCAGGGTCGTCTGGTAGAGCACCTCGTGGACACCGGCGACGAAGTGGTGGTCGGCCAGGTCGCCCGCGATCATCAGGACGCCGGGGTTCAGCACGCTGACCACCGTCGCCAGCACCTCGCCGACTCGCCGGCCGGCTTCGCGGGCCAGTCGCAAGGCATCAGGCTGGCCGGCGGCGATCAGTTCCCGAACGTCGGTGCCGGACCGAGCAGTCACCCCAAGATCCGACAGTGCACCCGCGAGCGCTCCACCGCTCGCCACCGCGGCCAGGCAGCCGAGCGAGCCACACTGACACTTCGCATCCCCCGCGTCCCGGACCCGGATGTGCCCGATGTCGCCCGCACCCCCGTCGATCCCACGGAACACCGAGCCGTCGATCACCACCCCGGCGCCGATCCCGGTGGAGACCTTGACCAGCACGAAGGCCGGGCAGTCCGGATACCCGGCCGCCTGCTCGCCGAGCGCCATCGCGTTCGCGTCGTTGTCGACGAACACCGGTACGTCGAACCGCCGGCCGAGCCGCTCCCTGATCGGATACTCGTCCCAGCCGGGCATGATCGGCGGCCGGATCACCAGCCCGGTGTCGAACTCCACCGGCCCGGGCACCGACAGGCCGATCCCGGCCACCTCGCCGGGAGAACGGCCCACGTCCTCGAGCAACGCGGTGAACCAGTCCGCGATCGTGTCCAGCACGATCTCCGGACCGTCGGCCACGACGAGTTCGCCGGACTTCTCCGCGAGCACCTCGCCGGCCAGGTCGAGCACGGCCGCCCGGGCATGCCGAGTGTCCAGATCGGCCGCGAGAACGAGCGCGTGGCCGGCGGCGAACCGCAGTACGGTCGGGGGACGGCCGCCGGTCGAGGCGGTGGAACCCGCCTCGATCAGCCAGCCGTTCCGCAACAGCGCCTCCAGGCGGAGCCCCAGAGTCGAGCGGGACAGCCCGGTCAGCTGTTGCAACTCGCCGCGGGTGCCGGCGGCGCCGGTCCGGACGAGGTGCAGCAGCTGTCCGGCCGAGGTCGCCCCGTCAGCTCTTGTCTGCCCCACTCGTCAATCCTTCCGTCAGCATGCGCTCCGCGCCGTAGAACATGAGTACCACCGGCAACGTCAGAACCACGGATCCTGCCATCAGGACGGTCTTCGGCACCTCGACGCCGTTCGACAGTTGCTGCAGTCCCAGCGACACCGTCCAGTGCGACGGCTCCGCGGCCAGGAAGAGCAGCGCGAACAGGAACTCGTTCCACGCGATCATGAAAACGTACAGCCCGGTCGCCATCACCGAAGGCGCCGCCAGCGGCAACACCACCCGCCGGACGATCTGGTACCGCGAACAGCCGTCGAGCGCGGCCGCCTCCTCGATACTGATCGGCACCGTGGTGAAGTAGCTGCGCAACATGTAGATCGCGACCGGCACCGTCTGGGCGATGTAGACGATGATCAGCCCGACCAGACTGCCTTGCAGGCCGGCCTTGGCGAACATCACGAACAGCGGTACCGCGAGCAGCGTCGCCGGGAACAGGTAGACCCCGAGGAACAGCGCGCTGACCTTCCGCTGCCCGGTGAACCGCAGCCGGCTGACGGCGTACGCGCCCGGAATCGCCACCAGCAAGGTGAGGATCACCGCGCCGATCGAGACCAGCGCCGAGTTGCGCAGCATCAGCAGGAACCCTTGGCCGCCGTTCTCGACCGAGGTCAGCACCGACCGGTACGAGTCGACGGTGAACTCGCTGGCCGACACCCAGATCCGGCCCGGGTCGAGCAGCAGGTTGTCGATCGGCTTCACCGACAGCAGCAGCATGTAGTAGAAGGGGAAGAGCGTCGCCACCACCAGGCCGGCGATCACCACCCAGCGCATGATGCCGAAGAACTTGTCCTGGAACGCGGCCCTGGTCACGACTGCTCCTCCTGCACCCGACGGCCGAAGAACTTGAAGTAGAGGCCGAGCAACACGATCAGCACGACGGCCAGTACGACGGCCTGTGCCGAGGCGAGCCCGACATCGAAGCGAGCGGTCAGGAACCGGTAGACCCGTACCGCGACCACGTCCGTCCCCGCCCCTCCCCCGGTCAACAGGTAGACGTCATCGAACTTGTTGAACGTCATGATGAAGCGCAGCACCGTCAGCAGAGCGATCACCGGCAGCAACTGCGGCAGCAGGATGAAGCGGAAGCGCTGCCACGGCGTCGTACCGTCGACCACCGCGGCTTCCTCCAGCACGGCAGGTACCGCTTGCAGCCTGGCCAGCAGGAACAAGAAGGCGAACGGGAAGTAGCGCCAGGTCTCGAACGCGATCACGGTGAACAGCGCCATCGGGACCGGGACACCCGCCACGTCGTACGAGCGCTGGGTCAGGAACGCGATCGGGCGGTCCCAGCCGAACACGTTCATCCCCCAGTGGTTCACCACGCCGAGGTCGGGGCTGAGCAGGACCTGCCAGACGAATGCGACGGCCACCACGGGCGCGACGTACGGGAGCAGCATGGCGCCGCGTACCAGAGCACGGCCGCGGAACGGCTTGCGGAGTGCCAGCGCGGCGACGAGGCCGACCACGATCGAGCCCAGCGTGGAGCCGACGGTGTAAACGACGGTCGTCCACAGCGAGGACCAGAACCCGGGCGAGCTGAAGACTCGCTGCAGGTTGTGCAGTGTCCAGTGGCCGAACAGACCCTGGCTCTGGATGTCGACCAGCCGGACGTTCTGGAAGGCGAGCACGATCGTCCAGAGGATCGGCAGCACGACGACTACCAGCACGATCACGAAGGTCGGCGAAACCAGCACCAGCCCGGCCCGGTTCTCCTGTCCACGCAAGGTGCTCTTCGCCCTGGCTGCCCGGTGCGTGGGCTCCGGCTCGGTGTCCGGGGGTCGTTGCGTCACTGTTGTCATTTCCGCCTCACCCGAGGGAATCCTGAATCGAGGCCACGTCGGCGGTCGCCTGCTCGGCGGCCTTGCCGGCGTCAACCTGGCCGCTGGCCAGTGCACTGATTGCCTTCGGCACCGGAAGTTCACCGAGGGTGGCGCCCACCAGAGCGCCCTGACCTTGTGTGATGCCCCAGCGCTGCATCTTGCCGAGCCCGTCGCGCAACTCGGCGATCACCGGCGCGGGGTAGATGGCCGCGAGCGGTTTGCGGGTGTCCACGCCGATGTCGTCCTTGTCCCAGGCCAGCTCGAACTTGTCCGGGTCCGCCGCGGTGCCCGGCCGGACCGGGAACTTGCCCTCGGCAGCCATCCCGAACCACTGCTCGTAGCCCTGGTCCATCAGGTATTCGACGAAGCGCTCGGTCGGGTCGGCCTTCGCGGTCTTCATCACTGTCCAACTACCCACTTCACCGAACTGCGCGGGCGCCTTGCCGTCCGGACCCTGGACGGCGGTGACAACGCCTGTATTGCGGGCCAGCCAGCCTTTGTCCTTCGCGCACTGCTCGCAACTCGGCAGCGCGTCGTCCCGCAACCCGGCGAGTTCGTCCAGCAGGAACGAGGACCAGACCACCATCGCGGACTTGCCCGCGAAGTACGTCGCACGGGTCGAGTCGACGGTCTGCGTCCCGGCCGCGGAGTACTTCGTGGCCAGGTCGCCGTAGAACTTGAAGCTGTCCTTGCAGGCCGGACTGTCGAGCGCGACCTTGCCGTGGGCATCGACCAGCTCGCAGCCGTTGGCCAGCGCGAGGTGCTCGAAGCTCTGCTGGGTGAACGGGTCCGACGGATCCGTCGCCAGCGAGATCCCCTCGACGCCACCCTTGTTCAGGGTCTGTGCTGCCTTCTCGATCGCCTCGTACGTCGTCGGCGCGGGCAACCCGGCCGCGGCGAAGAGGTCCTTGCGGTAGAAGAGCAACTGCGTCCAGCCGTCCGACGGTACGGCGAGCTGCTGGTCGCCGTTGCGGGTCAGCTCGAGCGCCCGCGGGTCGAAGGTCTTCTCGCCCAGACCGTCGACGACCTTCTTGGCCGCCTCGGGATTGAGCAGGCCGTTGCTGGACATCTGCTGGACGGCCGCGAGCGGTACGCCGCCGATCACGTCGGGCAGCTTCCCGGCGGCCGCGGCCGCCATCACCAACTGCGGAAGCTGCGGCTCGTCGACGCCGACCAGCTTGGCCTCGATCCCGGTGTCGGCGGTGAACTTCTTCAGGATCGCGCGGGTGGTCTCCAGCCTGCCGGAGACGTTCTCGAGCGACCAGACGGTGATGCTGCGCTGGTTACCGGCCTCGGATTCGTTGCCGCAGGACACCAGCAGCCCGGCGGTCAGCAGGAGCGCGCTCGTCGCGGAGAGCGCCCTGACCAAACGTGACATGCATCCTCCTCAGGGGACTGACATCACGCATAACATCAGGACTATTGTATTTTGACAAGACCTAAGTTCTGATCTTTGCTGGTATCAGTCCCCGCACAGGAGGTATTCGTGGCCCGCGTCGTCCAGTTCACCGCTCCGCGTCAGGCCGAGGTGGTGGAGTTCCAGCCCGAGACGCTGCCGCCCGGCCACGTCCGGGTCCGGACCGCCTTCTCCGGCATCTCCGCCGGCACCGAACTGACCGCCTACCGCGGCACCAACCCGTACCTGACCCGCACCTGGGACCCGGACGCCCGGATCTTCCGCGACGCCGAGGCCGGCGTCGCCTTCCCGGTCGTGGGCTGGGGCTACTCCGAGACCGGCGTGGTGACCGAGCTCGGCGAAGGTGTCGAGGGGCTCGCGGTCGGCGACGAGGTCTGGGGCATCTGGGGCCACCGCAGCGAGGCGGTCCTCCCCGCCGCCAAGTTGCTCGGCCATCAACTCCCGGCCGGCGTCTCGCTCTCCGCGGCCGCCTTCGCCCGGGTCGGTGCGATCGCCTTCAACGCGATCCTCGCCGCCCGGATCAACCTCGGCGAACTCGTCGCCGTTTTCGGCCAAGGGGTCATCGGCCTGTTGGCGACCCGGCTGGCGACGCTGAGCGGAGCCCACGTGCTCACCGTCGACGCGGTCGACTCCCGGCGTACCGAGTCGCTTCGCTTCGGCGCCGACGACTCCTTCGCCCCCGGCACCGCGGCCGAGAAGATCCGGGCTGCCGGTGGCGCTGACACCGCGATCGAACTCAGCGGGGTGTACGCCGCCCTGCACGAGGCGATCCGGTCGGTCGGCGTGGGTGGGCGAGTGGTTGCCTCGGGCTTCTACCAGGGCGAGGGCAACGGCCTTCGGCTCGGCGAGGAGTTCCATCACAACCGGGTCGAACTGATCAGCTCGCAGATCGGCGGCGTACCGCTCGAACTGGCCGGCCGGTGGTCCGTGGACCGCCTCCAGAGCACATTCCTGAACCTTGTCGGCAGCGGCGCCGTCGAGGTCGAACCCCTGATCAGTCACCGCGTCCCGATCGAGGAAGCGGCTGACGCCTACACCCTGCTCGACACGCGTCCCGGCGACGCCCTGCAAGTTCTACTGGAGTTCTGATGAAGATCGCATGCCAAGAGCAACTGTTGCCCGGCGCCACCTTGCAGGAGAAGTGGGCTTTCGCCACCGCCAATGGGTACGAGGCGATCGAGCTGCGCGGCAAGGGGGACCTGTCGTTCCGCGACCGGTTGCCCGAGCTCCGCAAGGCGCAGGCCGACGGGGTGGTGATGCCGACTGTCTGCGTGGACATGCTGCACTTCTTCGCGGCCTTCGATCCGGAGCAGCGCGCGGACGCCCTCGTGCAGCTGAAGTCCCAGCTCTCGGTGATCGCCGAGCTCGGTGGTCTCGGCGCGCAGACGCCGGCGTCGTACGGGATGTTCTCCCGGCGGCTGCCTCCGTTCGAGCCGCCGCGGGACGAGGCCGGTGACCGCGAAGTACTGCTGGACGGGCTGCGGCAGTTGGGCGAGCATGCGGCGGCCGAGGGAGTCGAGCTGTTTCTGGAGCCGCTGAACCGGTACGAGGACCACATGGTCAACCGGCTCGAGCAGGCGGTGTCGCTGATCGAGGAGGTCGGGCTGGACTCGGTCCGGATCGGCATCGACAGCTACCACATGAACATCGAGGAAGCCGATCCGTCGGCCGCGATCGTTGCCGCGGCACCCTATATCGGACACGTGCAGCTGAGCGATTCCAACCGGCTGCAGCCGGGCGCCGGACATCTCGACTGGGCTGCGTTCCTGGGTGCGCTGGATGCGATCGGCTACGACCGTTACCTGGCCGTGGAGTGCCGACTGTCCGGCGATCCCGTCGAAGCGGTCCGCTCGATCCCGGCCGTGGTTCGGCGGTACGTGTGACCGACCGGCAAGCCAGCGAAGTCCTGCTCGGCAACTGGACCGGGCATTCCACCGTGCCCTCGCACTCGCTGTATCCGCATCAGTGGAGCTGGGACTCGGCCTTCATCGCGATCGGGCTGCGGCATCTGTCGCCGCGCCGCGCGCAGGTCGAGCTGGAGTCCCTGCTCGGCTCCCAGTGGGCCGATGGGCGGATCCCGCACATCAGCTTCTCCCCTTCCGTTGCCCGCGACGCCTATTTCCCCGGCCCGGACTTCTGGCAGGCGATCACCCGCGGCGGCATCGAGACGTCCGGTATCGTGCAACCGCCGGTCCACGCCCTCGCCGTCTGGCTCACCCACCAGGCCGATCCGGTGGAGTCCGTACGCCGGAACTTCCTCGCCCGGGTCTACCCGAAACTCGTTGCCTGGCACACCTATCTGCGCGAGCACCGCGATCTCGGCGGTCACGGGCTGGTCGCGATCGTGCATCCGTGGGAATCCGGGATGGACAACAGCCCGGCCTGGGACGAAGCCCTCGCCCGGGTCGAACCGGCGCCGCTGGACTCCTTCACCCGCCGCGACACCGACCACGCCAGCAACGCCGACCGCCCCACTGATCTCGACTACGGCCGTTACGTCCAACTGGCCGCCACCTATCGCGATCACCGCTACGACGATGCACGCACACCCTTCGCCTTCGCGCTCGAAGACCCGTGCTTCAACGCCCTGCTGATCGCCTCGGAACACGCCCTGGCCTCGATCGCCGCGGAGCTGTCACTCGATCCCGCGCCGCACTTGTCCGCGGCCGCAGAGCTGACCAAGTCGCTGAGCACACTGTTCACCGACGGCATCTTCCGCGCCCGCGACCTGAAGAGCGGCGAACTGGTTGCCGCCGACACCATCTCGGGTCTGGTGCCGCTGCTGGTCCCGGAGTTGCCAGAGGCAACCGAACTGCTCGGCACCGCCCAAGGCCCGCGATTCCAGCTGGGCAAGGTCCACCTGGTCCCCAGCTACGACCTCACCGGCCCTGCCTTCGAGCCCGGCCGCTACTGGCGCGGCCCGAGCTGGTTCAACACCGCCTGGCTGATCCATCGGGCGCTGGCCGCCCTCGATCAACCCACTCTCGCCGAAGCCCTCCGGCAGGACTTCCTCACCCTCGCCACCGACACCGACTTCGCCGAATACGTGGACCCTTACACCGGCCAGCCCCGAGGCGCCCGCGACTTCAGCTGGACAGCCGCGCTGGCCCTGGACCTCAGCTGTAGCTGACGTCCAGAACGCCGATGATCTTGTCGAGGCGGGCGGCTACCCGGCCGGCGTCGAAGCCGGCGCCTTCGACGACGATGCGCAGGGTGCAGGTCTCCAGGCAGAGGCTGAGTTCACGGACGTCGTACGGGTTGAGCTGGACGGCGATCCGGGCGAGCAGGCCGCGGGTTTCGACGACCTCCGCGGTGAAGGTGGTCAGGACCCGGTCCGGTACTACGTAAGCCGGCGCGACGTCCGCCGTACGGCTGTCGACCATCGTCATCGGACGACCTCCTTGTGGCGAAGCAGGCCGTAGGTGACGCCGTCGACCAGCGCCTCCCAGGAAGCCTCGACGATGTTGTGCCCGACCCCGACCGTCACCCAGGAGCCTTCTCCGTCGGCGGTCTCGATCAGAACTCTGATCACCGCGTCCGTCCCGTGGCCCTGGTCGAGGATGCGGACCTTGTAGTCGCGCAGATCGAACTTGTTGACCACCGGGTAGGCGCGCTCGATGGCGGTGCGCAGGGCGTGGTCGAGCGCGTTCACCGGGCCGTTGCCTTCGCCGGTGACGATCTCGCGGTCGCCGCCGGCGACCAGCTTGACCGTCGCCTCGGAGACGGCCTCGCCGTCCGCGCGGGACTCGGTGATCACTCGCCACGACTCCACGTCGAAGAAGCTCGCGCGGGCCCCGCTGACCTCCTCGGTCAGCAGCAGTTCGAACGACGCGTCGGCCGCCTCGAAGGTGTACCCGCGTGCCTCCATCTCCTTCACCCGATCCGTCACCCGGCTGACCAGGTCACGGTCGTTGCCGAGATCGAAGCCGAGTTCGCGGCCCTTCAGTTCGACACTCGCCCGCCCGGCCATCTCCGAGACCAGCATCCGCATGTCGTTGCCCACCAGGGCCGGATCCGTGTGCTGGTAGAGATCGGGATCCACCTTGATGGCACTGGCGTGCAGCCCCGCCTTGTGGGCGAAGGCGGACACACCGACGTACGGCTGCCGGGTCGACGGCGGCACGTTCGTCACTTCGGCGATCGCATGCGCGATCCGGTACGACTCGGCCAGCCGGCCGGGCGGCAGGAGTCGCATCCCGCGCTTGAGTTCGAGGTTGGCGACGACCGCGAGCAGATCCGCGTTGCCGGTGCGTTCGCCGTACCCGTTGATGGTGCCCTGGACGTGCGTGCAGCCCGCCTCGACCGCGGCGATCGAGTTCGCGACCGCGCACCCGCCGTCGTTGTGGGCGTGGATGCCGAGCCGGGCGCCGGTCGTCTCCAGTACGTCGCGGACGATGTCCTGCAGTTCGCGCGGCAGCGTGCCGCCGTTCGTGTCGCAGAGCGCGA
>NZ_SOCE01000002.1:1500000-1617691 GCF_004365175.1 Kribbella voronezhensis | reverse complement strand
GATGGTACTGCGACCGGGAGGTCGTGGGAGAGTAGGACGTCGCCGGACATTCACACTGTTAAGGGCCACCCACACGGGTGGCCCTTAATGTGTTTTACGGACTATTTCCTGGCCTTCTGCTCGTCGTACTCGAGCAGATGCAGGACGGGTACGCCGAGATGCCGGCGGGCGGAGTTCGTCCAGTCGAGGTGGAAGAACTCGGCGACGATGTGCGGCCGGGTGAGGATGATGACCTCCTGGCCGCCGACCTTCTTCACCGTTGCCCGGAGCGCGTCGATCGGCCGGTCGTGCGAGATGCCGCCTTCGGCCTGCTGACCGAGATCCCGCAATCGTTGCACGCTCCGCCCGGTGCAGTCCGAGGCCTCGCTGTCGATGGCTTTCTGTGCCTCGGCGAGATCCTCCCGCTGATCCGCGAGCCCGGCGCCGTACAGATCGGCGGTGCCGAGGGCGCTCAGTGACGCCTCGACGCCGGCTTCGGCGTTGTGACACGGCACCAGCACGTGGTACTTCACGGTCTCTGGCATGTCCTGGTGCAGCTCGACTACGCGCTTGGCGTCCGGCTCGGTGAGTTCTTGTTCGACGAGCAGTACGACGTCGTACATGGTCAGTACCTCCGGTCCTACCAGTCGGTATGCCCCCATCATGCCCCGTCCGCGGGCAGAATGGCGGACATGCAGCTACCTGTGATGCCCCCGGTTCCGCCGATGCTGGCGAAGGCGGTGAAGCAGTTCCCGGCCGGCGAGGTCAGTTTCGAGCCCAAATGGGACGGTTTCCGCTCGATCATCTTCCGTGACGGCGACGACGTCGAGATCGGCAGCCGCAACGAGAAGCCGATGACGCGGTACTTCCCGGAGCTGGTCGAGGCGATCAAGGCGAACCTGCCGGAACGCTGTGTGATCGACGGCGAGATCATCCTGGTCGGTCCGTCGGGGGACAGGCTGGACTTCGAGATGCTGCAGCAGCGGATCCACCCCGCGGCCTCGCGGGTCAAGATGCTGTCGGAGACGACTCCGGTGCGCTTCGTGGCGTTCGACCTGCTCGCGCTCGGCGACACCGATTACACGGAGCGCCCGTTCGCCGAGCGGCGCGCCGCGCTGGAGGACGCGCTCAAACCGGCCAAGGCGCCGATCCACCTCACCCGTACGACGACCGACCTGGACACCGCCAAGGAGTGGTTCCACCAGTTCGAAGGTGCAGGCCTCGACGGCGTGATCGCCAAGCCGCTCGACGGGCTGTACGAGCCGGACAAGCGGACCATGTTCAAGATCAAGCACGAACGTACTGCGGACTGCGTCGTCGCCGGCTACCGGCTGCACAAGAGCGGGCCGAACCGGATCGGATCGCTGCTCCTCGGTCTGTACAACGCGGACGGCGTGCTCGCGAGCGTCGGGGTGATCGGTGCGTTCCCGATGGCGCGGCGAGAAGAGCTGTTCGAGGAGATGCAGGAGCTCGTCACCGACTTCGACGACCACCCGTGGGCCTGGGCGAAGCAGGAAGAGGGCAATCGGACCCCGCGCAACGCGGAGGGCAGCCGCTGGCAGGCGGGCAAGGACCTCAGCTTCGTGCCGCTGCGCCCTGAGCGCGTGGTGGAGGTGCGCTACGACCACATGGAGGGCGTGCGATTCCGTCATACGGCACAGTTCGTGCGCTGGCGCGAGGACCGTACGCCGGAGTCGTGCACCTATGAGCAGCTCGAGGAGCCGGTGAAGTTCGACCTGGGCGACGTCCTGGGCTAGCCGGTGGTGATGACGGCGGCACCCTGGTCAACGGCATCAGCCCGACCCGGTCCGGGCTAAGGCTCGATGACGGTGGGGTGGGAGTCGGGATGGTCCCACCACCAGGGGCGGAGTTCGGCGTTTTCGGCGATGGTGGTGCGGTAGGTATCGATGAAGGCGCGGTGAATGAGGTCGAGCTCGGCCTGGGTGACGTTCTCGGGCCGGTAGCGCAGCACCCGGCGCCACGAGATGGGCTGACCGACCAGGGGACGAATCACTGACCCGGCGATGTCGCGGACGGTGGGCGCGCACAGGCTGATCCCACGACCCGCAGCGATCAACTGCTCGATCTCCGTGGTGTCGAGGTTGTAGTAACGGAACTGCGGGGTGAACCCGAGCCGCTCGCACGCATCGCGGAGTGACGCGAGATCACCGTCCTCCTTGCCGGCCGGCGGGCAGATCCACACATCGTCAGCAAGATCAGTCAGCGTGATGTCGGTACGGTCAGCCAGCCGATGGTCCAGCGGCAGCGCAAGCGCGAACGGCTCGGGATGGACCATCGTCTGTTCCCGGACGCCTGGCGGACAAGGCGGTGCATGGTCATCGTCGCAGCGCCCGATCATCGCCACGTCCAACACGTCAGCAGCCAGCAGATCCGTCAGGGTCGCACACGACGCATCGACCTGGGTGCTGAACTCCCGCTCGGGTAACACGTCCTCCAGGCGGGCCAGCCACGCGCCGAACATCACCGTCCGCAGCGAACCGAGCCGCAGCGTCCTCGGCGCATCGGTGTAGCGCCGGCTGCTGCCGAGCAGATCGTCCATGTCCGCGAGCATGGCCCGCGCCCGACCCAGGACATGCCGACCGAGCGGAGTCGCCATCACGCCGTACGGGCCTCGCTCGAACAGCGGACCGCCGATCGCCTCCTCGATCCGATGCAACTGAGCCGTCAACGACGGCTGCGACACCCCCAACGCGGCAGCCGCCTTCGACACACTGCCCGTGTCCGAGACCCGGCAGACGATCCGCAAGTGGCGCAGTTCCAACTCCATAGCGGTGAGGTTATGCCCTGTTGGGATATCACAGCCACCACTTGCGGATGCCAATGTCTTCACTCAGAGGACGCCGGGAGTTCATCCACCTGCCCAGCGGATCCCAGGCCTCCTCGCCCCCGCCATCCGCCGGTCGGTCTGCAGCCCTCGGCCGGTGGCGGGGGCCCGCCCCGTCCCCAGTGAGGAAATTTCGTGAAGAGCACACCCCTGCGCCTCGTCGCAGCCGGTTGCGTCCTGAGCCTGGCAGCCGCCGCGACAGCGGTGGTCGCCATGAAGATGCCCGCGGCAACCGCCCAGTCGGCGGCCCCGGTCGACCCGCCTGTCGACGCCCGGGTGGCCGCGGTGCGGACCGCCGACCGCCTCGTCCATGGCCGCGCAGCCGAACTCAAGGCAGGCCCCGGCGACCAGTTCATTCGCCAGCAGGACATCAGTACGCCGTGGGGCCTGCAGTACGTCGCCTACCAGCGCACGTACTACGACCTGCCCGTCGTCGGCGGTGACCTCGTCGTCACGACCGATGCCAAGGGCAACGCCAAGAGCATCAACGTCGCACAGCAGCAGGACATCACCGTCGGCCGCCGCCCCTCGATCACCAAGGCCGCCGCGAAGAAGGCCGCCAAGAAGGCGATCGACAAGGCGCAGCTGATGCCAGGCGAGCCGACCCTGGTCGTGTACTCCGGCAAGGCCAAGCCGGTGCTCGCCTGGGAGACCGTCGTGCAGGGCCGCAACCACGGCGAGCTGAGCCGGCAGAAGGTGTACGTCGACGCGCGCACCGGCAAGGTGGTCGACGCGATCGAGCAGACCGCCGCCGGTACCGGCACGGGCATCTGGGAAGGCCCGAACCTCACCATCGGTACGACGAAGACCACTTCGGGGTACTCGATGACCGACCCCGCGCGGCCGAACCTGCACTGCGGCGACTCGGCCACCGGTACGACGTACACCGGCACCGACGACGTGTGGGGGAGCACGTCGAAGACCGACAAGGAAGCCGGCTGCACCGACGTCATGTACGTCGCGGCCGGCGAGTGGGACATGCTGAAGAACTGGTACGGGCGCAACGGGCTCGACGGCCAGGGCAAGTGGGCCGACGCGCTGGTCGGTCTGGGCGACGTGAACGCCTACTGGGGTTCGCAGTACAACCCGGACGGCGTGATCTTCGGGTACAACAACGCCCGGAACTGGATCACCCCGGTCGACGTGGTGGCGCACGAGTACGGCCACGGGCTCGACGCGATGACGCCGGGCGGCCTGTCCGGCTGGCCGTCGCAGGAGGCGGTCGCCGATATCTGGGGCACGCTGACCGAGTTCTACCTGAACAACCCGAACGACCCGCCGGACTACGAGATCGGCGAGGAGATCAACCTCACCGGCAGCGGCCCGATCCGGTACATGTACCAGCCGTCCAAGATCTCCGGGATGCCCGACTGCAACTCCAGCAGCCTGCCGAACGAGATCCACGCCTCCGCCGGCCCGATGAACCACTGGTTCTACTTGCTTGCCGAAGGCACCAACCCGACCGACGGCCAGCCGGCCAGCCCGACCTGCAACAACACCAAGTTGATGGGGATCGGCCACCAGGAAGCCGGCAAGCTGTTCTACAACGCGATGCTCGGCAAGACCTCGGGCATGACGTACGGCAAGTGGCGGTCCACCACCCTGACCGCGGCGAAGAACCTGGACTCCACCTGTGCGCTGCACGCCAAGGTGAAGGCTGCCTGGGACGCCGTGTCGGTGCCCGCTCAAGCCGGCGAAGCAACCTGTACTGCGACCGGCAACGACTTCAGCCTGTCGGTGTCGCCGGCCAACGGCACGGTCAAGCCGGGGGAGTCCGCCACAGCCACGGTGAACACCGTGATCGGCAGTGGCGCGGCCCAGACCGTTCGTTTCACCGCCAGCGGCCTGCCGACCGGAGCGACCGCGACGTTCGCGCCGAGCTCGCTGCAGTCGGGCAACTCGACGACGCTCACGATCGCGACAGCGTCGAGCACGCCGGAGGGCACGTACGACGTCAAGCTCACTGGGGACGGCACGGACGTCGACAAGACCGCGACGTACCGGTTGACCGTCGGCGGGTCCGCCCCGCCCGCCGGCGTACCGGACATCGACGTGAACAACGTCAAGGCGCACCTGGCCGCGCTGCAGCAGGCGGCCGACAACAACGGTGGCAACCGCCGCGCCGGGAGCGCCGGACATACGGCGTCGGTGAGCTACATCGAGCAGAAGCTGCGCGACGCCGGCTACACGGTCGCCAAGCAGCGCTGCACGAGCTGCCAGTACCCCTCCGACAACCTGATCGCCGACTACCCCGGTGGTGACACCAGCCAGGTGGTCATGCTGGGCGCTCACCTGGACAGCGTCAGCGCCGGTCCGGGCAGCAACGACAACGGGTCCGGCTCCGCGACGATCCTCGAGGTCGCGCTGCGACTCGCCAAGGACAAGCCGTCACTGGCCAAGCACGTCCGCTTCGGCTGGTGGACCGACGAGGAGCAGGGGCTGAACGGCTCGGAGTACTACGTCGGCCAGCTGTCCTCCACGGACCGCTCGAAGATCAAGGCCTACCTGAACTTCGACATGGTCGCGTCGCCGAACGCGGGCTACTTCATCAACAACATCACCTCCACCACCGGCAAAGTGCTGAAGGCCTTCTACGACGGGCTTTCGCTGCAGCCGGAGGAAGACGTCGAAGGCGCCGGCCGGTCCGACGACGCTTCGTTCTCGAACGTCGGTATCGCCACCAGCGGTCTCGCCTCCGGTGCTTCGGCCCGCAAGACGACGGCCCAGGCGCAGAAGTGGGGCGGTACGGCGAACTCGGCGTACGACTCCTGCTACCACTCGGCCTGCGACAAGTACCCGACCAACATCAACACCACCGTGCTGGACCGCGCTGCCGACGCTACGGCGTACGCGGTCTGGAACCTGGCAGTCGGCGATGCCCCGCCGGCCGGCAGCGACTTCTCCGTGTCACTGAACCCGATCTCGGGCTCTGTGGCAGCAGGCGACTCGGTGCAGACGACAGTGGGTACTACGACCAGCAGCGGCAACCCGCAGTCGGTACAGCTCGCAGCCAGCGGCCTGCCGACCGGTGCCACGGCGACCTTCACCCCGTCGTCGGTGACGTCGGGCAGCTCGTCGACCCTCAAGATCACCACCACGGCATCGGTTGCCGCAGGCACCTACCCGGTGACAGTGACCGGAACGGGGGCGGTCAGCCACTCCACGACGTACACCCTGACCGTGACCGGTACGTCCACCGGCACGGTGACCGTCCAGAACCCGGGCAGCCAGTACGGGTTCGTCGGCTGGTCGAGCTTCCCACTCCAGATCAAGGCCACCTCGAGCTCGGGGCAGCCGATCACCTACCGGGCGACCGGCCTCCCTGCAGGCCTGTCGATCAGCACGACCGGCGTGATCTCAGGCACCCCGACCAGCCGGGGCTCTTACACGGCGACAGTGACTGCAACGGACAGTGGCGGGGCAAGCGTTAAGGCCACTTTCCCTTACACGATCTGGTAGGACCCGGCCCGCCCCCGGGCCGCCCACCAGGCGGCCCGGGGGCCTTCTCCCCAACCCGAACAGGAGCACCCGCGATGACCACACCCCGACGTACCGCGACCACGATCCGCCCCCAGGCAACGGCCGACCAATACATCCGCCAACAGGACACCTGCACCCCCTGGGGCCTCCACTACAACGCCTACCAGGACACCTACCGCCCGACCCAGCCCCGCCCCTCAACCCGCCGAACCCCCCGCAAACACATCACCGCCTAACCACCACCGTTCAGTAAAGGTGGTGTCGGACGGCGATAACAAGGTCGGGACCGATGGAGCCGCTCGCAGGTGGGGGCGAGCGGCGACGGGCTTCGCTAGTCTTCGTCGAAAAGATATGCGCGAGCTCGGTTGCGAACAGGGATTCTGCCGCGCCACCAGCGTCCATTTGGCTCGGTTCTTTTCGAGTCCGCTAAGTGGACGGTTGAATCTCGAAACGTCAGATCGAGTTCATCCAGATAGTCGTACAGGCGTTCCCTGTACTCGCTGGCGATGGCTGAACAGCTGTCTTCGATATCGTCGCGGACGTCGTACGCGCTTTCAAGTTCATCACGCGTATGCAGTTCGCCGCGCTCGATCTCGGTGACCCATTGCCGCCAAACAGCGAGTTCGACGCCGAGCGTCCAACTCTCTGGAGTTCGTTGAAAGCCTGCTAGTACAAGTGCCTCCTCGCGGGTGAACCCGATTTCGAGCCATCGAACCTCTTCCATCACTACCTTCTGTTCGATCGATCTTGAGAGTCAGTCGGGTTAGTGGAACGGCTCGAAACCTCATTCGCGGACCATTGCGGCCAACGCGAGGCCGGCCAGCCGAACTACCTCCGGCCAGCGTGGGTCGCGCAGATAGGCGATGTCATCAACGTCTCCATGCTCCTCGAGGAGTCGGTCGAGCACTTCTCCCAGAGCCTCGAGGCGGTCCGCTTCGTCTCCAGGCAAGAGAACTGAGCCGATCGCAGCCTTCGGATCACGGAGAACCTCGGTGTCGTCGTACAGGACGTGCACGTGATAGTCGAAGTCATCGTGCTGCCCGAGCTTGAATCCTTCCTTCCGAACCCATGCCCGCTCCTGGTACTCGCGGTCAGCCAGAACCGCCAGCGAGTCCATCACATCCCGCCGCATCCGCGGCACTTCAACTTCAGCCATCGCTCCACCATCAATGTTGTTGCCGATCGCTTACACGGTTGACTTCTGCAAGATGAGATCTACCTCCGATTCGAGCTCCTGGTTCGCCGTGAGGTGGACATGAGCTCCGGCCGGAGCGCCTGTTTGAGCTAGGGCCAGAAGGTGCCGCGCCAAACTGGTAAGCCCGGCCGAGTTGCCGCCGATGACGATCTCGTTGCCCTGGAACTTGACCTCGATTTCGAAGCCGTCGTCCCAATCCAGGTGCAGACCTTTTGCAGGATCGTAGGGCGGAACGTTGATAGCTGTTTCCATCTTGATGACTGTCCTTCAGGCGAAGGGTCTCAAGGGATGAGGACGACCTTGCCGGTGGTTTGGCGGGTTTCTAGGGCTTGGTGGGCGTCGGCGGCTTTGGCTAGGGGGTAGGGGGTGGTTAGGGGGTGCCAGCGGCCGGAGGTGGTTTCGGTTAGGGCCTTGGATTCTAGGGATCGTAGGCGGGGGAGGACTTTGGCGCCTATGGGGGAGGAGACTGTTTGGTTGCGGGTGGTGAGGGTTTCGGCGGGGATTTCCAGGGGGGTGCCGCTGGACCAGCCGAAGAGGAGGAGGCGGCCGCCGGGAGCGAGGAGGTCGTAGGCTAGGCGGGCGTTGGGGCCGCCTACGCCGTCCAGGATTACGGTGACTTGGTGGTCGCCGAGTTCGGTGCGAACTTGGGTGGGCCAGTCTGGTTGGTTGTAGTCGAAGGCGAGAGGTGCGCCTAGGGCGCGGGTCTGGGCTACCTTCTCCGGGCCGCCGGCTAGGGCGACGACGGTGGCGCCGATGTTGCGGGCCGATTGGATGAAGAGGCTGCCCAGGCCGCCGGCGGCTGCGGTGATCAGTACTACGTCGTCGGGTGTCAGGGCTGCGTCTTCGAGGATGCCGATGGCGGTTCTGCCTGTGCCTATGGTGGCTACTGCGCTCGCCGCATCGAGGTGGGGTGGGATCTCGTGCAGGGAGTCGACCTTGGCGACGGCCAGTTCGGCGTACCCGCCGGGGACCATGCCGAGGTGGACGACGACCCGTTTGCCGATCCACGAGGTGTCGGTTTCGGGGCCGACGGCATCGATCGTGCCGGCGACCTCGCGTCCCGGGATGGTCGGCAGTTCCGGTCGCGGGATCGGGCTGTCGTTGAGGGTTCCGGCTCGCAGTACGGTGTCGACGAGGTGGACGCCGGCGGCCTCGACCTTGATGCGGACCTGGCCGGGGCCGGGCTCGGGGTCCGGAACCTCCTCGAAGACGAGATTCTCCGCCGGGCCGAACTCGTGCAGCTGGATCGCGTACATCGGACCTCCTGGTCGTTGGGTTCGGCTCGACGGTAGGACCTGAAGTTCTCTTGAGGTCAAGGCAACTCGTAGGGTGGGGACATGCCGATCCGTCTGAGCGAGCGGTGGCCGGAGGTCAGTTCGGACCGGTTGCTGTCGGAGTGTGTACCGCCGCCCCGGTTCAGTGACGTGCGGTTCGAGACCTATCGGCCGGGTCCCGGTGAGCCCAGTCAGGCGGATGCCCTCGGCGTACTGCGGGAGCGCGGTGAGATCCTGGCCGAGCCGCGGAGAGAGCGTTCTCTGTGGTCTCGGTTGCGGGGGTCGGCGCCGGTCGCGCCGGAGAAGCCGGGGATTTATCTCGATGGCGGCTTCGGGGTGGGGAAGACGCACTTGCTGGCATCGTTGTGGCACGTGTCGGCGGGGCCGAAGATGTACTGCACCTTCGTGGAGCTGACCAACCTGGTCGGCGCGTTGGGGATGCGGCCGGCTGTCGAGGCGCTGTCGGCGTACAGGTTGATCTGCATCGACGAGTTCGAGCTCGACGATCCCGGGGACACGGTGTTGATCTCGCGGTTGCTCGGGCAGTTGGTGGCCGCTGGCGTGCAACTGGCGGCTACCTCGAACACGTTGCCGGATCGGCTGGGGGAGGGCCGGTTCCAGGCGATCGACTTCCTGCGCGAGATCCAGGGGCTCGCGGCACATTTCGACGTACGACGTATCGATGGGCCCGACTATCGCCACCGCGGGCTCCCCGTCGCGCCGGAGCCTTGGCCGGATGCCCTGGTCGAGAAGGCGGCCGACGAACGACCGGATGCCTCGTGCGACCACTTCGTCGACCTGCATCATCATCTTGCCGAGCTGCATCCGAGCAAGTACGGCGCTCTCCTGGACGGAGTGGGGACCGTCGGCATCCTCGACCTGCGCGAACTGACGGACGAGAACGTCGCCCTGCGCCTCGTAGTGCTGGCCGATCGCATGTACGACCGCGACATCCCGCTGATCACCAGCGGTGTCCCACTCGACCGGATGTTCTCCCCGGAGATGCTCAAGGGCGGCTACCGCAAGAAATACCTGAGAGCCCTCTCCCGGCTCATCGCGCTGGCCAACGCCGTTACAGATCACTGAGAGTTCATCGAAAACTCCTGTAAATCTTGAGGTTTCGTGACTCTGCGGTATGACGTCGTCGCAGCAAGCGCGGGTCGTTTGCAGGTTGGTGCAGCGGATGAGCGGTATAGACCTTTGGGCCGGTAGGCTCCGCGCGAACCCGGTGCTGAGGGGGGTCCCAGTGCCATCCATGCATGACACCAAGGAGAGTTACCGAATGTTTCGTCGTACCCTCGCGACGGCGGCAGCCGCGGCAGGAATCGCCGCACTGCTCCCGCTGACCGCGTCGGCCGCAGGACCTGACCCTGTGCGTCCGCTGCACTTCGATGGCAAGACTTCGAAGTCGACCGTGGTCGCGGGTACCTGCAACCTGTCCATTCCGAGCCGGGTCGCCATCGGCAAGCCGACGCTGACTCTGTTCGGCAAGGTCAGCGGGACCTGCAACACCCCGACGGCCGCCTCCGGCTGGGCCCTGCACCACCCGAGCCTGGGTGACGTCAACGAGGTGGTCTTCGACAAGACCTACCAGTACGGCGATGGCTCGTGGTACATCCCGGACAACCACCCGATCGGCAACATGGTTTTCAACGGGGAGGGAAGCTACAACGCGGACGACACGACCAACACCCAGAACACCGTGCCCGTCACGGTGAAGCTGGCCGCCGGTGCGTGGATCTCGTCGTCGCGCAGCGCCGACGTCGTGACCCTGAAGGGCACCTCGTTGCTCTACTCGACCACCACCAACAGCTACTTCAAGCGGTCTGCGGGTGGGGTGTTCCAGTTCCGGGAGCGCGGGACCACGACGTGGAAGAACTTGAAGTCCGTGTACACGAACTCCAAGGGTGAGGTCACGATGGCCTACCGGTACAGCAAGCTGCGCGACTACCGGTTCGCTCTGTACAGCACCTCGATCAGCTGGGACCTGGGTAGCGCTGTTACCACCCGTTGATTGATGTCCTGCCCTGTCCTCGTCGGTTCTTCGGTGGGGATGGGGCAGGATGTACAGATGGCGAAGAAGAAGAGCGGTCACGACGAAGTCGACGTACCGACCGGGAAGTTGCTGGACGTGTTGCGGGTCCCGCCTGGTGCGGTCGACCTGACTGCTTATGACACTCGCGCCACCACCGGGTTCTCCGGTGACAAGGCCGACGGCAAGGCCGCGCTCGAAGAGGTGGGCGCGGAGGTGTCCGACTGGCAGGAGCGCCTGTTCGCCGAAGGGCGCAAGGGTGGCGAGCGCCGGATCCTGCTCGTACTGCAGGGCATGGACACCTCCGGCAAGGGCGGTGTCATCCGCCACGGTGCGGGGTTGATGGACCCGCAGGGGTTGAAGATCACCTCGTTCAAGGCGCCGACGCCGGCCGAGAAGCGGCGCGGGTTCCTCTGGCGGATCCGCCAGGCGCTGCCCGGTCCCGGCATGGTCGGGATCTTCGACCGGTCGCACTACGAGGACGTGCTGATCGCCCGGGTACGGAACCTGGTCGCGCCGCCGGTCTGGAACCGCCGGTACGAAGAGATCAACGAGTTCGAGGCCGAGCTGACGGCCACCGGGGTCACGATCGTCAAGTGCTTCCTGCACATCTCGCCGGAGCAGCAGAAGGAGCGGCTCCTGGCGCGCCTGGATGACCCGACGAAGCACTGGAAGTACAACCCGGGTGACGTCGACGAGCGCAAACTCTGGCCCGCGTACGCCGAGGCGTACCAGGCGGCGCTCGAGAACTGCAACACCCCCGATGCTCCGTGGTACGTGATCCCCAGCGACCGCAAGTGGTACCGCAACTGGGCAGTCACCACCCTGCTTCTGGAGACGTTGAAGGGCCTCGACCCGCAGTGGCCGGCCGCCGATTTCGACGTCGCCGAAGAGAAGGCCCGCCTCGCCGCGACCTGACCCCCGAACAGCCTCGTACTACGTGGCGTCCGCGAGGTGGCTTCGAGCGAGCCCCGAGTTGCCGGGCGCCGCGTCGTACGGGCAAGTCGTAGTGAGGGCTAGTCGTCCGGGTCGATGTTGTGCTGACGCAGCTTCTCGCGGAGGCGGCGGACCTGTTCGTACAGGTTGTCGTTCTCGTCGATCAGGCTTTCCAGTTCGCTGAGCAGGTGGTGCTTGCGGGCGGGCATCTTCGGGGTGAAGGATCCGCTGTCGCCGGCAAGGAACTCGGTGACGGCCGCCTCGGAGTGCTGCCGGTGGCGGATCAGTTGGCGCACCTTCGAGAGGTCGACGCCGAGTTTCACCAGCGTCTGCGCCGCGACGCCTTCGCCGTCCTGGACGATGCCCAGCAAGATGTGCTCGGTGCCGATGTTCTGGTGCCCGAGCTGCACGGCTTCCCGCAGGCTGTACTCGAGCACCCGCTTGGAGCGTGGCGTGAACGGGATGTGGCCGGCCGGCGCCTTCTCGCCGCGACCGACGATCTCGAGCACGACCGCGCGGGCCGCGGCGGTCGAGATGTTGAGGTTGGCCAGCACTTTCGCCGCAGTACCACCGCCTTCCTCGAGGATCGCGAGGAGGACGTGTTCGGTGCCGATGTAGTTGTGCTGAAGGTTCCTGGCCTCTTCCTGCGCCAGCACCATCACCCGCCGCGCCCGCTCGGTGAACTTCTCGAACATATCGCTCTCCTCAGGATTGATCTGGTCTTCGGAACCGAGGCTCGAGAGCGTCAGCTCCCGGCACTGGAGTCGGTGCCGCACCACGTCGATGACCTCGGCGATGACCTCGGCGATGGGCGCCTGGCCGGAGCTGACGCGATCGAGGAGCGCATCGAGTTCCTCGACCGGTTCGAGTTCGAGGTCGGCGTCGTTGAGGCCGGCCAGTTGCAGGACGACGGCGACCGCGATCGTCCGGTTCGGACCGGCGAACGGCCGCCGGCTCACCAGTCCCGACAACAACACCCCGCCCGCCTCGGCGAGGTCGTCCTGGCACAGTGGTGAGGTCGCCTCCGAGAGCACCTGCGCGACCGCGTCCAGGTCCGTACGCCGGATCGCGGCATCCGGGTCGCACTGCATCACCCGGGCGACGACCGCCAGTACGTCGTACAGGTCGAGGTGCTGCATCAGTCGTCCTGGCGCAGCCGGCGGAGCGACTGCTCGTGCCGGGTGAGATTCTCCTCCAGCAGCAGGCTGAATCGCGCGTCGTTGCGTCGGTGCTCGACCAGGGACGCGATCGCCTCGCGCGCGACGTCCGAGACGGAGCGGCCCTCGACCTCGGCCACCGCCTGCAATCGTTCGGCGAGCTCGGGGTCCAACCGCAGCAGGATGTTCTTCGTCGCTTCCTTTGCCATGGCTAGCAAGATATCACGATATCTCACTAGGTCCAGGTGAGGGCGCTGCTAGATGTTTGGCGTGATGCGGCGGCGGAGGGCGGGTTGGAGGGCGGCCAAGGCGGTGGCGGCCAAGGCGCAGGTGAGCCAGAGGAGGGCGGGCCCCGCGTGGGTGAGGAGCTGAGTGGCGCCGAGCGGGGCGATCGCGGTGGCGATACCCCAGCTGAGGCCGTAGATCGCCAAGTAGCGGCCGCGGGCGTGCTCGGGGGCGATGCCGGCGACGATGGTGAAGGCGCGGCTCAGCAGGAACAGATCGCCGATGCTCCACAGCACTGCCGCGGCTATGAAGACGGGCAGGTTGGTGGCGACTGCGTTGATGACGAGGCCGGCGGTTAGAAGCAGATAGCCGAGCGTCATGGCTTGGAAGTTGTCGAGGTTGCGGATGCGCTGGGTTCGCTGGAGGGGTTGGGCCGCGACGAGGACCAAAGCCGAGATCGCGAGGATCAGTCCGATGCTGTAGCTCGGCAGGCCTCGCTCGATCAAAGTGAGTGGTAGGCCCAGCATCAGCGCCATGAAGACCGTCGCGGAAACGGTGCCTACGGCAAACAAAAGCAGCAGGCGACCATCCTTCCAGCCTTCGGCGCGACCTACTCGCGCTTTGCCCTGGAACGAGAATCGGTCGGCAGGCAAGGCGATTGCGAGCAAGAGAGCGCACGCCGAACAACTCGCGGCGTCGATCGCGAAGAGCCACCGCAGATCCCAATGGCTCACCGCGGCAGCCAGTACGCCGGCCGCGACCGCCGCCGCAGCCATCGCCGCCCCGAGCAGCCCGTACGCCGTGGGCCGGTCCTCCGGGCTGGTCACGTCGGCGATCACCGCCTGGCTCGGCGGCTCGTAGATCTCGAACATCAGCCCGAGCAGGATCGCGGCCATTACCGCTGACCAGAGCGTGCTCGCGAGGGCGATCCAGGTCTGGCCGACTGCGCAACCGGTGAGGCCGAGGATGATGGTCCGCTTGCGGCCGAGCCGGTCGGCCAGATGGCCGCCGAACATCCGGGACGGGATCGTCGCCACGCCGAAGCCTGCCATCACCAGCCCGGCCTGGGCGACGGTGGCGCCGAGTTCGACGGTCAGTACGACGGCGAGAAAGCTGAGCGTGAAGGCGCCGAGGCGGTTCACGGCTCGGGCGATCACGAGGATGCGCACGGTCCCCGGCAGCGTTCGCCACGTGGCAGGTGCCTGGCGGGCGCCGTCCCGTGCCTCCCGCCATGTGGGGGGAACCCGGAGAGCGCTGTCTCGTGCGTCTCGGGGGTCGCCCTGGAGATCGCCTGGTGTGTCGGTGTGCGTCATGTCGCTCCCTTCGCGTGACTGATGAACGAGCTATGGTTGGTCACGCCACGGCGAGCTTAGGTTTTGAGGGAGTGACTGGTCAAGTGAAGTTCGATAGTCACGTGTTGAGTGTGCTGACGACGGCGGTCGATGCGGTGAATCGGCTGACGGCCGGCTATGCGCTAGGCCAGCCGGTCGATGCTCCGACCGGAGAGGGGAAGGCTGCGGCCGTTGCGGAAGCGCTCTCTGCGGACGGGCGCCCACGGCCTCGGGTGAGCGCGGCCGACGCCGAAGTACTGGTGGGTGTCGCGGTGCGGATGCGGGAGATCTTCGAGGCGACGCATGCCGGCGACCTCGATCAGGCGGCTGCGGGTGTGAACGCGTTGCTGATCGACACCAGTGCTAGGCCGCAGCTCGACAAGGCCGATGGTCGGTGGAATCTGCACTTCCATGGACCCGACACGACGTTGGCCAAAGGCTGGGCGGCGGGGTGGGCAGCCGGATTGGCTATCGCGATGGGCAGTGATTTGGCGGGGCGGTTGGGTGTGTGCGCAGCGCCGTACTGCGATCGGGTGTTCGTCGATGAATCGAAGAACAGCAGAAGGCGATTCTGCTCGCCGCAGTGCCAGAGCAGAGTAAAAGCAGCTGCTCACCGCGCAAGGGCGCGGTGAGCAGCTGCGTTGGAAGGCGAGTCCGGCAGGACCGGATCCGTTCGAAGCCGCGATGACGGACGCAGCGGCGATCGGGACGAGTCGGCCGCGGATTCCGCCGGGCTGCGCTAGGCGGTGCGGACCAACTCGGGCCGCATCAGGACCGGGCGGGGGGCTGGGTCCAGGGTGAGGAGGTCGAGGCCGGCTACGCCGTACCGGAGGAGGGCGAGTCTGGCGACCTCAGCGCTGACGCCGAGGGGGCGGGAGACTGCGACAGCCCCGGCCTTGCGGGCTGTCTGCTCGGCGCGGTCCGGCAGCAGGCCGGGTGCCAGGAAGAACGAACCGACCGCCACGTGGCGACGGCCCTCCAAGCGCCACTGGAGAACGGCTTCGGCCGGTGACGGCGTCGCCGCCGTGGTGAACGCCGCCACAACGGGCAGCTTGTGCCGCTGACCCCACAGTCGGGCGAGCCGGGCGACGGCCGCGTTCGCCTGGGTGTCGCTGGAGCCGGCGCAGGCGAGCACCAGCGCGTCCAGCTCACGCACCCGGCCGTCCTTCAGTTCGGCGCGCATCCGCCGATCGAGGACATCGAGCAGCGAGTCGTCGTACCCGAGCACGTCGGAGGCGATGATCCGCAGGTCCGGGAAGCGGCTGCGTGCCTCGTCGACCACGGCCGGTACGTCGACCCGGGCGTGGAAGGCGCTCGACAGCAGCAACGGCAGGATGACGACCTCTTCGACACCTTCGGCACGGAGCCGGTCGATCACCTGGTACGGCGTGGGCGGGCAGTGGTCGAGGAAGGAGGCTTCGATCCGCAGGTCGTCCCGTAGCTCGCGCAGGCAGCTGACGAGCGAGTGGACGGTGGCGGCCGAGCGCGGGTCGCGGCTGCCGTGGGCGAGGATCACGAGAGCTGGAGCAGTCACAGCAGTTCCCCTTCTTCGTCGTCGATCATGCCTGCGGCCAGCGTCCACCCGTCGTGGGCGTCGATCAGCAGGAACGAACCGGTGATGTTGTTGCTGGAGTACGGATCGGCG
Organism: Kribbella voronezhensis; assembly: GCF_004365175.1. Taxonomy (NCBI): domain Bacteria; kingdom Bacillati; phylum Actinomycetota; class Actinomycetes; order Propionibacteriales; family Kribbellaceae; genus Kribbella; species Kribbella voronezhensis. Next base: position 1,601,592 of record NZ_SOCE01000002.1, on the reverse strand, counting down.
GCCAGCGGTGCGGCGATCTTGAGTTGCACCTTGCCGATGTCGTTCAGGTCGAGCCCGGTGGCGTCGATGACTCCGAGCGTGTCCAGGTCGAGTACGCCACCGATCTTGGTGACGATCGCCTGAGCGGTAGTGGTGGTGTGCTTGATCAGCAGCCGAGCGCCCACGGACAGCGGGCGATCGGACAGCCAGCACACCGTGGCTGACAGTTCCCGGCGGGTGCCGGGGGAGGAGTCGGCCGAGACGATGACCGAGCCACGGGCGACGTCGAGGTCGTCCGCGAGCCGGACGGTGACCGCCTCACCGGCGACCGCGGACGGCCGTTCGGCGACGGCCGTCGAGGTCGAGCTGATCACGGCCCGGTCGATCCCGGCGACCGACGTACGGCGGCCGGCCGGCAGCACGATCACCTGGTCGCCGACGGAAAGGGTGCCTGAGGCAACGGTTCCGGTGTAGCCGCGGTAGTCGCGGTACTCGTTGTCGGTCTGCGGCCGGATCACGTACTGAACCGGGAATCTCAGCGGCTGACCGGAGGCGTCGGAACGCCCGGAAGCGTTCTCCAGGAACTCCAGCAGCGTCGGACCGTCGTACCAGCCGGTCGCGGTGGACCGCTCGACCACGTTGTCGCCGACCAGCGCCGACACCGGGATCGCCTGGACGTCGGCGATCCCGAGCTGGTCGGCCAGCTGCGAGACCTCTTTGGAGATCCCGCGGTAGACGGCCTCGTCGTATCCGACCAGGTCGATCTTGTTGACCGCCAGTACGACGTGCGGCACGCGAAGCAGCCCTGCGACGGCGAGGTGCCGCCGGGTCTGCTCCAGTACGCCGTGGCGCGCGTCGACCAGGATGATCACGACATCCGCCGTCGACGCGCCGGTGACCGTGTTCCGGGTGTACTGCACGTGTCCCGGGCAGTCGGCCAGGATGAACGAGCGCTTGTCGGTCGCGAAGTACCGGTAGGCGACGTCGATCGTGATGCCCTGTTCGCGTTCGGCCCGCAGGCCGTCGGTCAGCAGGGCGAAGTCGAAGTCGCCACCGCGCGCGGCCGAAACCGTCTGCACATGCGCGATCTGGTCGGCCAGGATCGCCTTGCAGTCGTGCAGCAACCGCCCGACCAGAGTCGACTTGCCGTCGTCCACCGAACCGGCGGTGGCGAGCCGGAGAAGAGTGCTCATCAGAAGTACCCCTCTCGTTTGCGGTCTTCCATCGCTGCCTCGCTGGCCCGGTCGTCGGCCCGGGTGGCGCCTCGCTCGGTGATCTCACTCGCCGCCACCTCGACGACGACGTCGGCCGCTGTCGTCGCGGCGCTGGCGACCGCGCCGGTGCAGGACATGTCGCCGACCGTCCGGTAGCGGACCAGGCGCTTGGCAACGGTCTCGCCGGAGCGGGGCTGCGAATAGGGGCCGACGGCAAGCAACATGCCGTCGCGCTCGAACACGTCCCGCTCGTGGGCGTAGTAGATGCTCGGGAGAGCGATCTCTTCGCGCTCGATGTAGTTCCAGATGTCCAGCTCGGTCCAGTTGGACAGCGGGAACACCCGGACGTGCTCGCCCGGCCGGTGCTTGCCGTTGTACAGCGACCACAGCTCCGGCCGCTGGTTGCGCGGATCCCACTGCCCGAACTCGTCGCGCAGGCTGAAGATCCGTTCCTTGGCGCGAGCGCGCTCCTCGTCCCGGCGGCCGCCGCCGAACACGGCGTCGAACCGGTGCGAGTTGATTGCATCGAGCAACGGAATCGTCTGCAGCTGGTTCCGGGTGCCGTCCGGGCGCTCGCGCAACCGGCCGTCGGCGAGGTAGTCCTCCACCTCGGCGACCTCGAGCCGCAGCCCCAGCGTCTCGACGACGGAATCGCGATATGCCAGTACTTCGGGGAAGTTGTGCCCGGTGTCGACGTGCAACAGCGTGAACGGCACCGGCGCCGGCGCGAACGCCTTGCGGGCCAGGTGCAGCATCACGATGGAGTCCTTGCCGCCGGAGAACAGGATCACCGGCCGCTCGAACTCGGCAGCCACCTCGCGGAAGACGAAGATCGACTCGCTCTCCAGCGCGTCCAAACTGCTCGGAGCGGAAACTGCAGCCGTCACGGGATCCTCACTCGCCTCGATCGTCGCCGTCATACGTGCAACCCGCATTCGATCTTGCCCTGGCCGGCCCAGCGGCCACTGCGCGGATCTTCACCGGGTGCCACCTGCTTGGTGCACGGGGCGCAGCCGATCGACGGGTAGCCGTCGTACTGCAGAAGATTCACCAGTACGCCGTTGTCGGCGATGTAGCCGTCGAGGTCCTCCTGGGTCCACGGCGCGAGCGGGTTGAGCTTCACCATGTCGCGCTTCGCGTCGTACTCGACGACCTGGGTGTTGGCGCGAGTCGGCGCCTCCTCCCGGCGTACGCCGGTGACCCAGGCCTTGTAGCCGGAGAGCACCCGGTTCAGCGGCTCGACCTTGCGGAGAGCGCAGCACTTGTCGGGCTCGCGAGCGAACAGATCCTTGCCGTACGTCGCGTCCTGCTCGGCGACGGTCTGCTTCGGGGTGGCGTTGATCAGGTTGATCGACAGCGTCGCCGCGACGGCGTCCCGCGTACCGATGGTCTCGGGGAAGTGATAGCCCGTGTCGAGGAAGAGGACGTCGACACCGGGGGCCGCCTCGGCCGCGAGGTGGGGGAGTGCCCCGTCTGCCATCGAGGCGGTGACCACGAGTTCGTCGCCGAAGGTCTCCCGCGCCCAGGCCAGTACTTCCTGCGCCGAGGCGTCGGCTAGTCGTTCGTTGGCCTCTTCGGCCAAGGTCTTCAAGTCACTCATTCCACGCTCACCCGCAGTCCGATCATCTTCAGCTGAAAGACCCGTGCACAGGGCCGGCACTCCCACGCGCCGTGCCCTTCTTCGGAAGGACGCAAGTCCTCGTCACCGCAGTACGGGCAGTACAACGGCGCAGCACGTTCGCTCATTGCAACGCTCCTTCCTCGGCACGGACGACCCATTGGGCGAAGCGCTCGCCCTCGGACCGCTCTTTCAGGTAGTTCTGGGTGACGCGTTCGACGTAGTCGGCCAGCCCGTCGGAGGTGACCTTGTGACCGCGCAGCTTGCGGCCGAAGCCGGCGTCCAGGCCGAGGCCGCCGCCGAGATGGACCTGGTACCCCGGAACCTGGTTGCCGTCGGCATCGAGGACCAGTTGGCCCTTGAGCCCGATGTCGGCGACCTGGATCCGGGCACACGAGTTGGGGCAGCCGTTCACGTTGATGGTGATCGGCACGTCCAGTTCGGGGATCCGCTCCTCCAGTTCGCCGATCAGTTCGGCGGCGCGGGCCTTGGTCTCGACGATCGCCAGCTTGCAGAACTCGATGCCGGTGCAGGCCATCGTGTTCTGCCGCCAGGCCGACGGCCGGGCCTGGTAGCCGAGATCGTTGAGCGCGGCAACCAGTGACTCGACCCGGGACTCCTCGACGTCGAGCACGATCAGCTTCTGCTGCGCGGTGGTGCGGACCCGGTCGGACCCGTGCGCCGCGACGACGTCGGCCACCTTCGCCAGCGAGCTGCCGGACACCCGTCCGACCACGGGAGCCACGCCCACGTAGTACCGGCCGTCCTTCTGCTTGTGTACGCCGACGTGATCGCCTTGTACTGCGGGGATTTCGGGCGCTGGTCCGTCGATGAGCTTGTAGCCGAGGTACTCGTCGCTCTCGAGGACCTCACGGAACTTCTCGATGCCCCAGTCCGCGACCAGGTACTTCAGGCGGGCCCGGTTGCGCAGCCGGCGGTAGCCGTAGTCGCGGAAGATGCTGACGACGCCCTTCCAGGCCAGGTGCACCTCCTCCAGCGGGATCCAGGCACCGACGCGCTGCGTGAGCATCGGCGTGGTCGACAGCCCGCCGCCGACCCAGAGATCGAAGCCGGGACCGTGCTCGGGGTGGACGACGCCGACGAAACTGATGTCGTTCACCTCCGGCACCACGTCGTGCGACGGGTGACCGGTCATCGCGGTCTTGAACTTGCGCGGCAGGTTGGAGAACTCGTTGCTGCCGATGTACTTCTCGACGATCTCGTCGATGGCCGGCGTCGGGTCGATGATCTCGTCGGCGGCGATCCCGGCGACGGGGGAGGAGATGATCACGCGCGGTACGTCGCCGCAGGCCTCGGTGGTGTAGAGCCCGACGGCCTCCAGCTTCTGCCAGATCGCCGGCACGTCCTCGACCCGGATCCAGTGCAGCTGGATGTTCTGCCGGTCAGTGATGTCCGCGGTGTCGCGGGCGTAGGTGCTGGACACCTCGGCGATCACCCGGAGCTGCTCGGTGGTCAGCTGGCCGCCCTCGATCCGGACCCGGAGCATGAAGTACTTGTCGTCCAGTTCCTCCGGCTCCAGCGTCGCGGTCTTGCCGCCGTCGATCCCGGGCTTGCGCTGGGTGTAGAGACCCCACCAGCGGAACCGGCCGCGCAGATCGGCCGGGTCGATCGAGTCGAAACCGCGGTGGGCGTAGATGTTCTCGATCCGGGCCCGCACGTTCAGGCCGTCGTCGTTCTTCTTGTTCTCTTCGTTCTTGTTCAGCGGCTCGCGATAGCCGAGCGCCCACTGTCCTTCGCCCTTGCCCTTGCGCGGACGGGCGGCCTTACGAGGGGGATCGGTACGGGGAGCAGAGGTGACGCCAGTCATCCGGAACGAGTCCTTGTCTGCTAGAGACAGGTGCGTCCCGCGCGAGGCGAGCTCGAAGCGTCGTCGATTCGATTCGGGTCTGCGCGGTGCGCACCCAGCGGTGATCAGAGATCGGGGGCCATCGGCTGGCCCGCAGGGTGGCTGTCAGAACATCGAAGGACAACAGATGGCGCTGCGCATCCGCCCGAGGTCGACGTGAATCCGACCTACGAGATGAGTGGACTGGGCAGCGAGCATGGTGATAAGCCTCAGCGCCGGACGCCGGTAAATCAACTCCCATTCCTGCATCGTGAGACGCAATCTCGCCATCTGGATAAGTCTACCGCCACAGTGGAGATTGATTCGCGCTCGAAAGTCGTTCCACAAGAACTCTTGCGCAAGAGTTCTTGTGGAAAGTAATGTCGCCGGTATGAGTCCTGCGAACCGCCGTTCGGCCGATGCGTCCGTCATCGCCGCGATCCACCACCCGCTCCGCCGGCGGCTGATCGACCTGCTCGGCGTCGACGGCCCGGCCACCGCTTCGCGACTGGCCGAGTCGACCGGGGAGCTGGTCGGCAACATCAGTCACCACCTGAAGGTTCTCGCCGCGGCAGGCGTGATCGAGGAGGCGCCCGAGCTGGCCAAGAACCGCCGCGAGCGGTGGTGGCGCAGCGCGAAGGCGTCGTACTCGTGGTCGATCGCCGACGCCGGCGGTGACCCGGCCGGCGAGCTGGTCGCGGCGACCGCCGAGGAGGCGAATCTCGGTCATCACGCCGCCAAAGTGCGCCAGTGGTTCGACCGGCGGACCGGGTACGACGAGGCCTGGGTGCGGGCGGCGTTCGCGACCGAGAGTTGGGTCACATTGACCCCCGAGCGGCTCGCCGAGCTCGGTGCGCGGATCAGCGAACTGATCCAGGAGTACCACGAGTCGCCGGATTCCGGACCGGGTGTGCAGTCCGCGTTCGTCTTCGCCCACGGCGTACCGGCCCGGCCATGAGCGGGGAAGGCGGGAGCGCTGGTGGCGTTGGGTCAGGCGGTGACGAGGCGATGGCGTCGGGAGGCGAGATGCGGACGGTGGGCAGTGATCGTGGTGGAGTTGTGACCGCTCCGGAGCAGGAAGCGGGGGCGGTGGTCTTTCCGCCGCTGTCCCGCGATCGGCGGGTACAGGGATGGATCTTCTCCGCGGCCGTCTCGCAGATCGGCGACGTCGCGTGGTACATCGGTCTCGCGTGGAGCGCCGCCCAGGTGACGACACCCGCGGGCGCCGGCCTCGTGATGGGAATCGGCGCCCTGCCGAAAGCCCTCACCCTCCTGTACGGCGGTGCGCTGGCCGACCGGATCGACGCGCGCCGAACGATGATCGTGGCCAACCTCGGCCGCATCGTCGTCCTGTCCCTCGCGGCGGTGTTCATCGGGATCTGGGGTGTCTCGCTGCCGCTGCTGCTCGTCGTAGCGGTCGTGTTCGGGGCGGTGGACGCGATCTACGGGCCGGCGGCCGGGACTTTGCCGCGCCGGATGGTGCATCGTGACGACCTGGTGAAACTTGCCGCGGGCAACCAGTTGGCGAACCGGCTGGCCGTGTTCGTCGGTGCTCCGCTGGGTGGTGTGGTCGTCGCTCACGGCGGCCTGGCGTCGGTGATGGTCGTGGACGCGGTGTCGTTCGCGGTGATCGCGGTCGCGCTGGCCGTTGTGGTGAAGCCGCGGTTGCCGCAGCCTGCGTCGTCGGGGGCCTCGGTGCTCGTCGACCTCCGGGAGGGGTTCGGGTATCTGCGCCGGTCGGTGTCGGCGCGGACCTTGGTGATCGCCTTCTTCGGGCTGAACCTGTGTGTCGGGCCGGTGCTCGCGGTCGGGCTCGTGCAGCGGACTCACGGTGCCGGTTGGGGAGCGGGATCGCTCGGGTTGTTCCAAGCCTGCTCGGGGATCGCCGCCGCTGTCGGAGCTCTGCTGGCGATGCGCTGGAAGCCGCGGAATCTGGCGCGGACCGGGCTGCTGGTGTTGATTCTGCAGGCGGCTGGTTGTGCGGCGATCGGCGTGGTGCCGCGCGGTGGGGTGTTCGCGGCGATGGCGGCCATCGGGTTCACGGCCGGCCTCGCGTCGGCACAGTTGTCGGCCGCCTTCCAGCAGACGATCGATCCGGCGTACCTGGGCCGGACGAGCAGTATCACGAGCCTGTCGGACGAAGCTTTGATGCCGGTGGCAATGACCGCCTTCGGCTTCCTGATCTCGGCCACCTCCGTCGGCGTTGCCTGCGTGGCGATCGGCGCTGCGTTCGCCGCACTGATGCTGTGGTCAGCGGCTCGGATGAACATCGTCGATTGACACGGCTACGGCGTCGGCGGGTGTTCGGATCGCCAGTTCTTGATCATCCGGTCCAGGTCGTCGCGGATGAAGTTGAAGAAGTCGGCGGCTTCGCCGAGGCGGCGGCCCACGTCGGTGTCGGCGCCGAACAGGTCGGCGCCCGAGCGGGTGCTGGCCTCCCAGTCGCCGAGGGCGTTGTTCCGGCGCTCCAGCATGGCGGCGAAGACGTCGTCGCGGATGCGGTAATGGTCCTTGCGGGATCCGGGGATCCGCTCGCGGGAGATGAAGGCGACCTGGATGAGTTGCCGGACCGCGCCGGAGACCGCGGGCTGGCTGATCTGGAGTGACTCGGCGAGCTCGGCGGCCGTCATCGTTCCGGTCGGGCTGACCAGCATCCGCCCCATCACGCGGGCGGACATGAACGGGACGCCGCTGTTGGCCATCACGCTCGCGAAGCGTTCGACGAACTGGCTGACCGCTTCCGGCGACGGTTCCTGAGGCATGCGAGAACACTACCGGAGTCATATCTATCGCAACTATCACAGAGTTCTGATAATTTCGATTCATGACCATTTCCTCCGCAACCGACGTCGGCGCGACGACGCTCACCGGCGGCCGCCGGTTCGGCGTACTGATCGCGCTCTGCCTGGCGACCCTCGTGCTCGGGCTCGACACCACCGTGCTGAACGTCGCCCTACCCACGCTGGCCGGCGATCTCGACGCCTCCACGAGCCAGCTGCAGTGGATGGCGAACTCCTACAACCTGGTCCTGGCCGCGCTGCTGCTCCCGGCGGGCCTGCTCGGCGACCGCTACGGGCGACGCAAGATCATGGTGATCGCGCTGACGCTGTTCGGCGCCGCCTCGCTGGCCTGTGGGTTGGCGGGATCCGCCACGGCACTCATCGCGTCCCGGGCCGCCCTCGGGATCGGAGCGGCGATGATCGTCCCGGTCGCGCTCTCTCTGATCACCGTGCTGTTCCGGACCAAGGAGGAACGGAAGAAGGCGCTCGGATTCTTCGTCGTCGCCAACAGCATCGGCATGCCACTCGGGCCGATCGTCGGTGGCCTGCTGCTCGACCACGCCGGCTGGCACTGGATCTTCCTGATGAACGTCCCGATCGCGGTGCTCGCGGCCCTGGCGGTCCGGCTGCTCATCCCCGAGTCCCGCAGCGCCGACCGGCCGGCGATCGACTGGCCCGGGATCGCGCTCTCCAGCGCCGGTCTGGCGGCTCTCGTGTACGGCGTGACGAAGGCCGGCGAGAAGTCCTGGACCGACGGCACCACCCTGGTGCTCTTGGCTGCCGCGGTTGTGCTCCTGGGTGTGTTCATCGCGTGGCAGCGTCGCCCGTCAGGATCGCTGATCGACCTCGGGCTGTTCAGAGACAAGGTGTTCACGGGCAGCGCGGTGCTGCTGATGGTGTCCGTGTTCGCGATCTTCGGCCTGCTGTTCACGATTCCGCAGTACTTCCAGGGCATCGACGGCTCCGACGCGCTGCACACCGGGCTGAAGTTGCTGCCGTTCATCGGCGGGATGGCGGTCGGGGCCAAGATCGCGCAGCCGCTCGAGACCAAGGCCGGCACGCGGGTGCTGGTGATGGCCGGATTCCTGGTGATGGCTGTCGGCTTCGTGCTGGGAGCGTTCACCGGGCTGGACACCGGCTACGGCTATACCGCGCTCTGGATCGTGGTGGTCGGGCTGGGCCTCGGTTGTTCGATGCCCCAGGCAATGAATGCGGGTCTGGGAATACTGGACCCGGATCGGGCCGGCACCGGATCCGCGCTGCTGCAGGCGTTTCGGCAGGTCGGCGGCACGGTCGGTGTCGCCGTACTCGGGACGGTTCTGAACTCCGTCTACCGGTCGCACGTCAGCACAGGCGGGTTGCCGGCGCAGGCCGCGGAGGCGGTCGAGAAGGGCGTCGGTCCTGGTCTCGCGGTCGCGGCGAAGACCGGCTCGGCGGAGTTGCTCGCGTCGGTGCGGGATGCGTTCATGACCAGCTTGAACACGACGATGTGGGTATCGGCCGGCATCGGGGTCGCGGGCGCGGTACTGGCTGCCGTGCTGATGCCGAAGCGGGCGGCGAAGGCTTCCGACGATGCTCTGATGGGCATCTCCGGATGAGAAACAGCGGCGCCCGCACCGGCTTCAACCGGTACGGGCGCCGCTGTCAGGTCAGCTGAGTTCGAGACCTGGGTAGAGCGGGTGCTTGTCGAGCAGTTCCGCCGATGCAGCTCGGACCTTGTCGGCGACGCCGTCGGCGAGCACGTACTTCGCCTTCGAGGGCGCCCCGGCCGAGGTCGTGGTCGGAGTGACGCTGGACAGCACGTCGACCATCAGCTCCGCGACGCGGTCGAACTCGTCCAGGCCGAACCCGCGGGTGGTGAGCGCCGGCGTGCCGATCCGGACGCCGGAGGTGTACCAAGCGCCGTTCGGATCGCGGGGGACCGCGTTGCGGTTGGTCACGATGCCGGCGTCGAGCAGCGCCGATTCGGCCTGCCGGCCGGTGATCCCGTACGACGAGACGTCGAGCAGCACCAGGTGGTTCTCGGTGCCGTCCGTGACGAGCTTGACGCCACGCTTCATCAGGCCCTCGGCCAGGCCGACCGCGTTGTCCGCGACGTTCTGCGCGTAGGTCTTGAACTCGGGCTGGCGCGCCTCGGCGAGCGCGACGGCCTTCGCGGCCATCGTCTGGCTGAGCGGGCCGCCGAGCACCATCGGGCAGCCACGGTCGACCGCGTCGGCGTACTCCGGCTGGCAGAGCACCATGCCGCCACGGGGACCGCGCAGCGACTTGTGCGTGGTGGTCGTGGTGACGTGCGCGTGCGGGACCGGGTCGAAGTCGCCGGTGAAGACCTTGCCGGCGACGAGTCCGGCGAAGTGCGCCATGTCGACCATCAAGGTGGCGCCGACCTCGTCCGCGATCTCGCGCATCTTGGCGAAGTCGACCTTGCGCGGGTACGCCGAGTAGCCGGCGATCAGGATCAGCGGCTTGAACTCGCGAGCGGTCGCGGCGACCTTGTCGTAGTCGAGCAGGCCCGTCTCCGGGTCGGTGCCGTACGAGCTCTGGTGGAACATCTTGCCGGAGATGTTCGGCCGGAAGCCGTGCGTCAGGTGGCCGCCGGCGTCCAGCGACATGCCGAGCATCTTCTGGTCGCCGAGCGCCTTGCGCAGCTTGGCCCAGTCCTCGTCGGACAGGTCGTTGACGTGCTTGGCGCCCGCCTCGGCCAGCGCCGGGGACTCGATCCGGTTGGCCAGGATCGCCCAGAAGGCGACCAGGTTCGCGTCGATGCCGGAGTGCGGCTGGACGTAGGCGTGCGGCGCGTCGAAGAGCGCTTTCGCGTGATCCGCGGCGGCCTGCTCGACGGTGTCGACGTTCTGGCAGCCGGCGTAGAACCGGTGCCCGATGGTGCCCTCGGCGTACTTGTCGGACAGCCAGTTGCCCATCGTCAGCAGCGTCGCCGGGGAGGCGTAGTTCTCACTCGCGATCAGCTTCAGCGAGGACCGCTGGTCGGCCAGTTCGGCCTTGATCGCGCCGGCGATGGTGGGTTCCACCGCGCCGATCACCGCAAGTGCGTTGTTGTACGCGGCCGACGCGGCAGCGGCGTCGAAGGGTTGAGTCATCTTCGTCTCTCTCCTGAGGTTGCACTCGGTCGCGGCACCCAGGCGCACGGTGCCGGCGTCTTTTCGCTCCCCGGTGGTCGATCCCACCTCAGCGCCAGTCGCGACGTCGGTAACCCTAGCGTGTGATGGCGTTGTCAGAGGATGCGGTCGAGGATCGGACCGAACGGCGTGGTGCGGGGGAGGGTGCCCAAGACGCCGGCCCAATCGCCGGCCAGGCGGGACGCCACGAAGGCATCTGCGACGTCAGGTGTCGAGTGACGGACCAGGAGCGATGCCTGCAGGCAGACCGCCATCCGGGCGGCCAGGCGGCGCGCGCCTGCTTCGGCGTTCTCCAGATCAGAGAGCGCTTCCAGTACGTCGGTCACGGCCGCGTCGAGGCGGTGGTCGGCACCGCGGGCGAGACCGACCTCGGTGAGCCAGGCCTCGAGGGATTCGGGGCGCCGGAGCGCGCGGAGTACGTCGAGGGCGTTGACTGTGCCGGAGCCCTCCCAGATCGAGTTCAGCGGGGACTCGCGGAACAGCAGCGGCAGACCGGACTCCTCGACATAACCGTTGCCGCCGAGGCATTCCAGGGCTTCCGCGACGGTGAACGACGTCCGCTTGCAGACCCAGAACTTCGCCAACGGGAGCGCGATCCGCCGGAACGCCGCGGCCTGTTCGTCACCCGCGATCGAGGCGTCCACCGCAGCCGCGAGACGCATCGAGAGAGCGGTTGCTGCTTCGCTCTCGAGCGCCAGATCCGCCAGCACGTTCTGCATCGCGGGCTTGTCCCGCAGCAACCCGCCGAACGCACTCCGGTACGACGTGTGCCAGGTCGCCTCGACGAGCGCGCGCCGCATCAACGCCGCCGACCCGAGGACGCAGTCGAGGCGGGTGGCGGCGACCATCTCGATGATCGTCCGGACGCCGGCGCCCTCGTCGCCGAGGCGGTAGCCGATCGTGTTGTGGAACTCGACCTCGCTGGACGCGTTCGACCGGTTGCCGAGCTTGTCCTTCAGGCGCTGCAAGGCAAACGTGTTCCGGTTGCCGTCGGCAAGGACGCGCGGTACGACGAAGCAGGTCAGGCCTTCCGGCGCCTGGGCGAGGACGAGGAACACGTCCACCTGCGGTGCCGAGCAGAACCACTTGTGCCCGTTCAACAGGTACTCGGTCCCGCTTCCCGAAGGCGTGGCGGTAGTGAGGTTGGCGCGGACGTCGGAGCCGCCCTGCTTCTCGGTCATCCCCATCCCGGCCAGCACGCCCGCCTTGTCGGCGGACCTCAGCCGCCGCGGGTCGTACGCAGTACTGGACAGTCCGGGCACCCATTCGGCGGCGAGGTCGGCGTCGGCCTTGAGAGCCGGTACTGCGGCGTAGGTCATCGAGATCGGACAGCCGTGGCCGGGCTCGACCTGGGACCAGACGTAGAAGCCGGCTGCGCGGGTGAGATGTGGTGCCGGGCGTTCGCTGGTCCAGGGCGCGGCCTGGAGTCCGAAGCCGACGGCCTTCTCCATCAGCCAGTGCCAGGACGGATGGAACTCGACCTCGTCGATGCGGTTCCCGTACCGGTCGTGGGTGCGCAGGGCCGGGGAGTTCTGATTCGCCGGGAGAGCATGAGAGAGCGCTTCCTGCGTTCCCGCGAGCTCGCCGATCTCGGTCAGCCCGGGATCAGCGGAAAGGTCGGCGTACGGACGCAGAGCGTCACCGAGACCGGTGTCGGACGTGAAGAAGTTCACCCCCTGGAGTGGGGGAGCCTGATTCGTTACAGCGTTTGGGTCCGCCATGTCAGTACGGTAAGCGGTATGGCACGCTCTGGGTCCGAGACCTCCGTCTCATTGGCATGGGCCCGACGAATTCCCGCGACGACCTGGAAGCTGATCACCCAGACCGTCGGCACCTGTTTGCGCTACCGGGTCACGGGTCTCGCGGCGGAGGCCGCCTTCTTCGCCATCCTCTCGCTGCCGCCGCTGATCTTCGGACTGGCCGGAAGTATCGGCTTCATCGCCGGTAAGTACTTCGAGGTCGAGACGATCGACAGCATCAAGGTCCAGATCGCCGAACTGGCCAGCCGGGCGCTGACCGCGGACTCGATCAACTCCGTCATCGTGCCGACGATCGACAAGGTGCTCGACGGCGGCCGGCCGGACGTGATCTCGATCGGGTTCGTGCTGTCGCTGTGGTCGGGCAGCCGGGCGCTGAACGTCTTCGTCGACACGATCACGATCATGTACGGGATGGGCGGAAAGCGCGGCATCATCCGCACCCGCGCACTGTCCTTCAGCCTGTACTGCGGGGCGCTCGTGATCGGCGTGATCGTGCTGCCGCTGGTGCTGGCCGGACCGGACGCGGTCGACGCGCTGCTGCCGCAGAAGGTCGACTTCCTGAACCAGCTGTACTGGCCGGTCGTCACGATCCTGTCGGCGGGCTTCCTGAACACGCTGTTCCATTTGTCGGTGCCGGTGCGGACGCCGTGGATGTCGGATCTGCCGGGATCGTTCCTGACGTTGTCGATCTGGATCGTCGGCAGCTTCGTCCTGCGCTGGATCCTGCAGAGCACTGTCGGCGGGACGTCGATCTATGGGCCGCTGGCGGCGCCGATCGCGGTGTTGATGTGGCTGTACATGACAGCGATCGCGGTGTTGATCGGAGCCGCGCTGAACGCGGTGGTGGATCGGCTGTGGCCGCACAAGTCGCGCAAGGAACTGGAAGAGCCGGAGGAAGTCCAGGAGCCGGTGATGAAGGCCGAGCCGGATCCCCATCACGTGGATGTCGTCGTGCCGGGGGAGCAGCGGCCGGAGATCGAGATGGCGCGTGCGGTCGAGGCGCTGGGCGGGGCGGAAGAGGTAGAGGAGCAGGCTGCGTCGGCGAGGAAGCTGCCGGACATCGCCAAGGCACCCTCCTCTCCCCACGACGAGACGCCAGCCGAGGCGAACGCGAAGCAATCGCACGACGAGACACCGACCGAGGCGAACGCGAAGCAATCGCACGACGAGACACCGACCGAGGCGAACGCGAAGCAATCGCACGACGAGACACCGACCGAGGCGAACGCCAAGCGATCGCGGGCCGTCGACCCGAACACTGCGGCCGACGCAGAGCGATCGCGCGCTGGTGACGAGAACGGTGTGGTGGAGGAGGCGCCGGCGGGGCGGAAGGCGGCGGCTATGGCGAGTCCGGGGAAGCCGGCGCCCGTAGTACCGGAGGGTGCGGAGCGGGAGCCTGAGCGGGTCGGAAAATCCGGTGCGCAGGCTGAGGGCGACGACATACGCTGAGGGCATCGCGACAGTCCGTCATCCGGCGGCAGACAGAGAAGGGAGGCGACCCCGCATGAGCTTCGATCAGGCCCACCGGGCCGTCCACTCCCGCACCGTCCGTCCGCTGAGCTGATCTCGGGGCCGGACCGCTCGAAAGGTTCGTCGCACGATGTCAGCAGAAATCTCCGCAGTACTCCGGTCGCTCGGTCTCGATACGCCGACGGCCGACTACCTCACCGCGGTACCAGGCTCGTCGGAGTTCGCTCCTGGGCGCGTGGCCCGGGTCGACAAAGGCCTGTCCAGCGTTCTCACCGAGGACGGACCGGTTCGTGCCAGTTGGTCCGGCGGTGTGCTCGCCGCGATCGCCGCCGATTCGCAGGCGACACCGTGTACCGGTGACTGGGTAGCACTCCGGCGCTGGCCGGACGACCGCATCACCGTCGAGGCCGTAGCGCCCCGGCACACCGCGATAGTGCGTGCCGAAGTCGGCGGTACGTCGAAGGGCCAGGTGCTGGCCGCCAACGTCGACGTGATCGCCATCGTGGTCGGGCTTCACCCCGAACCGAACATCGGCCGGATCGAACGGTTCCTCGCGCTCGCCTGGGAAAGTGGCGCGCGGCCGGTCGTCGTACTGACCAAGGCAGACCTGGTCATGGACGCCGACTCAGTGGCAGAAGACGTTGCGACCGCAGCGCCTGGTGCCGACGTACTGGTGTGCAGTGCGACTACTGGCGAAGGGTTGGAGGCAGTGCGCGCGCTGCTCGAGAACAACGCCACGCTGGCGTTGCTGGGCGTCAGTGGCGCGGGCAAGTCGTCACTGGTGAATGCACTGGCCGGTGTGGAGCTACTGGATGTGCAGGCGATCCGCGAGGACGGCAAGGGCCGGCACACGTCGGTACGGCGTGAGCTGATCGTGCTGCCGGGTGGCGGTGTCGTCATCGATACTCCCGGGCTACGAGGTGTTGGCCTGCAGGAGTCCGGTGAAGGACTGGCGGCTGCATTCCCGGATGTGACGGCCCTAGCGGAGCAGTGCCGGTTCAAGGACTGCGCGCACGTCACGGAGCCCGGCTGCGCAGTACAGGAGGCTCTGGACGACGGGACGCTGCCTGTGCGGCGGTACGAGAGCTGGACGAAGCTGCAGCGAGAGGCGGCGTACATGGCTCGCCGTACGGACAGCCGGTTGCAGGCGGAGGCTCGGAAGGCCTGGGCCCGGCAGACGAAGGAGTACCGGCGGGACGTGAAGCCTCGCCAGTAGGGTCGAGGCATGAACCGTTCAGTGCTGGTGACCGGGGCATCACGAGGAATCGGAGCGGCGGCGGCTCAGGCCTTCGCCGCAGCAGGGGATCGCGTGGCGGTGCACTACGGCTCGTCACACTCGGCCGCCGAAGCAGTGCTGGCGAAACTGCCGGGGGACGGGCACGTCCTGGCGCACGCCGACCTCGCGGATCCTGCACAGATCCTTTCGATGGTCGACTCCGCCGCTGAGGCTTTGGGCAGCATCGACGTGTTGGTGAACAACGCCGGCATCTACGCGGCCCACCCGATCCGCGACACGTCGTACGACGAATGGCAGCGCGCCTGGTCGGACACTCTCGGGGTGAATCTTGTCGGCGCGGCCAACGTCACCTGGTGCGCAGTACGCCACATGGGTCGCGGCGGCCGAATCGTCAACGTCTCCTCGCGCGGCGCGTTCCGCGGCGAACCGAACCAACCGGCGTACGGCGCGAGCAAAGCGGCGATCGTCTCCTTCAGCCAGTCCCTCGCCCGAGCCCTCGGCCCCGAAGGCATAGCTGTCACCGCGATCGCCCCCGGCTGGACCACCACCGACATGGCCGCCGAAGCCCTGGCCGGCGACGGCTACAACCGCCGCCGCCTCGAAAGCCCCCTGGAACGAGTAGCCACCCCCGACGAGGTAGCCGCCGCCATCCTCTACCTCGCTTCTCCCGAGGCCGAGTTCGCCACCGGCACAGTCCTGGACTTCAACGGCGGCTCACACCTCCGCATGTAGCCCCTAGGCCCGGCAGCTATGCCTGGGTGAGGTGGAAGACGTCAGGCGGCTGCTGGCACCACTGATCGAACGGGTCGTCGGCGACGGCCTGGAAGATACGTTCGGCGGAGGCCTCGAACGCTTCCTGACTCTCCCAGAGGGCGAGGCCGACCAGGCGGTCGCTGCGCTGGTCTTTCCAGGCACCGATCTGCAAAAGGCCTGCGGCGCCCTGGGCGGCGGCGTCGACGCGATGCATCGAGGCCAGCAGTTCGTCGCTGTGTTCGGGCTTGGGGTGATGTACGGCGAGGTGAACAAACATCAGCGAGTCTCCTCGACATAGAAGCTGAGAAGTTCGGCCCAACCGTGGCCGTATCCTTCGGCCAGGTCCGGGCTGGCCGAGCCGACCCGCTCCCAGCCCCCGTGCTCGACGGTCACCAGGGTGCCGGTCCCGACGGGCTCGAAACGAACCTCGACATCAGTGGTCTCGGTGGCGGCCCACTCGCCCTGGCGCCAGGTGAACGCCAGCCGCCGACCCGGCTCCCAGACCAGCACCCGACCGATCTCGAAACCCTCACCGCTGTCCAGATCGTGTACCTCGATCAGGCGACCGCCGACCTCCGGCTCGAATCGCAACTCCTGGCCGCGTTCAGCGTCGTTCCAGTAGCGGGTGCCACGCTTCCACCACGTCCCGATGTCGGCGGTGAACACCGTGAAGGCGGTATCAGGATCCAGCGGCACCTCGACCGCGGCGCTGGCGACTCCAGTTGTACTCATTCACTCAATCCTTTGCTCAGACGTTCGGCGTGCTCCTTGAAGGCGCCGAGCTGATCGGCCCAGAAGGCCTGCACCTGGTCCAGCCAGGCCTGCAGGGCGACAAACGGCTCCGGTCGGAGCCGGTAGATCCGCACCCGGGCGTCCTCGTCCAGGCCATGCTCATTCACCAGCCCGCCTTGGCGAAGGATGCGCAGATGCCGGCTGACGGCAGGTCCGCTCATGTCGAAAGCTTCCACCAGTTCGCCCGCCCGCCGCGGCCGCTCGCGCAGCAGCTCCACGATGCGACGCCGAGTGGGATCGGCCAAAGCCGCCAACGCAATATCAACATCATTAACCATATGGATAATGTTTAACGAAACCCTTATAGATGTCAACGGCGTGAAGCCCCCTGGTCACGGCACTTTTGCAGATCGATGGATGCCCCAATCGCGGCGTTTGCCGGGTCGCACAGCGCCGTGCCGGACGTATCGCAGCGTCGCTGGGGTTACGGGGATCTAGTTGCGGAGACCAAGACGCCGACAAAATACGCCCGCCGAGACGGTCAGCCGAACGGCGACCTCGGCCCCGCGCCGGAGGGGGGTGCGGGTGGCGAAGCCCCCGCTCGCGCCAAGCGAAGCGCAGGCGCACAAACAACGAAAGCGACCCGGTCCGCGCTTTCCGCGGACACGAGTCGCCATCGCTTTCGTGGACGATACTGGGATCGAACCAGTGACCTCTTCCGTGTCAGGGAAGCGCGCTACCGCTGCGCCAATCGTCCAGGATTCTGTTGTGTAGAAGGTCTTTCGAGGTGGAGACGGGATTCGAACCCGTGTACACGGCTTTGCAGGCCGTTGCCTCGCCTCTCGGCCACTCCACCATAGAGTCTGAGCCTGCGGTGTCGGCCTGCCGGCCAGTTCCGAGCGAACGACCGGGTTCGAACCGGCGACCTCAACCTTGGCAAGGTTGCGCTCTACCAACTGAGCTACGTTCGCATCTCGCGGAGCCGGACGCTGTCCTGCTCGGTGCGAGAGCAGAACAGTAGCGCACTTTTCGCGGAGTTCGAAACTGGGTATCCGGGGTGTCGCGCGAGACGCCGTCCAGGCGGCGAAATGCCACTCAGGTCACACCAGTCCCACTAGCCGTCGAACCGCGCGAGTTCGACCTCGCGCAGGTAGTCGGCGTCGCCGAGCAGTTCGATCTCGGTGATCCGATCGGCGTCGAAGCTGAACCTGAAGACCACCTGCGGTTCGCCGCGGTAGGTCCAGACCGCGCCTGCGATCCCGTCGACCAGAGCCACTCTCGCCGCGGCCGCGCGCCCGGAGAAGTTCGCGGCGACGGCGGCCGCGCCGCGCACCAGGCGTGCCGCACCTCTATCGGCAGCAGCACCATCGGCACGCAGTACGACACCTGGGTCGAGCATCTCCAGCAATGCCTGGAAGTCGCCGTTGCGGGATGCGGCGAGGAAGGCGGTGACGAGTTCGCGCTGACGGTGCGCGTCCGTGTCGAGCAGTTCGGGTCGGCCTTGGACCCGCCGCCGCCCGCGACTTGCGAGCTGCCGGGCGGCGCCGGGAGAGCGGCCGACGATCGGCGCGATGTCCTCGTACGGCACCGCGAACATGTCGTGCAGCACGAAGGCCAGCCGCTCGGCCGGCGTGAGGGTCTCCAGTACTACGAGCAGCGCGAACCCGACTGACTCGGCTTGGACCGCCTCGAGTTCGGGATCCGGTACTTCGGGGTCGACGAGCACGGGGGAGTGCTCGTCGACGGGCTGCTCGGGCCGGCCCCGGCGAAGACGCAGTACGTCGAGGCAGATCCGCCCGACGACCGTGGTCAGCCAGCCACCCAGGTTGTCGATCTCCCCGGTGTCGCAGCGGCTGAGCCGGATCCAGGCTTCCTGTACGGCGTCCTCGGCTTCCTGCGGCGATCCCAGGATCCGCACCGCGACGGTCCGGAGGTGATCGCGCTTCTCCTCAAACCGTGCCGCGAGCCAGTCGTCCTCAGTCATGGAACCACTCCATCTGTCACACTTTTCTGCCGAGCTCCGTCGTCGGGTTGACGTAGCGAGCCGCTGCGATGTGACAACTGGCTGAGGAGAACACGAAGTGACCGAGCCGGCCCGAAGCCCCGAAGTACGCAAACAGCACGTGCTCAAGCGGCTGCGCGAGGATGTCGATGCCTGGGTGTCGACCAGCTCAGCCGACGGTACGCCGTACTTGATGCCGCTCTCGTTTCTCTGGGACGGCGAGACTCTTCTCTTCTCGACGGCCGCGTCGAACCCGACCAGCCTCAACCTCCAGGCGACCGGACGCGCTCACGTCGCGCTTGATCACACCCGCGACGTCGTCCTCTTCACGGCCACCGTCGAGACCCTCCGCGCAGAGGACCTGGCTCCCGGAGTCGCGGACGCCTTCGCCACCAAGACCGGCTTCGATCCGCGCGAGGCCGCGGCCCTCTACCTCTACTTCCGCTTCACCCCGGACACCCTCCAATCCTGGCGAGAGGCCAACGAACTCCCCGGCCGAACCCTGATGCAGAACAACACCTGGCTCGTCTAGCCGCTCGCCGGCAAGCAGTTTCGGTCATCGCCGCGGCGGCGGCTGGCTAGGCTGCCGGTTGTGATCGGGAAGTTCGAGGGATGGCCGCGCGGGGCCATCGATGTGCTGCTCCAGTTGGAGGGCGAGCCTTCCGTCGAGGTCAGGCGGCGATGGCGGCGAGATCGGGAAGAGCTGGTACGCCGTCCGATGCTCGAGCTGCTCGACGCGCTGGCGGAAGCGGATCCGGCGTACGAGGACTTCGCTGTTTGGCGCTACGGCGAGGTTCTGCTGGAGGCGTGGCAGCGGCAGAGCGCGATCGTCCGGCTGGCACCGAATGTCGAGCTGAGTGTCCGGTTCGATCTCGACGGTCTGGAGGTCGGCCTTGCGTGGTGGTACGCGCCTGCAGAACAGATCGAGCGGTACCGGACAGCGGTGGGGGATCCCGGCTCTGGGCGGCGGCTGACGGCGATCATCCGCAAGCTCGAGCGGGAGGGCTTCGTGATCTCGGGCGACCAGCTGAAGCGGCCGCTGCGAGGCTATCCGGCAGATCATCCGCGGGCGGAGTTGCTGAGACACCGCACTCTCATTGCCTCCCGGCCGCTCGGTTGCGACGACTGGATCCACACGCCGGCCGCGGCAGACCGCGTGCTCGCCGCTGTCACCCAACTGCGCCCGCTGAGCCGTTGGCTGGTCGAGAACGTCGCCCGGCCCTGAGGTCGCTCCTATCCCGCCGAGAGCTCGATTCGCTCGTCCAGTGGTGACAATTCCTGGGCGGCGGTCGAGATCACTTCGTCGAGTACGGCGCGGGAGGTGGCCAGATCTGCCATCAGTCGGTCGATGCGGTCTCGTTCGGCACTCAGCTCGCGGAGCAACGCGGGGGTGGCGCGCTCGTTGGGAGCGCCGTCCGGGTCGCGCATGCAGGGGAGGAGCTGGGCGATCTTCTTGCTGTGCAGGCCGGCCGCGAGGAGTTCCTGGATCAGGATCACCCGGTCGACGGCGCGCTCGGGGTAATCGCGATGGCCGCCGGGGGTCCGTTCCGAGACGAGCAGGCCTTGCTGCTCGTAGTACCGCAGAGAGCGCTCGCTGACGCCGGTGTGGCGGGCCAGTTCGCCGATTCGCACCGCTGGTCCTCCTCGAAGGCTTGAACCTGACACTGATGTCAGATTTTACCGTGGTCGCATGACAGCTGAACTCTTCGATTACAGCCCGATCGTCGATCGTCCGCGGTTGACCTGGCCGGGAGGCAAGCGGGTGGCCTTCTACGTCGGCCTGAACGTCGAGACCTTCCTGCCGGACCGGCCGTCGACCAGCATCTGGCCGCTCGAGCTGTCGCCCGATCCGCTGAACGCCGGCTGGCGTGACTACGGGGCGCGGGTCGGGATCTGGCGGACGATCGACATCCTGGACAAATACGGCGTGCGCGCGAGCACCCTGCTCAACTCGCTGGTGACCGAGAAGAACCCGCAGATCATCAAGGCCGGCGTGGAACGCGACTGGTCCTGGCTCGCCCACGGCAGGACGAACTCTGTCCTGCACACCGGCCTGGAGCCTGCCCAGGAGCGCGAGGTCCTGGCCGAGATCGTCGACACGATCGAATCCGCCACCGGGCGACGTCCGAAGGGGTGGATGGGCCCGGCGCTGACCGAGACGCCGAACACGCCCGCGTTGCTGGCGGAGCTCGGGCTCGAGTACGTGCTCGACTGGACGAACGACGACCAGCCGTACGAGCTCAACGTCCCCGGCATGCTCAGCGTGCCGTACACCGTCGAGCTCAACGACCTCGGCTTGTTCCTCCGCGGCCTCACCGGCCCGGACTTCCTGCAGATGGTGAAGGACCAGTACGACGTACTGCGCGCCGACGCCGAGCACACCGGCCGGGTGATGGCGCTGGCGCTGCACCCGTTCGTCATCGGACAGCCGTTCCGCGCGAAGTACCTGGACCTGGCCTTGGAATACGTCACCTCACAATCAGACGTCTGGCTCACAACCAGCGACAAGATCGCAGCCCACTACCGCTCAACGATCTAACAGCCAACACCCACCCGAAACCCCTCCACCACCTCAGGTGGGCCGCGATCAATGGCACCCCCAAGACGACCTCAGCCCGTGGGTGAAGCCGAGCGACGACCTCACCCGGCGGGCGCAGTCGAAGGACAACCTCGGCCGGGGGTGAGGGGGAGTGACGACCTCAGCCCGCGGGTGCAGTCGAACGACGACCTCGGCCGGGAGGTGAGGGAGCGAGGACCTCACCCGGCGGGTGCAGTCGAATGACGACGCCGGCCGGGCAGTCAAGGCGAGCGACGACCTCAGCCCGCGGGTGTAGTCGAACGACGACCTCGGCCGGGAGGTGAGGGAGCGACGATGTCGGCCGGGCGCTGAAGGCGAACGGCAACCTCAGCCGGCGCGGACAGGCGACCTCAGCCAGAGCGAGACACCGACCAAGAACGCCCGCTGAGATGGTTGGCCGAACGGCGACCTCGGCCCCGCGCCGGAGGGGGTGCGGGTGGCGAAGCCCCTGCAACGCGCCAGGCGAAGCGCAGGCGCACAAATAACGAAAGCGACCCGGTCCGCGCTCTCCGCAGACACAAGCCGCCTATCGCTTTCGTGGACGATACTGGGATCGAACCAGTGACCTCTTCCGTGTCAGGGAAGCGCGCTACCGCTGCGCCAATCGTCCAAGCTTTGCAGGGTGTTGAGGTGGAGACGGGATTCGAACCCGTGTACACGGCTTTGCAGGCCGTTGCCTCGCCTCTCGGCCACTCCACCAGTGAGAAAGCCTGGCCTGCCGAACCCTCTCCGAGCGGACGACCGGGTTCGAACCGGCGACCTCAACCTTGGCAAGGTTGCGCTCTACCAACTGAGCTACGTCCGCGTTGCGACCGGGTTTCCTGCCCCTCGGCGCGAGAAGAACATTAGCCCATCTGTCCCGGAGTTCAAAAACGGGGGTACCCCTTCCGGACCGCCCGCCAGTCATGACCTGGTGGTAGTCGGGCCGCGGCTTAAGGTGTCCGCAGTTGGAAGGAGCAGGAATGAAGATCTGGCTGAACGGCGTACTGCAGGATCCGGCGGCTGCCGGCCTGTCGCCGTTGGACCACGGGCTGACCACCGGCGACGGCGTTTTCGAGACGGTGAAGATCGTCGACGGGCAGCCGTTCGCGGTGTCGAAGCATCTCGACCGGCTGGTGCGGTCGGCGACGGGCCTCGGCCTGCCGGCGCCGGATCGCGACCAGGTCGAGCGCGCGATCGCGGAGGTCGTGAAGGCGGATCCGGACATCGCGTTCGGCCGGCTGCGGATCACCTACACCGGTGGCGTCTCGCCGTTGTCGTCCGATCGCGGTAGCAACGGCCCGACGCTGGTCGTCGCGACACAGCCGATCGAGCGCCCGGCACCTTCGACGGCGATCGTCACCGTGCCGTGGGTACGCAACGAACGCAGCGCTGTCGCAGGTCTGAAGACGACGTCGTACGCCGAGAACGTTCGCGCGCTCGCCTACGCCAAGGAGCGCGGCGGCAGCGAAGCGATCTTCGCGAACACCGTGGGCGATTTGTGTGAGGGAACCGGGTCGAACATCTTCTGCGTGTACGGCGGCGAGCTGGTCACGCCGACGCTCGAATCGGGCGCGCTGGCCGGGGTCACTCGTGCTCTGGTGATCGCCTGGTTCGGCGCGGTGGAGCGAGACGTGCCGCTGGCGCGGCTGGCAGAGGCGGACGAGATCTTCCTCACGTCGACCACCCGCGACGTCCAGGCCGTCCACCGCTGCGACGCCCGCGACCTGTCGACCCCGGGCGAGGTCACGGCCGCGGTAGCCAAGGTCTTCGCAGAACGATCCGCCGAGGACGTCGACCCCTAGAACCACCGACTGCCACACGCCGACGCCGGGGCGACTCGGAGTATGAGTGCGTGCGCACTATGGGCGTCCGGAGTACGAGAGGTGTGGGCGCGACGGCGTCCGGAGTGCCAGGGTGTGGGCGCGAACGACAGCGTCCGAAGTACTGGGTGTACTTCGGACGCTTGGGGGTTCGAGCTATTCGCCGGCGGACTTGCGACGTTCTCGGTAGGCCGCCACGTGCAAACGGTTTCCGCAAGTGCGGGCGTCGCAGTAGCGCTTGGAGCGGTTGCGGGACAGGTCGATGAGCGCATCGTCGCAGTCCGGCGCCTCGCAGCGGCGCAACCGCTCGCGTTCGCCGGCCGAGATCACCTGCGCGAGCGCGATCCCGCACTCCACGGTGATCCGGCACGTCAATGACGAACCGTCCCGCGAGTAGTGGATGTGCCACGGATGACCGTCGTGGTTCGTCAGCCTGGGCGTCGTCGTACCCCGCGCGACGATCGCGTTGATCATCGCGGCCGCCTCCGCATCCGAACCTGTCGTGAAGACCGGCGCGAACAACGGACGGAGTTCGCGGACCTCTTGCAGATCCGTCTCGGTCAAGGTTCCGACCGCGCTGAACTCCCGCTCGTGGACGAACTTCTCCAGGTCCTCGACGGTCTCCATCGTGTCGACCTGGCTGCTCGGCCCGGGCAGCGTATTGACCAGCCGGACCAGGGTGCCGAGCGCGTGCTCGGTGTCGTGCGAGAAAGTCACAGTCATATCTCCAACGCGACGGGGTCTCCGTCTTGGAGCAAGAGTAGCCCGGCCGGTTTCGTACGTCGCGGACCAATGCGCTATGGTTTCACCCGCACCACCACAACAGGAACACCAGCACCACCCAGAACGGGCGATTGGCGCAGTGGTAGCGCGCTTCGTTCACACCGAAGAGGTCACTGGTTCGAACCCAGTATCGCCCACGTCACTGACAGCGACTCGAGTCCGCGCAAAGCGCAGGCCGGGTCGCTTTTGTCATGTGGTCCGGCTGCGAGTCGCTCGGGTTTTGGTTGGGGGCGTGCCGAAGCGGGCCAGGTAGTGCCAGATCTTCTTGAGGGATTGCTGGTCGTAGCGGTTGGTGCGGGCGGCATCGCCGATGATTCGGGGAGTGAGGCGGCCGTCGACAGCCAGTTCGGCGGCTAGGGCGACGTACTCGGGGCCGCGGTACTGCGGATGTCGTCGCAGTTCGTCGATGGTGATTTCGAGACCCGCGTGCCACTCGAGTGGGCAGGGCAGATGGCGGGCTTGGTCCTCGATGGTGGTTCCTTGGTACGAGGGATCGAGGATCAGCGCCTCGACGTGTTGGTCGAGCAGGACCGGTCCGTGGATCTGGGCCTCGATGTAGTCGTCGAGGAGATCGCGGTCGTCCTTGTCTGCAAGGTCGATGAGGGACATGCGGGTGACGACGCCGAAGTCGGACGGCTCGAAGACGCTGTCCGGGTAACAGAAGGTGGCTCGGGAGACTGCGTCGGCGGTCAGTCGAAGGTGGGCGGAACCGAAGCGTGGCGCGGCACCGAGAGGCTTCTGGTGGAAGTTCAGGGCGCCGTACACGGGTCGCTCCGTCGCCAATGCCGTGTCGTAGGCGCCTCCGAAGATTCGGCTCTCCCAGTTCCAGCGGTCGCCGCCGGCGTACGCCGTCAGCCCGCCGTTGCTGGTGCCGGTGACGAATTGCGAGTGGTACGAGCCGTCCTCGGCGAGCGCGACGAGGATCGGCCGGTCGTCTGTCACGCGGTCGGGGTGAAAGTTGAGAGTCAC
This sequence comes from Kribbella voronezhensis, assembly GCF_004365175.1. NCBI lineage: Bacteria > Bacillati > Actinomycetota > Actinomycetes > Propionibacteriales > Kribbellaceae > Kribbella > Kribbella voronezhensis. The sequence goes on along the minus strand of NZ_SOCE01000002.1, from coordinate 1,576,932 downwards.
CCGCAGCGCAGGATCCAGAGGAGGCCCGGAGGACAGCGACGCGACGTACCGCACAGCCCCCTCCTGCGGCGAACCGGCGGCCTCTAACTCCATCAACGCAGTCTGCCCGAGCCCGATCAGTTGGCGCACGAGGATTCGCCGTCCTGTACTGCGCGGGTTCGTGGCCGCCTGTTGCTTGCAGTCGTGAACGGGAGCGTCAGTTGAATCTGTCCAGGCTTCGTGGCGAAGCTTGCGATGGGTGGAGATCGGGCGGCGGACGGTGCATGCCGATCGGAGGCCAGCGGCACCAGGATGCCTTGTGGAGCAGGCGACGGAGGAGCCCGCGGGCTGGGTGGGTGGGAGGAGTGGCGAGCGTTGGTGCGACGTGGGCTTCAGTAGTAGCGGCGGAGGGAGGGCCAGAGGGTGGACCAGGGTTGGGTGGGGCCGGTGCAGAGGGTTAGGTGGGTGCCTTGTTCTTCGTTGTCTACTGAGTGGCCGGTGTTGACGGTGCCTACTTGGTGGCAGGTGCCGAAGCGGGATTCGTAGTACTGGGTGGGTTCTTGTTCGATCAGCAGGACGGGGCCGGTTTGGGTGTTGGGGGGTGGGCCCCAGTCGATGAAGGACATGTGGCCCGAGTAGGGGGTCGGGAGGTGGTGGGCGGGGCCGTAGTGGTCGATGGCGCCGGCTTCGCCGTAGTTGAGGGCGAAGATGGTGGCGCGGGAGCGGTCCGGCTCGGGGATCTGTTGCCAGGCCTCGGCGACTGCGGCGGTGAGGGCCGGCCAGCCGATCTGTTCGCCTTGTTCGGGGTTGATGGGGAGGACGGCGTTGACGGCCGAGGGCGGCAGGATGGGGAGGGCGATGATGGCTGAGGTGATCGCCGTCAGGACAACGCCGGCCGCGACGAGGCTGCGTCGTACGGCGGTGCGCCCGCGTGCGAGCCACGCGAGAGTCGGAGTGGCGCCGGCTGCGACGAGGATCAATAGGAGCGGGAGCGCGTAGTACGACTTGCCGCCTACTGCTAGGACGATGACGCAGAGGATCGGGTAGGCAAGAGCGATCGCCCGCGACCAGCGGAGGGTGGGGGAGCGCCACATCCGGACGAAGCCGGCCACCCACACCGGCACCAGGAACGGCGACAGTTGCAGGATCTGCAGTGGGATGAACATGATCCGGTTCTCGGTGCCGTCGTCTTCGCTGATGCCGCCGGCGACCGTCAGTTGCGGCCAGCCGTGCGTTGCCTGCCACCAGAGATTCGGGACGGCGATCAAAGCGGCCGTGACGACACCGGCGGCGAGCCACCAACTTCGCAGTACGGGACGCGGGCCGACGATCAGTACGGCGATCAGGAGCGCGGCGAGCGGGAGGACCACCAGGTACTTGTTCTCCAACGCGATTCCCGTCGACAGACCGATCGCCACCCACCAACGGCCGTCGCCGGTCCGAAGGAGTTTGACGGCGAAGAGGCCGATCACCATCCACGCCAGCAGGTCGTACGTCGCGGTCGACGCGAGATGCCCGATGCCGAGCGGGAATCCTGCGATCGCCGCACAGACGGCCGCGAAGGTCTGGGCGCGCCGATCGCTGCCGAGCTCTCTCGCGATCAGCGCGACCACGAAGATCGTCGCGGCGGCTGTGAGCGTGGAAAGGACTCGCAGGCCCATCGGGGTGTTGCCGAAGATCGTCGTCGAGATGTGCGCCAGCAACGGGGTGAGCGGCGGCTGGTCAGTGAATCCCCAGGCCAGGTGCTTGCCCGCGACAAGGAAGTAGAGCTCGTCGCGGTGGAACCCGTACCGACCGGACAGAGCGGTCAGTACTACGGCGAGCGTGCCCGCGATCGCGGCCACGGGAACGAGAGCGAACGGCTGCACCTCGGCGGCGTCCGGCGTACGACTGGCGGTCATGCCGGAATGCTGTCAGTCGTCGAGGTCCATCCGGCTGACTTGGCCATGGTCATCCCAACAGCTGAGGCGGTTGGCCACGGTCGAGCAGAATCACCCGGCCGGCGAGGTCGTCGTCCTCGATGAAGTCCACGACCGCGTCGGTGAGTGTTTCGAGAGGGACCAGCGGCGGACCGGGCTCGGGTAGCTCGGCCTGCTCGGCAAGACCGCGTTCCGTGGCGACCCAGTCCGGGACCAAGCAATTCACCCGCACCTGATGGCTTTCCTGCAGTACGCCGAGTGTCGCGGTGAGGCGGATGAGTGCAGCCTTGGCGGCGCTGTACTCCGGTGAGACGTGCGGCCCGAATCCCAACCCTGCGGTGGATCCGAGGTTGACGACCGCTCCACCGCCGGCACGGCGCATCGGCTCGAGCGCCAGTTGGGTGGCGAGCATCGGCGCGCGCAGATTCAGATCGAGCGACGCGGTCCAGCGGCCGACGTCGGCCTCGGGGAAGCACGGCCTCAGCTGCGGACCGCCGCCCGCGTTGTTGATCAGGATCTGTGGTTCGCATGCCATCAGCTCGGCGACGGCTTCGTCGTCCCGCATGTCGGTCGGAACGAAGCGTGCCGAATCGCCGATCAGCTCAAGCGTCTCCCGCCCGCCGGCCTCGTCGATATCCGCCAGCACCACCGAGGCTCCTTCGGCCGCCAGGCGCTGCGCGATCGCACGCCCGATGCCGACAGCGGCGCCCGTCACCACTGCCACCTTGCCTTCGATCTTCATGCTCGATCACCTCGGGCCTCACCCTGCCGGAGGGCTCCGACAATTTCCGTCGACGGGCGAAACCCATCGTTCGTACGGCGGTGGCGCACTGCCGGCCCAAGCGACGGCAGTTGGCATAGGTCGATATGCCGGAGCGGCCCTCTTGTGCCTGGTCAGGGCGGCTGGGATGGTATATCAACCCGTCCCACGGAAGGTGATCGATGGCCCTGCTGTACGAGCAGATCAGCTCGCATGTTCTCGACGAGATCCGGCGCGGTGTGCTCGGTCCCGGCGACCGGGTGGCGTCGGAGATGGAACTCGCCGCCCAGTTCGAGGTCAGCCGGATCACGTCGAAGCGCGCTCTGGAGGTACTCCGGGAGGCCGGCCTGATCGAGCGCATCCGCGGCAAGGGCTCGTTCGTGGTCAAGCGGCTGCCCGAGCTGGACCGGATCTCACTGCCGCTCAAGGGCCGGTTGCCGCTGCGAGCCGCTCGCGCGGACGGCGTACCGGGTGCCATCGCGCTCGTCGTACCGGATGTGTCGGAGGCGTACGGGCTGGAGCTGCTTCAAGCGATCGAGGAGCGATGTGCCGAGCACGGGGCGAACTTGATCATCCGGCGGACTCGCGGCAGGCAGTCCGATGAGGAACAGGCTGTCGAATCTCTGGTCGCCATGGACGGTGTCGACGGGCTGATCGTCTTCCCGGTCCACGGCGACTTCTACAATGCGAGTCTGCTCCGGCAGGTTCTCGACGGGTATCCGGTGGTCCTGGTCGATCGGCATCTGTCCGGCATTCCGGTGTCGGCAGTGCACACGGACAACGTGGCGGCATCGCGCGCGCTCACCGAGCGGCTGTTCGAGCTCGGTCACCGGCAGATCGCGTTCGTCTCGCCGCCGCCGCTGAACACATCCAGCATCGAGGACCGGCTGGAGGGATTCCGGTCCGCCTTCGCCGATCGGGACCCGGGCAGTTATCAAGCACACCGGTTGACGGAACTCCGCAGTACTTTGCCCGGGTCGTTCACGCCAGAGAGCGTTCTCTCCGATCTCGAACTGATCCGGGCATTCCGGGAGAGGGTGCCGGCGGTGACCGCGTTCGTTGCGTGCGAGTACAACCTGGCCCGGATGCTGGATCGCGCTCTCGGGCAGCCACGCGAGCTGGTGATCAGCTGCTTCGATTCGCCGGGCGATCCGATCGCGGGACCGCCGTACCTGCACGTCCGGCAGAACCAGACCGAGATGGGCCGGCAGGCGGTCGATCTGCTGTTCGCACAACTCCGCGGCGAGTCGGTACCCAAGCTGTCGATCGTCCCGTTCGAACTGATCGATGCCCAGCGCAACTGATTGCCGGTCCGACAGTCGGAGCACGGCCCCTGACTTTCGGCAGTACTGCGGGCTGTGGCGGGCTGTGTAGCGTCTGGTGCCGTGACGTGGAAGCGTGCGGGTGACCTCGGACTGTGGGCTGCGCTCGGGCTGCTGGTGCTTGGTGAGAGCGGCGCCAGAGGCGATTCGTACTGGTTGCGCGCCGGCTACCTGACGATTCTCGCCGCGGCCGTCCTGCTTCGCCGTGCCTATCCGCTGGTGGCGCTGGCGCTGGTCGGCGGTACGGAGATCGTGATCCTCGCGATCTCGCTCGGCACGACCGATGGTGTGTCGATCGCGCTGGTCCCCGCGATCGCGTTGCTGAGCTATCTGGCCGGTCGGCGGGAGAGCCAACCGCGGTACTTCCTGATGACGGTGAGCTGGGGGCTGGTCGGGCTGCTCGTTCTGGGCCTGGGCTTCCGTCGCGATGTCGCGGTGACGAGCACGGTACTCAGCTGGCTGCTGATGCTGCTCCTCGCGTTGCTGGTGGTCGTGTTGCCCTGGCTGATCGGCCGGTACCGCGCACAGCAGGTGTTGCTCGCGTCGGCCGGATGGGACCGGGCCGAGCGGATCGAACGGGAACACCAGCTCGAGATCGACCGCGAGAGACTCAGAGAGCGCTCTCGGATCGCTGAGGACATGCACGACTCGGTCGGTCACGAGCTGAGCCTGATCGCGCTGCGGGCAGCCGCGCTCGAGATCGACGCCGAGTTGCCGGAACGTCATCGCCGGGCTGCCGGAGAACTTCGCGAAGCCGCGGCGACGGCGACCGAGCGTCTTGGCGAGATCATCGGCGTACTGCGCGACGCGGACGCCGAGGCACCGCTGGTTCCGGCGCGCGATTCGGTGGCGGATCTGGTCGACCGGGCGGCCGCGTCGGGGCTCGCCGTACGGCTGATCCAGCACGGCACCGGCGAACTGAGTCCGATGGTCGATCGCGCTGTCCACCGTGTCGTCCAGGAGTCCCTCACCAACGCCAGCAAGCACGCTCCCGGTGCTGCGGTGACCGTCACCATCACCCACGAAACCAGCACGGAAGATGTCGTGGTGCGGGTTGTTGATGGTGGGGCGGAGCGGGTGGTGGGTGAGGTGGTGTCCGGGGGGCGTGGGTTGGCTGGGTTGGGAGAGCGGGTGCGGTTGGTGGGGGGAATGCTGACGGCGGGGCCGCGGGTAGGTGGCGGGTTCGAGGTGGTGGCGCGGATGCCGCGGAGAGGTGGGAAGCCTGAGCCGGAGCAGTTGGCGGGGACGCCGGCGGCTGCTGAGCGGGATACCGTACGGCGGCGGGCCCGGCGGGGGTTGATCACCGCGATCGCCGCGCCGTTGGCGGTGGGCGCCGTGGTCGGGATCGTTGCCCTCGGCTACTACTTGATCGCCGGGTACAGCTCGATCCTGAAGCCCGAGCAGTACGACCGGATCGAGCTCGGGCAATCGCTCGACGAAGTGGAGAAGGTGCTGCCCGCGATGCAGATGGTCGATCCGCCGACCGGTCGGCTGCCAGAGCCGGCCGAGTGGAGTTGCCGGTACTACCGGCCGGACATTCCGTTCGCGATCACCTATGCGTACCGGCTGTGCTTCCAGAACGACCGGCTGGTGGCGAAGGACGTAGTACAGACCGGTTCGAGACCGCCCACCCCCGAGGGCACGTCCGAACCCGAAGGCACGGCGACGACTGAAGGCCAGCGATGACTGAACGGCGGGCGATGACTGAACGGCGGGCGACGACTGGGGGAGTGGCGTGGTGATCAGGGTGCTGTTGGCCGACGACGAAGCGTTGGTGCGGGCGGGTGTTCGGGCGATTCTGGGGTCGGACGACTCGTTCGAGGTTGTTGCCGAGGCGGCCGACGGGATCGAGGCGGTCGAGGCTGTGCACCGGCATCGGCCGGATGTCGCCGTACTCGATATCCGGATGCCGCGGTTGGACGGGCTCGCGGCGGGCGCCGAGATCAAGCGGACGTCGCCGGACACGGCGGTGGTGATGCTGACGACGTTCTCCGAGGACGCCTACATCGCCAAGGCGCTCGGTGACGGGGCGAACGGGTTCTTGCTGAAATCGGGCGATCCGCGGGAGCTGATCGCGGGGCTGAAGGCCGTTGCCGATGGGGCTGCCTATCTGTCGCCGAAGATCGCTCAGCGCGTCATCGCCGAACTAGCCGCGGGTGCGGGCGGCGGGCGGATGGCACGGGCTGCAGCTGCCAAGGATCAGGTCGACGAGTTGACCCCGCGCGAACGCGAAGTACTCGCACTTGTCGGCGCCGGGTTGTCGAACGCGGAGATCGCAGGGCGGCTGTACCTGGTCGAAGGCACCGTGAAGGCCTACGTCAGCGCCGTACTCGGCCGGCTGGGCGTCAAGAACAGAGTCCAGGCCGCGATCATCGCCTACGAAGCCGGCCTCGTCGCCGGCTGACGGTGGACGGGTGGGCAGGAGCGGGAGTCGGGGGGCGACGCTCCGGCGGGTGACGTCGTCTGGACTGCACGTCATGGGATAGTGGAGCCTCCCGGGCGGACCCAGCCTGGGAGCAATCCAGCAAACCCGGGAGCGGCAGCCCCGCTCCCTTTCACAGAATCGGGGGATCGAGGTCGTGACCGACTCGCACAACTCCGGACAGCACAAGGACCGGGAAGCAGCGGCCGCCGAGGTCCGGAGGATGTGGCAGCCGACTCCTTCCTGGACCCAGCCGGATCCGAACGCCGTGCCCGAAGCGGTCGACGAGGACGTCACCGAGGACGAGCAGCCGGACGCGCTCTCGAAGGACTACCCGGGCGAGACGTGGTCGCAGCCCGCCAAGGCCACCCCGGCCGAGCCACGGCAGGCGCAGGCCCAGCCGTGGGCTGCCAAGTCGGCCGACCCGGAGCCGACGGCCCAGCCGGCCCACGCTGCTCCGCAGGACGACGCTGCCCCAGCAGACCCGTGGCGTGCCGCCCAGTCGGCTCATGCTGCTCCGCAGGACGACGCTGCACCAACAGACCCGTGGCGCGCGGCCAAGCCGGTCAACCCGCCGCCCGCGGACCCGTGGAGCACGCCTGCCGCTGCCGCCGACCCCTGGAAGCAGCCCGCCGCCGAGAGCGAGACCCCGCCGCAGCAGAGCGGCTCCGGACTCTCCCCGGCCGCGCAGCACTTCTTCCCGCAGGGCATCCCGGGCCAGCAGGCACCGCAGCCCGACCGGCCGGTCTCGTACCGCGCGGACGAGCTCCTGCAGGCCCTGCCGTTGCCCCGTGAAGCTCCGGCGGAGAAGGGCGTCCGTAGCGTGCTGCGGCTGCGTCCCGGTTCTGCCGAGCGCAGTGAGCGGATCGCCCGCGCCACAGCCGCGACAGCCTTCCGCCGCCCGGTGACGATCACTGTCGCCAACCCCAAGGGCGGTTCGGGCAAGACGCCGACCACACTGCTGCTGGCGGGTGCACTCGGTCAGGCCCGCGGTGGCGGTGTCGTCGCCTGGGACAACAACGAGCTCCGCGGCAATATGCACCTGCGCACTCACGACACGAACGCCAGGTCCACGGTCACCGACCTGCTGCAGGCGATGACGATGCTCACCCAGCCGGACGCGCGCCTCGGCGACGTCGGCGCGTACCTGCGGCACCAGGTGTCCGGCCAGTACGACGTACTGACGTCCGCCACCACGACATACGCGCAGATCGAGGCCAAGGACTTCGACCAGATCCACCGGCTGCTGAGCCGCTTCTACAAGGTGCTGGTGATCGACACCGGCAACAACGAGGGCTCCAGCAACTGGCGCGAGGCGATGAAGGCCTCGGACGTCCTGGTCATCCCGATCAAGTGGAAGAGCCTGTCCTGCGCAGCTGCCGTGCAGATGCTGGAGGAGCTCGACCACCAGGGGCCGGACGCGCAGCGGTTGATCCGTCGCGCGGTGATCGCCGTCAGCAACGGCCCGGGCGACGTCAACAAGGACGTCGAGAAGCAACTGCGGCCGTACTTCGAGTCGCGGGCGGCCGCGGTGATCGACATCCCGACCGATCCGCACATCGCCGCCGAGGGTCCGCTCGACCACTCGGCGCTCCAGCCGGCCACCCGCCGGGCGGCGCTCGAGCTGGCGGCGAAGGTCGCCGAGCAGATCACGATCGCCCTCAACGTCCCACGCTGACCTGACACACAACAGAACCGCAGGCGGTGGCCGATGAAAGCCACCGCCTGCGGTTCTTCAGTTGTCAGGCATCCCGTCGGCACAGCACCTTCACGCCGATCCACAGCCCAGCAACGGCCCAGAGGACCAGTACTACGAGGCTCAGTGTCGGCGAGAGCGGATCGGTGTTGCCCGAGAGAAAGTTCTGCCCGGCTCCGCCAGGAAGCAGCGCGGACAGCCACACGAGCGCCCGGATGCTGCTCTCGCCAAGCATCAGCGGGATCATCAACAGCAGCAGGAACGCGGCGGTCAGCGTTCCCGCCGTACTGCGGATCAAGAAGGCGATGCCGACGGTGAAGAGCCCGGCCAGCATCAGGTAGGTCGCGATCGACAGCAGATCGACGACCAGGGGTCGCACACTCCAGTCGGCCCAGTGCCCCATCGCGAGTCCGCCCGAGACGGCCGCGAGCAATCCGACGAGCAGGCCGTAGCCGAACAAGACCGGTGCGAGGACAACCGACTTGGCCAGCACGACGTTCCGCCGTACGGGAGTCCACTGGACTGTCGAGCGGATGCTGCCGGACGAGTACTCCGACGTCACGGGGAGCATCGCGAAGGCGGCGACGACGACCTGTATGATGATCACCGCGCTGACACCGACTCCGCCGACCGCGGATTGTCCCGGGAAGTCACCTGGTGGCCGATGAGCGTTGTCGTACGCCGTGGAGAAGCCGAACTGGATGCCGAGCAGCCCCGTCAGGCCGGCACCCGCGACGAGGTTCAGCCAGGTCGACCGGACCGTCCACAACTTGGTCCATTCCGACGCGATCGCTCCGGCCAGACCTGTCGACCTCTGCTGGACGGTGATGGTTGCCGTGCTCATCGTTCTCCTGCCTTGACCAATTGGGGCTCAGCCTCAAGCTGAGGTTGACCGGTACGCCGGGAGCGGCGCCGGTGCCGGACGACCTCGACGATCGCCGTGACGGCGAGTGCGAGACCGATGCCCAGGGCAACGCCCTTGAGCGGGTTGTCCTCGAACGCCTTGCCGCCGAGGTAGCCGACGAGTGAGCAGTAGCAGCCCCACGAGACGGCCGCGAGGGCGGCGAAGAAGGTGAAGTGGCGGAGCGGGTAGCGGACCGCGCCCATCGTCAGCGTGACGGCGGTGCGTCCACCCGGCACGTACCGGGCGACGACGAGAACGAGGCCGCCCCGTTCTTCGAGTGCGTTGCGGGACCAGCTGACCATCGCGTGCCGCTTGGTCCCCGGCTCGGCCCGGTCCATCAGGCGGCCGCCGGCGCCGCGCCCGAACGCGTAGGAGACGTGGTCGCCGACGAAGGCGCCGGCCGCGGCGACCGCGATCACGGCGTACAGGTTGGGTTCGCCGGTCGCCGCGAAGACGCCGGCCATCACGACCAGGGTCTCGCTCGGGATCGCGGGGAAGAATCCGTCGAGGGCGGCGAAGCCGAACAGGGCGGCATAGATCCACCAGGACGACATCAGTTCCTCGGCGAGGTGCAGGATCGCGTCGCTCACGAGGCCACCGCCACGCCGTACTCGACGCTGTCGGCGGTGAGTTCCATGTAGGCCTCCTCGAGCGAAGCCTGCTTGGTCCGCAACTCGTGCAGCCGGATCCCGAGTTCATGCGCGAGATCGCCGACCCGCTCGGCCGGTACGCCGGTGACGATCAACTCCCCGGCGCCCGTCTCGACCTGCTCCGCCTCGCCGGCCAGCCGATCCCGCAGTACTGCGAGGTCCGCGGGCACCGGGACTCGCGCGTGGACCGCGCTTCGCGAGGAGCCTGCGATCACGGTGCTGATCGGGGAATCGGCGATGAGGCGGCCCCGCCCGATCACCGCCAACTGGTCGGCGGTGAGCTGCATCTCGCTCATCAGGTGACTGGACACGAAGACGGTCCGGCCCTCCGCGGCGAGCGAGCGCATCAGGTCGCGAACCCAGCGGACACCGTCCGGGTCGAGGCCGTTCACCGGCTCGTCGAACATCAGGATCTCGGGGTCGCCGAGCAACGCGCCCGCGATGCCGAGCCGCTGACCCATCCCGAGCGAGTACTGGCCGGCCCGCTTCCTCTCGACCGTGGTCAGGCCGACGATGGAGATCACCTCGTCCACCCGGCTGACCGGGATGCCGTTGCTCCGGGCCATCGCGATCAGGTGGTTGCGTGCGCTCCGGCGCGGGTGCAGGGCCTTCGCGTCCAGCAGGGCACCGACCTTGCGCAACGGCACCGGCCAGTCGGCGTACGGGCGGCCGTCGACCAGCGCGCTGCCGCTGGTGGGGGCGTCGAGGCCGAGGATCATCCGCATCGTGGTGGACTTGCCGGCGCCGTTCGGGCCGAGGAAGCCGGTCACCCGGCCGGCCGCGACGGTGAGATCGAGAGCGTCGACAGCGGTGGTTTCGCCGTAGGTCTTGGTGAGTCCTTCGAGGCTGATCACGAGGGCCCTTTCCCTGGTTCGTTGTGTGGTTACGAACCTAGGAATCCGGACCCGGCGATACATCGGACTTCAGGCGTCACCGACCCCTGACTTTCGTCAGGTCATGTCGAGCCTGCCTACTTGGTGAGGAAGCCGATCAGGGCCTCGTTGACCTCGTCGGCATGGGTCCAGCACAGGCCGTGCGGAGCGCCTTCGAGGACGACGTACTCACTGCCCTTGATCGCCTCGTGGGTGGCTTTTCCACAAGCATCGATGGGAAGGACGCGGTCCACAGTGCCGTGCATGACCAGGACCGGTACGTCGATCTTCGGCAGGTCGGCCCGGAAGTCGGTGTGCCACGTCGCCACGCAGGCGATCGTCCCGACCGGCGAGGCGCCGACCGCGGTGTTCCAGGCGTCCCGGACGGCCTCGTCGCTGATCCTGCTACCGAGGTTCTCGTCGAGGTTGTAGAAGTTCTGGTTCCAGTCGGTGAAGTACGCCGGCCGGTCGGCCCGGAGCCCGGCGGCGATCTCGTCGAAGACCTCCTGCGGAACGCCGTCGGGCGTCTCGGGCGTCTTGAGCAGGTAGGGCGGCACACCGGCGATGAACACGGCCCGCCGGACCCGTTCCGACCCGTAGGTGCCCAGATAGCGGGCGACCTCGCCGCCGCCCATCGAGTGCCCGGCGAGGTCGAAGTCGCGAAGGTCCAACGCCTTGACCAGGGCGTCCAGGTCGGCGGCGAACGTGTCGTAGTCGTAGCCGACGCTGGGCTGGCTCGACTTGCCGAAGCCCCGACGGTCGTAGGTGATGACGCGGAAGCCCGCCTCCAGCAGGGCTCGTTCCTGCCTTTCCCAGGCCCGGCCGCTCAATGGGAACCCATGGATGAGCACGACCGGCTGACCGGTGCCGTGGTCCTCGTAGTAGATCTCGATGTCGGCGGAGTTCTCCTGGCCGACGGTCACGTAGGGCATCGCAGCTTCCTTCCTGTCCGGTGTTCCGGCTCGGTATGTCCTCGACCAGCGTTGCGCCGACGGCGTACGTTCGGATCCGTGAGTCCCTGGGAAGCGATCCCTGATCGAACCCCCCGGGGCAGGTGGGAGCGAACGGAGAGCCGAGATGGACAGGGAACCGGCGATCAACCTCGTTGACCGCGGCGCTCCGATGTCTCGGCGGCGGGCCGGCGGCCGGTCGACGGCCAGGACGGTGCTGCCGTTGCGCGGCCGGCAGGCCGAATGCCGACGGCTGCAACGGCTGGTGGAGGCTGCCCGGCACGGCGACAGCCAGGTCCTGCTGATCTCCGGCGAGGCCGGCATCGGCAAGTCGGCGCTGCTGGACTATCTCGTGGCGGAGACGGCGGAGTGCCGGGTGCTGCGAGTGGCCGGCGTACAGGCCGAGGCCGAGCTCGTCTTCGCCGGCCTGCACCAGCTGTGTGCGCCCCTGCTGGACCGGCTCGACCGGATCCCGGAGCCGCAGCGGGAGGCGTTGAGCACGGCCTTCGGTCTGCGGGTCGGCGCGGCACCGGATCGTTTCCTGGTTGGTCTGGCCGTGTTGAGCCTGATGGCTGCTGGAGCCGCGGAGCAACCGCTCATCTGCGTGGTCGACGACGCGCAGTGGCTGGATCGCGCGTCCGCGCAGACCCTGGCGTTCGTGGGGCGCCGGCTGGTGGCCGATCCCGTGGCGCTGGTGGTCGCGATGCGCGATCCGGGCGACGACCAGTCGTACGCCGGGTTGCCGCAGCTGGTTCTGCGCGGGCTGCTGGAGGCGGACGCGCGAGAACTGCTGGCCGGCGCGATTCCGGGACCGTTGGACGAGCGAGTTCGCGACCGCATCATCGCGGAGATGCGCGGCAACCCGCTGGCCTTGCTGGAACTGCCGCGCGGCCTCACGTACGCCGAGCTGGCGGGTGGCTTCAGGCTGCCGGAGGAGGAAGATCTGGCCGGCCGGATCGAGGACAGCTTCCAACGCCGGCTGGCCACTCTGCCGCCCGCTGCTCGCCGGCTGCTGCTCGTCGCGGGTGTCGACCCGACCGGCGACCCGGCGCTCATCCACCGCGCCGCGTCGCGTCTCGGAATCACCGTCGACGCTCACGACCTGCCCGAGTTCGCGGGCCTGCTGGACTGGGGCCGGCACGTGACGTTTCGTCACCCACTGGCCCGCTCGGCCGTTCACCGTGCGGCGTCGCCGGAGGAGCGCCGGCAAGCACACCGAGCCCTTGCCGAAGCCACCGATCCGGTCCGAGACGCCGACCGGCGCGCCTGGCACCTGGCGTACTCCACCGAAGGGCCGGACGAATCAGTCGCGGCCGAGCTGGAACGATCCGCCGGCCGCGCAAGAGCGCGCGGTGGTCTGGCGGCGGCCGCCGCCTTCCTCGAACGAGCGACCGAGCTGACGCCGGACCCGCCGCAGCGAGTACGCCGTGCGATCGCCGCGGCCGAAGTCACGCTCCAGCTCGGCGTGCTGAGGTCGACATCGGCACTGCTGTCCATCGCCGAGAACGGACCACTCAACGATCTCCAGCGGGCGCAGCTCGACCTCCTGCGGGCAGAGGCAGCGTTCGCGGCCAGTCGCGGCCACGAGGCTCCGCCACTACTACTGGGCGCCGCGCGCCGGCTCGAACCGCTGGACGCCCAACTGGCCCGCGACACCTACCTCGACGCGATCTCCGCCGCCATGTTCGCCGGACGGCTTGCGAGCCGCACTGGCGTCGGTGTGACGGAGGTGGCTCAGGCGGCGCGACAAAGAGCACGCTCACCGCAGCCGGACCGTGGTGACCTCTTGCTCGATGCCCTCGCCGGCCTCTTCACCGACGGGTACGCCGCCGCTGTGCCGTCGGCGCAGCAAGCGCTTCGGGCTTTCCGCGCCGGCGACCTCAGCTCGGACGACGGGTTGCGCTGGTTGTGGCTGGCGGATGCCATCGCCGCGGACCAGTGGGACGACCAGAGCTGGGACGTTCTTTCCGGCCGCCACAGCCGGCTGGCCCGGGAAGCCGGCGCACTGAGCCAGCTGATCCTCGCGCTCAACTCCCGTATCGTGTTCGAGCTGTTCACCGGCCACTTCCGGACCGCGATGGCGCTCACGGACGAGGCGGCCGTTGTCACCGAAACGATCGGCAGCAACCTCATGCCGTACGGCGCCGTCTGGCTGGCGGCCTGGCGAGGAAGCGAAGAAGACGCTCTCCAGCTGATCACGCCCGTGTCGGCCGAAGCGGCCGATCGAGGCGAGGGCATCGGCGTCACAGTCGCGCAGGCCGCCGGCGCACTGTTGGCCAACGGACTCGGCCGGTACGAGGTCGCCTTGGTCGAGGCTCAACGGGCCAGCGAGTCGCCGGTGGAACTGGCGGCTTCCAACTGGGGGCTGACCGAGCTGATCGAGGCGGCCGCCCGTCTGGGCCACGACGACCTCGCCGCCGACGCTTTCGCTCGCCTCTCGGAGATGACGAGTGCGAGCGGCACCGAGTGGGCGCTGGGACTGGAGGCCCGGTCCCGTGCGCTTCTCAGCGATGCCGCCGAGGCCGAGCCGCTCTATCGCGAGGCGATCGCACGCTTACGTCGTACCGGGGTGCGGACGGAGCTGGCGCGGGCCACCTTGCTGTACGGCGAATGGTTGCGGCGGCGCGGACGCCGGCTGGACGCTCGGGAGCAACTGCGGTCGGCCAACGAGATGTTCTCGGTGATGGGTGCCGCAGCGTTCGCCGAGCGAGCCTGGCGTGAGCTGGCCGCGACGGGGGAGAAGGCGCGCAAGCGGACCGTTCCCAGTACCGGGCGGCTGACGGCACGCGAGACCCAGATCGCGCGCCTGGCGCGCGACGGCCTGTCCAATCCCGAGATCGCCACCCGGCTGTTCGTGAGTCCGCGCACTGTCGAGTACCACTTGGGCAACGTCTTCACCAAGCTCGGCATCACCTCCCGGCACGAGCTCAACCGCGTACCGGGCGACGTCACCTGATCGTCAGCCCGGGCTGGTGCATTCCAGCCGGACCCGGTCCGCACCGACCAGACCGAGCTGGACCGCTCGGGGAGGCATCAGTGCGTTGATGCCCCAGTCCGCCGCAGTACGAGTCCGGTTGCCGGGCAGCGAGTACAGGTGATAGCCCCTGGTCACTGTCTTCGCGGCCGGGCCGGACAGTGGGAGCTGCAGTGGGTTCGCGGCCGCCTTCCAGCCGCCGAGGTCGACCAGGAAGCCGAGGTCGTGATGTTTGTAGGGCTGGAGCTCATCGCCTCGCAGTGAGGCGGCGACGTTGCGGGCGACCAGCGCGCCTTGGCGCTGCGCGTGCTGGGCGGTCATGCCGGTGATCGAGCCCGGACGGGTCAGATCGGGTACGGCCGCGCAGTCCCCGCAGGCGAAGACGTGCGCGCGGCCGCGCACGACGAGTGTCTCGTGGACCTGGAGGCGGCCGCGGTCGGTGGGCAACGACAACGCCTCGACCAGTGGGTCCGGGCGTACGCCGACGCACCAGATCAGCGAACGGGTCCGGATCTCCTCGCCGGTCGTCAGCCGCAGACAGTCGGGGCCCGCGTGCTCGACGGATTCACCGACGCGGACGTCCACACCGCGACGACGCAGTACGCGGTCGGCGGTTGCTGACATCTGGGGACTCAGACCGGGGAGGAGCCGGTCGGCCAGGTCTGCCAGCAGCCAACGCACCGGCTGGTTGCGCAGGGCCGGAAGCTGACGAACCAGCCGAGCGGTGAACAACTGGCCTTGGGCAGCGACCTCCGTGCCCGTGTACCCGGCACCGATGACGACGAACGTACATCTGGCATCCCGTTCGTCACGATCGTCCGTCATCGCGGCCAGCTCCAACTGACGAGTGATGTGGTCGCGGAGGTACAGCGCCTCGGAGATACCGCGGAAGCCGTGCGCGTACTCGGCCACGCCAGGGATCGGCAGCAACTTGTTCACGCTGCCCGCGGCGAGCACCAGGCGATCGAAGTCCATGACACCGGGGCGCCCTTCGGGATCGACCCACTCGACCCGGTGGTTGTCGATGTCGACGTCCGTGACCGTGCCGAGCACCAGCTTCACCTTGGGCAGCCGGTCCGGCAGCGAGACACAGATCCGGCGCGGCTCGAGGATCCCCGCGGCCACCTCGGGCAGCAGCGGAACGTACAGGAAGTAGTCCGTCGGGTTGATCAGGACGATCTCGGCGTCCGGCGCGGACTTCTGCAGCCCTCTGGCCGCGTGGTAGCCGGCGAAGCCGGCCCCCACGATCACAACACGGGGAGCGTTCATGCCGGCCAGCGTGCAGGTCCGGCGGCGTACGTCGCATCCGGGAGGCACGGGGCCGGGGTACCGGGGGCCCGCGTCGCCGGCAGGTTCTGGCTAAGGAGGGCCGAGGAGAGTTAGCTTCGAACCATGTTGGTGGACCGGCGCACCGAGCGCCGGCAACTCGATGCACTCCTGGCCGACCTGCGGGGCGGAGCCAGCCGGTCCCTCGTGATCTCCGGGGAGGCCGGCATCGGCAAGTCGGCACTGCTGGGCTATCTGGTGGCGGAGGCATCGGGCTGCCGGGTGGTGCGAGCGGCCGGCGTACAGGCTGAGGCGGAGCTGGCCTTCGCGGGCCTGCATCTGCTCTGTACGCCGCTGCTGGGTCATCTGGACCGCATCCCAAGGCCTCAGCAGGACGCGCTTGCCACCGCGTTCGGCCTGCGGACCGGTGCCCCGCCGGACCGCTTCCTGGTGGGGCTCGCAGTGCTGAGCCTGCTGGCTGCCGCCGCGGCCGAGGGTCCGCTGCTCTGTGTCGTCGACGATGCCCAGTGGCTGGACCGGATCTCCGCGGAGACCCTCGCATTCGTCGGACGCCGGCTGCTGGCGGAGTCCGTCGGACTGGTGTTCGCGGTGCGCGACCCGCTGGACGAGCGGTCGTTCAGTGGCCTGCCGCAACTGGCGCTTTCTGGTCTGCCGACGGAACACGCACGCCGGCTGCTGGCCGCGGCGATTCCAGGAGCCCTGGACGAGCGGGTCCGTGATCGCATCGTCGCCGAGACGCGCGGCAATCCACTGGCCCTGCTGGAGCTGCCGCGCGAACTCAGCTACACCCAGCTGGCCGGTGGCTTCGGTCTGCTCGACGCCAAGAGTCTGGCCGGGCGGATCGAGGACAGCTTCCGCCGTCGGCTCGCGCCCCTGTCGCCGGATCGACGCCGGCTGCTCCTGCTCGCCGCGGTCGAGCCGGTAGGCGATCCGTCCCTGGTACGCCGGGCGGCGGGGCAGCTCGGCATCCAGGTGGACGGGCTGGATCCCGCGGGGTTCGCGGGCCTGCTGGAGATCGATGAGCGGGTCACCTTCCGGCACCCGCTGGTTCGGTCGGCGATCTACCGCGAAGCGAGGCCGGAGCAGCGGGCGGAGGCGCACCGTGCTCTGGCCGAGGTGACCGATCCGGACACCGACGCGGATCGCCGCGCCTGGCACCTGGCCCATGCCGCGAGCGGTCCGGACGAAGAGGTGGCGGGCGAACTGGAGCGCTCTGCCGGGCGGGCGCAGGCGCGGGGCGGGCCGGCCGCGGCGGCCGCCTTCCTCGAACGTGCCGCCGTCCTGACCGCGGATCCGGGACGCCGGGCGGGACGTGCGCTGGCCGCGGCCCAGGCCAAGTTGCAGGCCGGCGCGTTCGACGCGGCAGGAGACCTGCTGGCGATGGCCGAGGCCGAAGAGCTGAGCGAGTTGGACCAGGCACGCGTGGACCTGCTGCGTGCCCAGCTGGCGTTCGTCACCAGCCGGGGCCGCGAGGCGCCGCCGTTGCTCCTCAAAGCTGCCCAGCGGCTGGAGCCGATCGACGTCGAGCTGTGCCGGGCGACGTACCTGGACGGCCTGACCGCCGCGATGTTCGTCGGCATGCTGGCCAGCCCTGGAGGCGGCACGCTCGAGGTGGCCCGGGCTGCCTCTACAGCGCCCCGGTCGAGCAATCCCCGGGCGCCGGACCTCCTGCTGGACGGCCTGGCGGCCAACTTCACCGAGGGCTACGCGGCGGGGGCACCTTTGCTGCGGCAGGCGCTGGCCGAGTTCGGCACCGGCATGTCGCCGGCAGAGGAGTTGCGTTGGCTGTGGCTCGCCACTGAGGCGGCCTTGCACCTGTGGGACGACGAGTCCTGGCACGCGCTGTCCCACCGGTACGTCGAGTTGGCGCGCGCCGGCGGGGTGCTGAGCGAGCTACCGCTGGCCCTGAGCACGCACGCATACATGTTGCTGTTCGCCGGCGAGTTGACCAACGCGAGATCGCTGGTCGACGAGGGACTCGCGGTGACCGAGGCGACCAGCAGCAACCTGGCGCCGTACAGCGCGATGGCCCTTGCGGCGTACTGCGGCCGGGAGGCGGAGGTGTCGGGCCTCATCGAGGACACCATCCCCGACGTGGCCCGGCGAGGCGAAGGTATCGGGACAGCCGTCGCGCACTGGACCAATGCGGTGCTGCACAACGGCCTGGGCAACTATCCGGAGGCGATGAGCGCCGCCCAGGAGGCCCTCCGCCACCAGCAGTACCCCGACCTGCGCTACCCGGGCGTCGCGAACTGGGCCGCCGCCGAGCTGATCGAGGCAGCCGTCCGGAGCGGCCGCCGCGATCTTGCTGCCGAGGTGTTCGACTGGATCGCCACCATGACCGGTGCAAGTGGCACCGGCTGGGCGCTCGGTCTGGAAGCTCGCTGCCGGGCATTGCTGAGCGATGGTGATCAAGCGGAGGCGCTGTACAAAGAGGCGATCGACCGGCTCGGGCGGACCCGAGTGGGTACCGAGTCGGCCCGTACGACGTTGCTGTACGGCGAGTGGCTGCGCAGGCAGGGCCGGCGGCTGGATGCCCGGCAGCAGTTGCGGGCGGCCCACGAGCAGTTCACGGCGATGGGTGCCGAAGCGTTCGCGGAACGGGCCCATCACGAGCTCGTGGCGACGGGGGAGAAGGCGCGGAAGCGCACGGTGACCACAGCGGGCGCGTTGACGGCGCGGGAGTCACAAGTCGCGCGGCTGGCGCAGAACGGCCTGTCGAACCCGGAGATCGGTACC
Organism: Kribbella voronezhensis; assembly: GCF_004365175.1. NCBI lineage: Bacteria > Bacillati > Actinomycetota > Actinomycetes > Propionibacteriales > Kribbellaceae > Kribbella > Kribbella voronezhensis. The sequence goes on along the minus strand of NZ_SOCE01000002.1, from coordinate 1,558,458 downwards.
CGGTTGTTCCTCAGTCCGCGCACCGTCGAGTACCACCTGGGCAACGTCTTCGCCAAGCTCGGCATCACCTCCCGGCACGAGCTCAGCCGCGCCCTCTGACCTGCCGGGGGCTGGAAACCCGGGGGCGGAACCCCGGGTATGACGGGCGCTACCGGTGCCGATCGGCGCAACAGTGTCGGGATCCGCACCGCCGCGCAGATCGCGGCTTCCCGATCGGAGGGACTCGACATGACCACTCCCGGTACCAGCACCGGCCCACGGGTCGCGATCGTCACCGGCGGATCCGGCGGCATCGGGCGCGAGGTGTCCCAGCGGCTCGCCGCCGACGGGATGAGCGTCCTGGTGCACTACGCGGGCAACCCGGTCACCGCGGACGAGGTCGTCAAGGCGATCTCGGACGACGGTGGCACCGCCAGCTCCTTCGGCGCCGATGTCGCCGACGAGCAGCAGGTCGGCGAACTGTTCGACGTCGTCGAGGAGCGCTACGGCGGTGTCGACGTGGTGGTGCACACCGCGGGCATCATGCTGCTGTCGCCGCTCACCGAGTTCGACCTCGACGAGCTGGACCGGATGCACCGGATCAACATCCGCGGCACGTTCGTCGTGAACCAGCAGGCCGCCCGCCGGGTCCGGCCGGGTGGGGCGATCCTGAACTTCTCCTCCTCGGTGGTCAAGCTCGCCTTCGAGGGCTACACCGGCTATGCGGCCACCAAGGGCGCGGTCGACGCGATGACCCTGATCCTCGCCCGCGAGCTGCGCGGCCGGGACATCACCGTGAACGCCGTGGCGCCCGGTCCCACCGCGACAGCGCTGTTCCTGGACGGCAAGGACCAGGCGACCATCGACCACCTGACGAACCTGGCGCCCCTGCAGCGGCTCGGCGTACCGGCCGACATCGCTGAGGCGGTCTCCTTCCTCGCCGGGCCGGCCCGCTGGGTCAACGGCCAGGTCGTCTACGTCAACGGCGGCGTCATCTAGACCAGGAGGTCAGCCATGTCCAAGAACATCATCGTCACCGGTGCGTCGAGCGGGTTCGGCGCGATGACGGTACGCGCCCTCGCCGACGCCGGTCATCGCGTGTACGCCGGGATGCGGAACACCAGCAGCCGCAACGCAGCCGCTGTCGCCGAGCTCGCCGGCTACGCCGAGAGCCGGTCGGTCGACGTCCGTGCCCTCGAACTGGACGTCACCTCGCAGGACTCGGTCGACAGCGCGATCAAGGAGGTGCTCGCCGAGGCCGGCCGGATCGACGTGGTCGTGCACAACGCCGGCCACATGGTGCTGGGCCCCGCCGAGGCCTTCACGCCGGAGCAGCTGATGGAGGTCTACGACGTCAACGTGCTGTCGACGCAACGGGTCAACCGGGCGGTTCTTCCGCACCTGCGGGACCTCGGCGACGGGTTGCTGGTCTGGGTCGGGTCATCCAGCAGTCGCGGCGGCACCCCGCCGTACCTCGCGCCGTACTTCGCGGCGAAGGCTGCCGAGGACGCGCTGGCGGTCAGCTATGCCGCCGAGCTGGCCCGGTTCGGCATCGACACCACCATTGTCGTGCCCGGTTCCTTCACGACCGGCACCAACCACTTCGCCCATGCCGGCCATCCCGCGGACGCCGACATCGCCGCGGCCTACGACAGCCGGTACGCCGGTCTGATGGACCAGGTCGCCCAGCGGCTGGCAGCTCTGGCGCCCAGTACCGCGGACCCGACCGAGGTCGCACGTCAGATCGCCCGGGTCGTGGACCTGCCCAAGGGGAGCAGACCGTTCCGCGTGCACATCGACCCGGCCGACGACGGCTCCGAGCGGGTCAACGAACTCGGCGACCGGATCCGCGAAGAGTTCTACGAACGCATCGGCCTGACCGACCTGCTGGCCCCTCGGCTGTCTTGACCATCCCTGGTGGCGCGTCAACGCAGTACTGCGCGCAGCCAGGCCGCCGTACTGGCAAGGGTCGCCGCGCTGTCGAACTCGGAGTCCTCATGGCCTGCGCCGCCGACGAGCTCGAACCGGCTCCGTACGCCGGCGCGGACCAGCGCTTCGTGCAGGGCCGAGCCTTGGCCCGGTGGAACGATCCGGTCGCGATCGCCGTGAGCGATCAGGAAGGGTGGAGCCTGCGGCGAGACGCGGGTCAGCAGGCTCCATTCCCGGGCCCGCTCAGCCAGCCGTTCCGGATCGTCGATGCCCAACAGGTCCGCCTCGAACCGGAACGGCAGCAGCTTCGCCTCCAGTCGGCTCCGCGCGGCCGACGCCTCGAGGTCGACCTGACCGAACCAGTGCACGACCGCCTGGACCGCGGAGGACTGCTCGAGGTTGCCGCCCACCGCGCCCTCGAGCGCGCTGTCTCCTTCGGACAGAGCCAGCAACGACCCCAGATAGGCACCTGCCGACGCGCCCCAGACACCGATGCGCCGCGTGGAGAGTCCCAACTTCGGCCCCTCTGCCCGCAACCATCGCACCGCCCCCTTGAGGTCGTGCAACTGCTGCGGAAGAACCGCCTTCGGAGCCAGCCGATAGTCGGCCGAGACCACCGTCACGCCGTACGCGGCCAGAGGCGCCAGCCGCGTTGCGCCGTCTTCGCTTCTGTCGCCGCGCGCCCAGCCGCCGCCGTGCGCGTAGAGGACGACCGGTGTGTCCGGCTCGGCGGGACGGTAGATGTCGAGGCGCAGGTCTGTCCCGTCGACGGTCGCGTAGACGAGGTCGCGCTCGACCCTCACCTCGTCACTGTCCATCTGGTCTCCCTCGAATGCGGCCGTCCGATCGCTTTCACCCTAAACGTCGCGACCGGCATTTTCGTCAGGTTCCGCGCCGGCCGCCGGGCCTGTGGATGGGGCGTCGGGGTGTGGCGGCGGAGTGGATACCATCTCCGGTGTGACGGCCTGCTGTGGGCCGACCTACTTGAGGAGTGAACGTGCCGGAAGTCAAGGTCCATCTGATCGGCGTCGAGGGCGAGGCTGAGCGGAGTGTGACCGAGACGACGACGATCGGGGAGCTGTTCGCCGAGCTCTTCGGTCAGGATCGCTCCGCCATCGCGGCCAAGGTCAACGGCGAGCTGCGCGATCTCGCCCGGGTGGTCGAGGACGGTGACGAGATCGAGCCGGTCAAGGCCGACTCCGTCGACGGCCTCGCCATCATCCGGCACTCGACCGCCCACGTCCTGGCCCAGGCGGTGCAGGACCTGTTCCCGGACGCGAAGCTGGGCATCGGCCCGCCGGTCGAGAACGGCTTCTACTACGACTTCGACGTGGCCACTCCGTTCACGCCGGAGGACCTGGGCAAGCTCGAGAAGAAGATGCAGCAGATCATCAAGGAGCGGCAGCGGTTCAGCCGCCGGGTGGTCTCCGACGACGACGCCCGCACCGAGCTCGCCTCCGAGCCGTACAAGCTGGAGCTGATCGGGATCAAGGGCTCCGCGTCGGCGGACGCGGCCGAGGGGGCGAACGTCGAGGTCGGCGCCGGTGAGCTGACGATCTACGACAACGTCCGGCGCGACGACACCGTCGCCTGGAAGGACCTGTGCCGTGGCCCGCACGTCCCGGCCACCGGTTACCTGGGCAACTTCAAGCTGATGCGGGTCGCGGCGGCGTACTGGCGTGGCAGCGAGAAGAACCCGCAGTTGCAGCGCATCTACGGCACCGCGTGGGACACCCGCGACGCGCTGAAGGCGTACCTGAACCACCTGGAGGAGGCCGCCAAGCGCGACCACCGCAAGCTGGGCACCGAGCTGGACCTGTTCAGCTTCCCCGACGAGATCGGTTCCGGCCTGGCGGTCTTCCACCCCAAGGGCGGCGTGCTCCGCAAGGTGATGGAGGACTACTCCCGCCAGCGGCACGTCGAGGACGGCTACGAGTTCGTCTACACCCCGCACATCACCAAGGCGCAGCTGTTCCAGACCTCGGGCCACCTGGACTGGTACGCCGACGGCATGTACCCGCCCATGCACCTGGACGAGGAGCGCGGGCCGGACGGCGAGATCCGCAAGCAGGGCCAGGACTACTACCTGAAGCCGATGAACTGCCCGATGCACAACCTGATCTTCGACTCGCGCGGCCGGTCGTACCGCGAGCTGCCGATGCGGCTGTTCGAGTTCGGCACCGTGTACCGGCTGGAGAAGTCCGGCGTCATCCACGGGATGACCCGGGCCCGCGGCTTCACCCAGGACGACGCGCACATCTACTGCACCCGCGAGCAGATGCGCGACGAGCTGCGCGGGTTGCTGAACTTCGTGCTCGGCCTGCTCGCTGACTACGGCCTGGACGACTTCTACCTCGAGCTGTCGACCAAGAACCCGGAGAAGTTCGTCGGCTCCGACGAGGTCTGGGAGGAAGCCACCGAGACGCTCCGCGAGGTCGCGGAGGGTTCCGGGCTGGAGCTGGTCCCGGATCCGGGCGGCGCCGCGTTCTACGGGCCGAAGATCTCCGTCCAGGCGCGGGACGCGATCGGCCGGACCTGGCAGATGTCGACGATCCAGCTGGACTTCAACCTGCCCGAGCGGTTCGAGCTGGAGTACACGGCACCGGACGGTTCGCGGCAGCGGCCGGTGATGATCCACCGGGCCTTGTTCGGCTCGATCGAGCGGTTCGTCGCGGTGCTGACCGAGCACTACGCCGGCGTCTTCCCGCCGTGGCTCGCGCCGGTCCAGGTCATCGGCATCCCGATCACCGACGGCCACGTGGACTACCTGTACGAGGTGGCGGCGCAGCTCAAGGCCGAGGGGATCCGGATCGAGATCGACGCCTCCGACGACCGGATGCAGAAGAAGATCCGCAATGCCCAGAAGGCGAAAGTGCCGTACATGCTGATCGCTGGTGACAACGATGTGGCCATGGCGTCCGTTTCGTTCCGCTATCGCGACGGTTCACAGAAGAACGGCATCCCGATCGCCGAGGCCGTCGCCGAGATCGTCGACACGGTGAAGAGGCGCGTGCAGGTATGACCGACAACCCCCTCCTGCCCGGCGCCGACCAGCCGGGCGAGCAAGGCACCTCGCCGTACGAGCCGGACGAGCTCGCCGGGCGGGACGGGGTCGGCGTGCCCGATCCGTTTATGCGGTTGTGGACCCCGCATCGGATGGCCTACATCGAGGGCGAGAACAAGCCGACGAGTACGGACGCCGGCTCGGGGTGCCCGTTCTGCCGGATCCCGGGGCTGTCCGACGCGGACGGCTTGATCGCGGCGCGCGCGGAGTCGGCGTACGCCGTGCTGAATCTCTACCCGTACAACCCGGGTCACCTGATGGTGGTTCCGTACCGGCACGTCGCGGACTACACCGAGCTGACGCAGGCCGAGGTGGCCGATGTCGCGAAGCTGACGCAGCAGGCGATGCAGACCGTGCGCACCGTCTCGGCGGCGCATGGGTTCAACATCGGGATGAACCAGGGCGAGATCGCCGGTGCGGGGATCGCGGCGCACCTGCATCAGCACGTGGTGCCGCGCTGGGGAGGCGACACCAACTTCATGCCGGTCGTCGCCCAGACCAAGGTGCTGCCTCAACTTCTCTCCGACACCCGGGCACTGCTCGCCAAGTCCTGGCCGACCGACTGAAGCAGCGCCGCACGCTCACCGGATGAAGAGGGGGAGCAGGGGCCCGACGATGCCTACCAAGGTGTCGAGGGAGACGGGCCTGGCCGGGTCGGACAGCGCGGTCACGCGGACCACTCGGCGGCCTTCGCGGAACACGAGTTCGCCCTGGTCAGGCAGGTAGTAGCCGGGTTCGCCGATCGGGGCGAACGACGGTGGGGGAGTCGTGGAGATCTCCGGGATCGTCTCCTGGTCGAACGACTCCACGATCGACACGGTCGCGTCGAACGTGCCCCAGATACAGGTGAGCGCCCCGTTCACCCGGTAGTCGCGCCGCAACTGCACCTGCGCGCCGACGAATCGCTCCGCCGCCGAGGTGGACACCTGGCACGCGGCGTCCACCTGGCGAGCGTTCCGTAGTACGGCCGGTAGTGCGGCGCGCACGGCAAGGCCGATCGCGACCGCCTTGGCGCGATCGATCCCGGTCGCCGTACTGCGGTCGATCCCGCCCGGCGACGTGAGGCGGACGACTCGGTCGCCGGCCGCGAAGGCCAGCCGGGCCGTGCCGAGCCGGGCATCCGGGCCGAGCTCGGGGACGCCGCGGGTGAGCCCGCTCGAGAGCCGGCTGAGCGAATCGGGCTGTTTCGGGAGCGCGCTGACGCCGATCTGCACGGGCCGGTCGTCGAGCAGGAGAGTGCACAGATCGAGCGCGGGCAGGCCGCCGTCGTTCCAGGAGTACCGCTTGGCAGTGACCTTGACGCCGAGTTCCTTGCCGAGGGCGGTGCTGATCGCAGTACAGACCTGTGGACCAGGTGCTCCAGCGGTTCCGTCGAGGCCTTCCGGCTGCGGCGGGGCTACGGCGGCCGGCACGATCACCGCCGGCCGGCCAGGGTTCGGCCGGGCGTCGTTCGCCCGGCGCGCGACGGAGCAGCCGGGGGCGGTGAGGGTGATCAGCACTAGGGCGAGAAAGAGCCGGATCACGGCGCAACGTCGTACGGTCATCTCGCCTCCCAGTGAGCCAATGGTGCGCCTTCGGGGTGGCGCTGTCATCCGGTGGTGAGCGGCCTGGTCTACGATCGCGTCGCCATGCTTAACAGATTCCGGCAGTTCTGGACCAAGGTGATCTCGCCGATCGCCAACCTCTTGCTGAAGCTCGGCGTGAGCGCCGACGCCGTCACGCTGGTCGGCACCATCGGTGTCTGCGCCGGCGCGCTGATCTTCTTCCCGCGCGGCCACATCTGGCTGGGCGTGGTGGTGATCACCTGCTTCGTGTTCTCCGACCTGATCGACGGCTACATGGCCCGTACCTCGGGCACCTCGTCGAAGTGGGGGTCGTACCTGGACTCCACACTGGACCGGCTCGGCGACGGCGCGATCTTCGGCGGCCTCGTCATGTACTACGCCGGCAGCGCGGGCCACTCGCGATGGATGGCCGCGGTCACCCTGTGGGCGCTGGTGATGGGCGCGACCACGTCGTACGCGCGGGCCAAGGCCGAAAGCCTCGGGCTGCACGCCAGCGGCGGACTCGCCGAGCGCTCGGACCGGCTGGTGTCGGTGCTGGTGATCGGGTTCTTCTCGGACGTGCTCAACCTGCCGATCCTGCTCGAGATCGTTCTGTGCGTGCTCGCGGTGGCCAGCACGATCACGGTCGTCCAGCGCACGCTGAGCGTCCGCAAGCAGGTGCTGTCCGACCCGGCCAACGCAGGTCTCGGCACTCCGCCCACCGCCGGGCCCACGACGCCGGGCGAGGGGCAGCCGGGGGACAACCAGCGGCCGGCCACTTCCTGAGCCGTGGAACGCTTGCGCCAGCGCGCGGTCGACCTGGCGTTCGCGCTCGCCTGGGCCCTGGTACGCCGGTTGCCGGAGTCGGTCGTCACCTGGTTGTTCCACCGGGTCGCCGACTTCGTCGTACGCCGGAACGGTCGTGGGGTTCAGCGGCTTCGCTCGAATCTCGCCGTGGTTCGCCCGGCCGCGACGCCGGCTGAGCTGGACGCGATGACCGCGGCCGGAATGCGGTCGTACCTGCGTTATTGGCAGGAGGCGTTTCGGCTGCCCGAATGGGACGACGAGCGGATCGTCGGCCGGGTCCGGACCGTGAACGAGAAAGTGCTCCGCGACGCGCACACGGCCGGCCGCGGCGTGATCTGCGCGCTTCCGCATCTCGCGAACTACGACCACGCGGGCGCCTGGGCGGGCCGGACCGGGATGCCCGTGTCGACCGTGGCCGAGCGGCTGCGGCCGGAGTCGCTGTTCGACCGGTTCGTCGCGTATCGCAAAAAGCTCGGGATGGAGGTCCTGCCGCTCACCGGCAGCGACGAGCACGTGTTCGGCGTACTGGCCGAGCGCCTTCGTGCCGGTGGCTTCGTCTGCCTGGTGGCCGATCGGGATCTGTCCGAGCGCGGCGTGCCGGTCGACTTCTTCGGCCGGCGGTCGCGGATGCCGGCCGGTCCGGCGGCGCTGAGTGTTCGCACGGGCGCGCCACTGATCCCGGCCACGCTGCACTACGACGGCCCGGAGCTGGTCATCACCTTCCACGAGCCCATCGAGCGTGCCGGTGGCCTGGCCGCGATGACCCAGCGCTGCGCGGACGCCTTCGCCGAGGGGATCGCCGCCCACCCCCAGGACTGGCACATGATGCAACGGATCTTCGTGGACTGATGAGGATCGGCCTGGTCTGCCCGTACTCCCTGGGCACCCCCGGGGGAGTGCAGAACCACGTTCGCGATCTCGCCGAGGCGCTGCTGTCCCGGGGCCACGAGGTCTCCGTGCTGGCACCCGTCGACGACGAGCACCCGGCGCCGCCGTACGTCGTGAGCTCGGGCCACGCCGTCGGCGTTCCGTACAACGGCTCGGTCGCTCGCGTCACCTTCGGCCCTCGTACTGCGGCTCGCGTGCGGGCGTGGCTTGCCGAGGGGGACTTCGATGTCGTCCATGTCCACGAGCCGACCACGCCGAGCGCGTCGATCATCGCCTTGTGGTCGGGCGACGGGCCGTTCGTCGCAACGTTTCACACCTGGCAAGTGCGATCCCGTGCGATGAGCGCCGCGGCCGGATTGCTGCGGCCGGCGCTGGAGAAGATCGACGCCCGGATCGCCGTGTCGGAGAACGCGCGCTCGATGATGGTCCAGCACATCGGCGGCGAGGCCGTGGTGATCCCGAACGGTCTCTATACGGCGCGCTTCAACGGCCGGCCGCGACCGCAGTGGCAGGGCGCCGACGGCACGATCAGCTTCCTCGGCCGGATGGACGAACCGCGCAAGGGACTGGGCGTTCTGCTCGCGGCCGTTCCGCACTTGGTGACCAAGCGGCCGGGCCTGCGTGTCCTGGTCGCCGGTGCGGGACAGGCCGATGACGCGCGGCGATCGCTGCCCGAGTTCTGCCGGGAGAACGTTCTCTTCCTCGGCGCCATCGACGATGCCGCGCGGGCGGACATGTTCGCCGGCTCGGACGTGTACGTCGCTCCGCATCTCGGCGGCGAGAGCTTCGGCATCGTGCTGCTGGAGGCGATGGCGTCCGGAGCCCCGGTGCTGGCGAGCGATCTGGCCGCCTTCCGGCAGGTGCTCGACGGCGGCCGGCTGGGGGAGTTGTTCGAGCCGGGCGATGCCGCCGCACTCGCTCGGTGTGCCTCGCGGCTTCTGGGGTCGCCCGACGAACGGGACAAACTGCGCGCGGCCGGGCGAAACGCCGTACGCAGGTATGACTGGGAAGTGTTGATCGGTGAGCTTGTGGCTGTCTACGAACTGGTCGCGCGGCGCTAGTGCTTTGCGCGGAAGGTGTTGAGGAGGGCTTGCCGGTTCTCCGGAGAGAGCGCTTCCGCGGGGAGCTCGCGGAGGGCGTGCACGGTCTGCCGGACCTGGTCGAGGTAGCGGTCGCAGCCGTCGCACAGGGCGAGGTGGTCGACGAATCGCTGCTCTTCGGCGGGGTCGAGCCCGCCCTCCAGGAACGCGGTCACCTGCTCGACGAACTGCTGACAGTCGAGATCGGTCACGGCTTCGCCTCCTCGTAGTACTCCTCCAGTTTGCCTCGCAGGAAAGCGCGAGCACGGTGCAGCAGGACTCGCTGGTTTCCCGGCGAGATCTCGAGCAGGTCGCAGACCTCGTCCGAGGAGTAGCCCTCGACGTCGCGCAGGACGATCACCGCCCGCTGGCGCTCAGGCAGTTCCACCAGAGCCTGGCTCAGCAGCACCCGGGCCTCGCCTCCCAGCAGGCCTTGCTCGGGTGTCGGCCAGCTCGCCGGGAACTCCCACCAATGCCCTGGATAGGGATCGCCCGGCGGCCGGAATCTGGCCGGGTCGACCGTCGGGCCGCTGTCGTCGGCGCTGCTGCCGGTCTGGATGCTGCTCAGGGGGACGACCTTGTGCTCGCGGACCCCGCGCCGCTTGGCCTGGTTGGTCAGGATCCGGTAGATCCAGGTCTTGAGCGACGACCGTCCCTCGAACCGGTCGATCCCCTCGATCACCGCGAGCCAGGTCTCCTGCACCACCTCGGCGGCGGACTCCTCGGTCGAGACGAACGACCTGGCCAGTCGCAGCATGCCACCGGACCAGCTGTCGAGCACCAACGCGAAAGCGCTCTCTTCGCCGCTCCGCAGCCGGGCGACCAGGACGTCGTCCGGCGGAATCCCTTCCATCGCACCAGAGTAGTCACGCGGCGGTTCGCAGTACCGCGTGTTGCTCGGCCTCGCTAGCGGCGGTTGCCTCGGTTGCTTCGAGAGGCTCGGCCGGCTCGGCGACCGGGCGGGCGACCACCCAGATCAGTCCGGCCCCGGCGAGAGCGGCCGCCGCCGTGATCATCCAGCCGGCCGTGTACACGCCGTACTCGTTGCTCACGGCACCGAACCCGAGGGCGAACGGCAGGAAGAAGATCCAGGAGACCGCGCTGATCCCTGAGGCGACACCGGTCCGGATCGTCGACGGGACCGCGTCGTGCAGCAGGCGGCTGAGGTGGATTCCCGCGATGACGAGCAGCAGGGTGAGCGTGATCATGGCGGCTGTGAGGGCGCCGAGGTTGTGGCTGGTGGTCATCGTCAGGCAGGCCAGCAACATCGCCATCACGACGAGGACGACGTGCGGTGGTTTGTCGAGCCGCAGTCGTCCGGCCAGCAGACCGCCGACCCCGAGTGTGGAGACCAGGCCCGCCCAGAACGGTCCGTACAGCACGGGCGACGCAGAGAGCGCGATCAGCCACAGCGGACCGAACTCGAAGATTGCCTGCAGCAACAATGCCGCCATGACGGATGCCGCGGCGATCGGGATGAGCCGGCCGCGGCGGGTGATCGCGGCGTAGGTGACGTGGAGATGCTCCCGGAGCGGAGAGCGCTCACTCGTTTCATGGAGGTGCGGCTCGCGGAACGCAGCGAGGGCGAGCAGCGAGACGACGACGAACGGCAGGGTGAGGAAATAGGTGAGCCGGGCGCCCGCGCCGGCGGCGATCCAGCCGCCGGCCAGGGCGCTCAGCACGAGGGCGATGCTCTCGATCAGCCGGATCCTGCCGATCTGCCGCTCGTAGGCGGTACTGCCGCCGGTCTCCTCGAGCACGGTGTCGTAGACCATCGCTTCGACGGTGCCCGAGTACATCGCGAAGTAGATGCCGAGCACGAGCGCGGCGACGATGTAGGTGAGCACGTTGTGACTGAGTCCGCCGATCAGCACACTGGCGAACATCGCGACCCCGGCGACGACCAGAACCCCGCGACGCGACCAGCGGTCGGCCAGGATCCCGGAGATCACTTCGACGCCAGGCACCAACGCGGCGTACGCGGCCGCCATCACACCGATCGTCGCCGCATCGAACCCGATCCCGGTCATGAACAACTTCTCGACGGGAACCCAGAACCCGACCCCCTGCAGGAACGCCGCGACCTGCAACGGCACCAACCGCCGTACCAGCTTCGACATGACCACTCCAGGTGCTCGGGAAGTCCTGATGCCCCTGGAGTGTCATGACCGGCCACGGCGTTACAGCCTCGGCTGGACTTTCGGGATCAGCGGAGTTCGGCGGCGGTGGCTGCGATGGCGTCCATGTCACCGGGGGTCGGGTGCCAGGGGAGCTGGAGCGGGTCGTCCTTGTACCGCGGGATGACGTGCAGGTGAGTGTGGAACACGCTCTGCCAGGCCTCGGCGCCGATGCAGCTGAGCAGGTTCGCGCCGTCGGCGTCGAGCCGCTCGATCACGGTTGTCACCAGCGATTGCGCCAGCAGAGTTGCCGCGATGAGATCCTCGGGAGCGCTCTCCCGCAGGTCCTTCGCATGCGCCCGCGGGACGACCAGCAGATGCCCGCGAGTCGCCGGATTGATGTCCATGAACGCGATCGCCCGCTCGTTCTCCGCCACCTGCTGAGAAGGAATGGACCCCGCGACGATGCCACAGAAAAGACAGTTCTCACTCATCCCGTCACCCTAGAGCCCGCGGGGGAGCCAGTGGCAAAGCTGCTGGGTCAGCTCAGCAGGGCGATCAACTGGTGGGCGAGCCAGGTCTCGTACTCGGCCGGGGACCACCCGCGGCGGCGTACCAGCCGGTCGTAGCAATCAGGGGAGTTCAGGGTCCATACCGCGTCGACCAACCGGTGCAGGCTGTCCTCGTCCGCGTGATGCTCCGGAAGGCCGATCCGGTCACGCAGTCCGGTGATCGCGTGGGTCGTCCCGACGTACCGTTCGTGCTCGATGGTCGCCGTGAACTCGAGGAGAGTGGCATCGGTGCCATGCGCCAGCAGCGCACCGAGCAACGGCCCGGCGCGACCGGCGAGGACCCGCACCCAGCCGGCGTACGCCTGGGCGAAGGCGACCCGATCGCCGGCCTCGAACATCGCGTGAAACTCCGGCCGTTCACTCATCGGGACCGCGGCGTCGTCACCGGCCATCAGCTGGTCGTAGACCGCCTTGACGACCGCCGCCTTGTTCCCGACCGAGTTGTAGACCGTCTGCGGGCTGACCCCGGCAGCAGTTGCCAGCGAGGCCACTGTCATGCCCGGATATCCGCCCTGGAGCAGCAGGTCCCGCGCGGTCTCCACGATCGACGCCCTGGTCCGCCGCGCGCCCTCGATGCGAGCGGAGCTGTCGTAGGCCCTTGCCACCTGACCTCCAATTCACTAGATTCCAATTCCACTGGAATCATAGTCCAATCTTTCGAGGAGTCCAGTCATGAACCTCAATCCGGCGCAGGCGGCGGCCCTGCGCGTCTTCGACGCCATCAACTCCGGCGACCTCGACTGCCTGGACGACCTCGTTACCGACGACTTCGTCGACCACGGTTCGCCTTTCCCCTTGCCGCCCGGGCCGGCCGGCTACCGGCAGATCCTCACCTTCGTCACCCAGGTCCTTCGGATCAGGTACGACATCGAGGACGTGTTCTCGACCGAGGATCGGGTCGTACTGCGTGCCGTGGCGCACGGCGTCGGGCGAGACGCCGTCCACGGACCGGGTGCCGAGGGCGGCAGCTACTCGATGACCACCGCCCACATCTACCGCACCGACGGCGCTCGGCTCGCCGAGCACTGGGGCGTTCGCGACGAGTACGGCGCGCGCATCCAGCTCGGCACGATCACCGCACCGGATCCAGTCGCGCTCAGCCGGTAGGTGTTCGTGCCGGCCCCGCGGCACCGATTGGATCAAGCGGAGGATTTGACCCGCGCGGCTGCCGAATCAGGCATGGCTTCGTAGCGGACGAAGGAGCGCGTGAACGACGCAGCGCCATGAGAGAGCGATCTCAGGTCGACGGCGTACCGGGTGATCTCCACCTGCGGCACCTCGGCCTTGACCAAGGTGCGGTTGTCGCCGACTCGCTCGGTACCCAGCAACCGCCCGCGTCGTCCGGACAGATCGCTCATCACCGAGCCGACCAGGTCGTCGGGCACCAGCACCGAGACGAGATCGACGGGCTCGAGCAGATTCACCTTGGTCGCGTTCGCCGCGTCGCGCAGCGCGAGTCCACCCGCCATCTGGAACGCCATGTCCGACGAGTCGACGCTGTGCGCCTTGCCGTCGAGCAACGTGACCCGGATGTTGACCACCGGATACCCGGCGCCGACACCGCGCTCCATCTGCGCCCGCACGCCCTTCTCCACACTCGGGATGAACTGCCGCGGCACCGACCCACCGACCACCTTGTCGACGAACTCGAACTCGACACCGTCCGGCAACGGCTCCACCTCGATGTCGCAGACGGCGTACTGACCATGCCCGCCCGACTGCTTCACGTGCCGCCCGTGCCCCTTCGCCTTGCCGCCGAACGTCTCCCGCAACGGCACCCGAAGCTCCACGGTGTCGACGGTCACGCCGTACCGGTTGGCCAGGGCATCCAGTACGACGTCCGAGTGCGCCTCGCCCATGCACCAGAGCACGATCTGGTGCGTCTCCGGGTTCTGCTCGATCCGCAGCGTCGGATCCTCGGCGGCGAGCCGCTGCAGCCCGACGGACAACTTGTCTTCGTCGGTCTTCGCATGCGCCTGTACGGCGATCGGCAGCAACGGCTCGGGCATGTTCCACGGTTTGAGCAGTAGCGGCTCGGCCTTGTCGGAGAGCGTGTCACCGGTTTCTGCCCGCGTCAGCCGGCCGATCGCGCACAGATCACCCGCGACCACCGTCGAAGCAGGACGCTGCTGTTTGCCCAGCGGGAAGGAGAGCGTGCCGATGCGTTCGTCCTCGTCGTGATCGACATGGGTGTTGCCCTCGCCGAAGAAGGACGTGAAATGGCCCGACACGTGAACCGTCGTGTCGGGCCTGATGGTGCCGGAGAAGACCCGGACCAGGCTGACCCTGCCGACGTACGGGTCCGACGTCGTCTTCACCACCTCGGCGAGCAGCGGCCCGTCCGGGTCACAGGGCAGCTTCTTCTTCGGTACGCCGTGCGGCGAGAACACCTCGGCCACCGGGTGCTCGGTCGGTGAAGGGAACCCACTCGTCGCGACCTCGAGCAGCTCGAGCGTTCCGACGCCTGTGCCGCTGCACACCGGGATGACGGGGAAGAAGGATCCGCGAGCAACCGCTCTCTCGAGATCTTCGATGAGGACGTCCTGGTCGATCTCCTCGCCGCCGAGATACCGGTCCATCAGCGACTCGTCCTCGGACTCCTCGATGATCCCTTCGATCAGGGTGCCACGCTGTTCCTCGATCTGGTCCGCGTACTCCGGGTCGGGATCCCGCGTGGTCCGCTTGCCGCCGTCGTACTGGTACTGGGTCTGCGACAGCAACCCGACCAGCCCGTCACCGGTGGGCAGGTAGAGCGGCAGAACCTTGTCCCCGAAGGTGTTCTGAGCAGCAGAGAGCGCGTTCTGGTAGTTCGCCCGGGCATGGTCGAGTTTGGTGATCACCACGGCGCGGGGCATCCCGACCTGGTCGCATTCCTGCCAGAGTGCCTTGGTCGGTTCGTCCACGGACTCGTTCGCCGGGATCACGAAGAGAGCGCAATCCGCCGCTCTCAATCCGGCCCGGAGCTCACCGACGAAATCGGCGTACCCCGGGGTGTCGATCAGGTTCAGCTTCATCCCGGCGTGCGGGAGCGAGGCGAGTGCCAGGCCGACCGACCGCTGTTGCCGGATCTCCGCGTCGTCGCTGTCGCAGACGGTCGTCCCGTCGAGCACGGATCCCGGTCTGGACAACACCCCGGAGGCGACCAGCAACGCCTCGACGAGGGTGGTCTTGCCGGCACCCGACGGGCCGACCAGGACCACGTTACGAACGGCGGCCGGGCTGTCCGCACTGGGAGCGGCTCCGGCGCCCTGGGAAGTATTCGCCTTGTCTGCCATGACGTTCCTCCTAGTTAAGCCACCATTCCCCCTACCGCCCACCCAGCACAACCCCTGCAGACGTCTGAGCGAGAGACGGTTCCGCCGGATCAGGGCTGACAGGTGGGGCGGGCGTGGTGTGGGCTGAGGAAGGAAGCGCCTAGGGGTGGACCGGGGACGTGTGAGTGGCGACGGCGGTGAGGACTGCTTGGAGGTCGTCCGGGTGGAGACGGTGTGGCGTGTGTTGGGAGGCTTTGAGTTGGTCGAGTTCGGTGGTCAGTCGAGTGACTTCGGCGTGCAGATCGGTGAGTTCTGCGGTGTGCTTGGCGCGAAGACGGGTGAGCTCGGCTGTGTGTTCGGCTTGTAGTTCGCGAGTCCCCTGTTCCGAGCGGGTCTGTTCGTGGGCGGCTTCACGGAGAGCGGTTGCTGCGGCCAGCTGGGCTTGTTCGGCGGTAGCGAGTTTGTCGGTGAGTGCGAGACGCGCTGCGACCTCGTGTGCCTGGGCTGTCTCGGCCGCCCGAGCACGATCGCGTTCCGAGACCAACTCAGCGCGTAGTACCTCGCGCTCTTCGTGAGCGGCATCCCGTTCCGCCGCCGCCCGCTCAGCCAGTACTGCGGTGTCGCGCGCTTCCCGCTCCGCGCTCGCGACCCGTTCCTCGAGCCGCCCGGCAAGAACCTCCGCGGCGCGTTGTGCAGCGACCGCCTGGTCGGCCTCCTGCCGCGCGGCGCCCAGAGCCTCGGTCGCTTGCAGCGCCTGCCGAGCTGCGGCGTTGGCGCGTTCAACAGCCTCAGCACGTTCCTTCGCGGCTCTCTCCGCGCTGGTCGCACTTTGCCGAGCTCGGCTTTCCGCCTGCTCCCGCGCCTCCTCGGCGGCGACTCGGCTGCGCTCAGCCTCGGCCACCTGGCCGTGCGCCGTCTCCACGGCGGCAACCGCAGCCGCCTCCACCTCATCCAGCCGAGCCGTCACCGACGCCAGCGCGGCGGTCAGAGCATCCACCGGCCCGCGTACGGCGTCCAGGTGGTCACGCAGTCGCTCGGCATCCAGCCGGAAGGCGCTGCTGCCGGCATCCAGCCCGAGTGCTCCCAGCGCCTCCCGCTCAGCCCGGGCCATCTGCGAACAAGTCCGTCCGCCCTCCCACCGCGTGTCCCGGCAGAAGCTCCGCGGCCGCCCACCTTGCAGCCCCGGCGCCGGCAACTCGGCCCGGCACTTGCTGTACCCACATCTCCCCGCGTCTTCCCGCCCGATCTCCATACCGCGCAGCCTAGAAGTTAGCGGTTGCAAAACCGCGAAACCGATCCGGCGTTTCCAAAACCAAACCAAAACCCCACGAAACCAGCGTTTCGTGGGCGCGACGGCGCGCCGCCCTGAAACAGCCGAACCAGCAGTGAAACTGACCCGATGAACGACCGCCCAGACAGTGAGCCGATAAGCGACGTGCTGGTTGTGTGGGAGTCGGTGTCTGCGCCCGGCACAGGTGACGAGGTGCCTGCTGCGGGTGCGGGTGCGGGTGCGGGTGACGAGATGCCTGCGCCGGGTGCGAGTGACGGGGAGCCTGACCCCGGCACAGGTGACGGGGTGCCTACACCTGGCGCGGGGGATCAGGTGACGCTGGCCGGCGACGGGAGTTGGCCCGGTGTTGACGACGCAGCGGCGTTTCAGCGGCTCGTGATGGAGTGGCTGACCCAGTACGCGAACCAGGGGACCCGGCAGACCTACGCCTACGCCCTGGGCATACCGCAGGAGTGGGCGGTCTGGAGCCCAACGCAGCCGTCAGACGCGGCAACCAGCCTGGCCGGCGGCGCGGCGGCGGGCGTAGTACGAGCGAAGCCTCCTGCTGCTCAAAGTGGGCTGTTGTATGACCTGGCGTGGTTCAGGTGGTGTGCAGGGCGCGCAATGGACCCGCGCGAAGCCACCGGAGCCCACGTGAAGGCCTGGCTTCACACCCTCGACGCAGCAGGCGCCAGCAAGCGCACCAGACAGCGGATGCTGTCCACCCTCTCCGCGTTCTACGCCTACCTCACAGAAGTTGGCGCAGTCCCAGCAAACCCCGCCGCACTCAACCGCTCCCGACTGGGCCTCAACCGCAGCGCCCGAGACGCGTCGCCCACCATCCGCCTCACCGCAACGCAACTCAAAGCCCTGCTCGACGCAGCGGCGCACCTGCCCAACCGCACTCGTCACCGCAACCTGTACGCCGCCCGCGCGGTAGCCGTCGTCGCTCTGCTGACCCTCGGCCTCCGCGTCTCCGAGTTGGTCGGCCTGGACCGCGACAACCTCATGGTCTCCGGCGGTGAACCCATGCTGCGCGTCCTCGGCAAGGGCGGTGTCCACCGCGAGGTCTACCTCACCGAACTGGCCTCCGCAGCGCTAGAGACCTACCTAGCCGAGCGTGACCGCACAGCCGAAGCCACAGCACCCGCAGTACGAGGCCGTACGAACGCAGCCGTCACCCCGCTCATCGCAACCCGCGACGGCGGCCGGTGCTCCCGCTTCGACATGAACGCGCTGCTGCGGCGAATCGCAGTACAGGCAGGCCCTGCGCTGGCAGACGTAGCCGACCGCATCCACCCGCACGCCCTCCGCCACGCCTACGTCACGATCGCTCTCGAGCAGGAAGCCCGCATCCAGCACATCCAGGCCGACGTCGGCCACGCGAGCATCGCCACCACGCAGTACTACGACCGCAACCGCCGCACTCGTGCCACCACCGCCGCGGACCTCGTCGAAGCCGCGATCCAGGCAGCCTCGCCGACGCCGGAAGACTGAACCGCCCGTCGTGCACCGCTCAGACCCCGCGCCTCGATACTGTCGCCGCATGCGTAGGGGATTCTTCACCGCCGTCTCGGCGGCATTCGCCGGTCTCGTCCTGGCCGGCTTCGCGAGCGCCGCGCCGGCAGCGGCGGCGCCGGCCGGCCAGGCCGACATCGGCGACGTCGTGACCAGCATGAAAATCGGCTACACGGTGAAGTCGGACGGCGTGCTGCACGTCGACGAGACGATCGCCTACCACTTCGGCAGCACCGGCCGGCACGGCATCTTCCGGAACCTGATCACCCGAGAGAAGTACCGCGGCGACGAATCGAAGGACCAGAAGTACGAGATCTCGAACATTGCCGTCACCAGCCCGAGCGGCGCGAGCGACGAGTTCACGACGAAGACCACCAAGTCGAACGGGCAGCGCGACCAGAGCATCCAGATCAAGATCGGCTCGGCCGACGAAACGATCTCCGGTACCGAGGCGACCTACGTCATCTCGTACGACGTCCGCGGGGCGCTCCGGCACTTCAAGGACCACAGCGAGCTCTACTGGGACGCGACGGGCACCGGCTGGGAAGCAGTCCTCCGCAGCGTCACCGTGACCGTGAACGTCCCACAAGGAGTCCAGCAGGTCGACTGCTTCGTCGGTCCACCCGGGTCCACCGAGAACTGCCCGCAGAAGTCGGTCGTGGGCGGGAACGCAGTCTTCGGCGCAGCCAACCTGGACCGGCACGAGCAGTTGACCATCGTCGCCGGGATCAAGCCGGGCGTCGTCAGCAACGACACCCCGATCGTGGTCGACCCGCCGAGTTGGCTCGACCGCCTGGGACTCACGCTGCCCGGCGTGATCGGATCCGGCGCAGTCACCGTCGGTGCGATCGTGGCCGCCGTTGTCTACACGAAGAAGGGGAACCGCGACCAACGCTTCGCCGGGATGCCGCCGGGCACGTTCCCGCCGAGCGGCATGAACGCTCAGCCGGTGAAGGACGACCTCGAGGAGGACCAGATCCCGGTTGCGTTCTCGCCGCCGAGGATCCCGGTCGCCGAGGGTGGCCTGCTGATCGACGCGAAGGCGACCACGACCGAGACCGCGGCGACGCTGATCGATCTCGCGGTCCGCGGCGGCATCCGGATCGACAACACCGGCAACGAGCAGAAGGCGGTGCTGCTGAATCCGGCGGTCGCCACGCTGCCGCACGAGCAGGTGCTGCTCCAGGGACTGTTCCCCTCGCTGCAGCCGGGCGCCGAGATCACCCTCGAACGCCGGCCGGTCGGCGACACCTCCATGCGGCAGGCCCACGACGCGATGATCGCGGCGCTGCGTGAGCAGATCAAGCAACGCCAGTGGTACCTGCGGATGCCGCGGGCCGGCGGTGGTTCCGCTGTCAGCGGCGGCGCCCGGGTCGCCTGTTTCGGCATCCTCGCCACCTGGATCTTCGGTGCGGGCATCGGCGGTACGGCGATCGGTGCCGCGACGGGTGGGCTCGGCCGGGCCCTGAGCGTCGCGATCCCGGTGCTCGCGGTGATCGTTGCCATCGGCATCTGGATCGGCAAACGCGGCCAGGGACAGCGGAACCCGGCCGGTCGCGCGGTCACCGATCAGCTGATCGGATTCCGGACCTATCTCGCGACGGCGGAGGCGGACCAGCTGAAGTTCGAAGAGGGCGAGGACATCTTCAGCAAGTACCTGCCCTGGGCGATCGCCTTCGAACTCGCCGATCGCTGGCAGCGGGTCTGTGCGCAACTGGTCGCCGCCGGGCGGATCCCGCCCGACCCCTACTGGTACGTCGGTCCTTCGTACTACAACTCAGGTTTCGCGGCCGGAAGCATCAGCCAGACCGTCGCCAGCACCTTCGACCCGCCGCCGGCCCCGGCCGGAAGTGGTGGGGGCGGTGGCAGTTCCTCCGGCTTCAGCGGCGGCTCCTCCGGCGGCGGTGGCGGTGGCGGAGGCGGCGGCTCCTGGTAGTCCCCGGGACAGCCGCGTGCGCGATCACGCGGCGGTCCTGAGCACGGTGGGACTCGGTCAGACCGTTCCGCCGGCGGCGGCTGGGGCGGTCGGGTCGGTGGTGTTGGCGCTGGAGACCTCGCGGGCCAGGAAGTCCTCGAGGTGGAACAGATTGTCACCGGCCCGCTTCGCGACGTTGACCAACGTGGTCATCGCGGAGACCTCCTCGACCTGCTCCTTCAGGAACCACTGCATGAACTGCTCGCCGACGTAGTCGCCGTCGTCGCGGGCGGTCCGGGCCAGCGTCTCGATCTGCTTGGTGACCGTGATCTCCTGCTGCAGCGCGAGTTCGAGCGGCTCGAGCGCGGACTTGAAGTCGTTCACCACGTCGCCGACGCCCGGGATCTGCGGGCGGATGTCCATGTCCAGCAGGTACTGGACCATCATCATCGCGTGGTTGCGCTCCTCCAGCGACTGCTTGTAGAAGTGCCCCGCGAGTTGCGGCAGGTCCTGGTCGTCGTACCAGACCGCGACGGCCGTGTACTGCTGGGACGCCGTGAATTCGTTGCGGATCTGTTCTTGAAGGAGTTTCGCGTACGTGCTCATGGCGGCCAATCTAGTGCCCGGCATGAGAAAACTCACCGTTGGCGAGGCTCGCCTAAGGCCGTGTCACGCGACGTTCTGGACGTGCGAGCGGATCGCCGGCAGGTTGCCCAGCGGCGCGAAATACCCCGCGATGCCGTGGTCGAAGGTGATCGCGGCGATGCCCTGCTGCAGCCAGACCGGAGCCTGGACGACGGCGTCGGCCGGCGTGAGCGCGAGCACCAGCACCTCGTCGTCCGGACCGGCCAGACCGTTGTCCACCGCGAAGGTCCGGGCCCGCTCCGCCGATGTGAAAGCCATCAGGAACGGCTGATCGGCGTGCACTCCGACGAACGGCTGCGGGTTGTCCGGCTCACCGCGCTGGACGAACCACCAGCGCTCCAGCGAGAACGTTGCCTTCCACAACTTCTCCTGGTTCGCCGTGCTCGGCTCGGCCGCGACAGCTTCGGCAAGGGTGTCGGTGGTAGTGGCTTCGGTCATAACTCCCACGGTACGACCTCAGCGGTTCCCGAGCCGAACCGTCTCCGTTCCTGAACCGGGCAGTGTGATCGTGATCTCGTGACCGCTCACGACCAGTTCGATGCCGTCCGCAAGCGCCTGCGGAGGGATCGCGTCCCTGGTCAGCAAGACGGCGTACACCAGCACCAGTGGCTCGCCGACGTGGACCGCGGTGAGGTACGGCGTGGCCGAGTGCGGGCCGAACGGGTTCGCACCGAGATCACGATGCACCCCCGACTCGGCGTACCCGTGCAGGCCGACCACCGCCGACATCAGTCCGTCGGCGTTCCGCGCGGACGCCCATCCTTCGCCGACCGTTGCCGAGGGCAAGGAGTCGCTGGCGACCGCGTAACCACCGCTGCGAACGAGCGCACCCGCAGGCCCCTCGACGAGCGAACAGCGGATCTCCCAGCCGCCATGGACGACGGACGCCGTCTCGATCGCCCACGGACCGTCCTCACCCAGCCACGCCTTGTGCCACGAAGCCGCCGAGCGCGCCCCGATGGAGAGCCGCCGGATCCGCCCGCGCACCGAAGTACGGCCCTGCTGGTCGACCAATGCGATCTGGTTGTCGACCCGTGCTGAGGAATCGGTGAGATCGGGCCCGGCGTGGTTCGCGTACGCCAGCCGGTCGTAGTGCGGATCGCCCGCGGGCTCGACGCCGGAAGGCTCGACCGGGGGAGCGTGGTCGGCGCCGTGGTTGACCAGTCGCACCAACTGGTCGTGACGGCTCGCGTGGATCAGCCAGCCCGGCGCTGGCATGGAGCGCACCTGGTCCGCATCGTCGAGCGGCACGCTCTCCTCGGGATCGCTCCACACCGGATGCTCCGGCGGCAGCAGTAGCCCGATGAAACCCTTGCTTGCCCAGTACGGCGAGCCCGGGCCGGAGTACGACTGTGTCGTCGGCAGGAACGTGTCGTACCAGCCGAGCGTGAGCAGCCCGCGCTCGTCAGGCACCCCGTGCTGCACGAAGTGCCGTGCGATCCCGGAGCACAGCCGTCGCGTCTGACCCGGGCTCAGTGGCGACGCGTCGAGGAGTTGCCCCATCCAGTACGGCGTTGCCGCGGCCATCCGATAGGTCAGCGACCGGCCTTGGTAGATCGGCGCGCCGTCGTTGCCGACCAGATGCACCGCGTCGTCGAGGAACAGCTGGAGCCGATCGCGGTAGACCTTGAGCCGATCGTCGTACTCCGTGCCGGGGGTCGCCGCCGCCATCCGGGTCCACAGCCCCGGGTAGAGGTGCATCGCCCAGCCGATGTAGTTGTCGAAGTTCTGCCCGTCGCCGTCGGAGTACCAGCCGTCGCCGACGTACCAGTCCTCGATCCGGTCCAGGCCGCCCTCGATGTCCTCCTTCGAGTACGGCGCGCCCACCGAGGCGAGGAACTGCTCGCTGACGACCTGGAACAGCCGCCAGTTGTTGTCGTGCGTGGTCGACCCGATGAAGCCACCGAGCCACTCGGCCACGTGCTCCTGCGCGCGGGTGTCGAGCCGATCCCAGATCCACTCGCGGGACTCGTGCAGCGCGACCGCGATCGCCGCCGCCTCGACCATCTGCTGGGAGCGCGGGGTGAGGCGCAGCCACGCCTCCGGATGGTCGGGATTCGCCCCGTTGGCGACACCCCGGGCATACCGCTCGATCAGCTTCTCGCACCCTTTGCCGCGGACCCCGGCGATCCGGAACGCGGCGAGCATGAACGAGCGCGCGAAACCCTCCAGTTCGTCGGAATCCGTTCCCGAGCGACTGGGCCGGCCGGGGATGACGAGGCGGGCGGCGCCGGGAGAGGTGTAGGGGACCAGTGAGTCGAGCAGGTGATCCGCGAGTGCCTCCCAGTGGGCCCGGACCCAGCCGGTCTGGCGGGACAGAACGCGGTCGGTGGCGGGGAGCACGAGGCGGGTCATGCGATCCTCCCGAGGTCGGCGGCGGTGATCGTGTGGTGAAGAGGCACGCCGGCCGCGAAGCGTTCCACCTCACCTACCGCCAATTCGCCGAGCCGGGCGACCTCGTTGCCGACGGCACCGGCCAGGTGCGGCGTCAGGAACACGTTCGGCAGGTCGAGCAAAGGCGAGTCCGGCGGCAGCGGCTCCGGGTCGGTGACGTCGAGAACGCCATCGAGACGACCGGATCGGCACTCCTTCTCCAGCGCCGCGGCGTCGATGATTCGGCCGCGTGAGGTGTTGATCAGTACCGAGCCGTCCCTCAGCAGCCCGAGCAGCCGAGCGTCGACCATCCCGACGGTCTCGGGCAGCAGCGGGGCGTGCACGCTCAGGATGTCGCTGCGGCTGAACAGAGCGTCCAGATCAACCAGTTCGGCGCCGAAATCAGCGGCCTCGGCGGCGGTCAGATACGGGTCACTGATCAGTACTTCGAGGTCGAACGCGCGTAGGCGGTCGGCGACCATCCGGCCGATCCGGGAGGCGCCGAGCAGGCCGACCGTGCTGCCGTAGTTGCCGGGCACGAAGCTCGGGTCCGGCTTGCGCCGGGAGTTCTTGTACTCCGCGCTGAGCCGGAACGCCCGCTTGCCGCTCAGGACGATGGTGGCGACGGTGAATTCCGCGACCGGCAGGGCGTTGGCCACGACGGCCGAGGTCACCTGGATGCCGCGGTCGAAGACGGCCGGGTCGACGAAGCTCTTCACCGACCCGGCCGCATGGATGATCGCCTGCAGCTTGGGCGCGGCCGCGAGCACCTCGGGCGTGATCGCCGGGCAGCCCCAGCCGGTCAGCAGCACCTCGGTCTCGGCCAGAGCGTCCCGGATCGCGGGATCGGCGAGGAAGGCGGCGCCCGGACCGACCGGCAGAACGTCGGCGACGCGCTCGAGCCGGGCCCGGACCTGCGGAACCAGCACCCGGACCCGGCTCGACTCGTTCATCGCGAGCATCACAGCGGGCCGGGCAGCGGTCGACTCGCCGGCGGTGGCCGCGGTGGTCGCGGTGGTCGGCGCGGCGGCGGGCCGGCCGGTGGGCGGGCCGGGCTGGGCGGTGGGCAGGGCGGGGTCTGGTTCGGTGCGCACAGGAGCACCCTAGCAAGCGCTTTCCGAAAGCGCTCGTCCTGCCCGCGTCGGACCCGCGCCGGAAAGGGTTTCCGCAACCGCCGGAAAACTTTCCGGCGGCCGGAATTCCTGCCCGCGGCTCGGACGTTGGACCCTGACAGGGCAGGATAGAGACATCCGACCCGCCCGTTGGCCACGAGAAGGAGACGACGATGCTGCGACCGGACGACCTCTACGAGATCGTCGACGAGTCGGTGGCGACCGGCCCGGCGGCCTCGCCGAAGGTGCTGGTGCACTCGCTGGACGGATTCATGGATGCCGGGCAGGCAGGGCGGGTCACCGCCGACCACCTGCTCGAAGTACTGGACAACCGCCTGCTGGCGCGGTTCGACGTCGATCTGCTGCACGACTACCGCGCGCGTCGCCCCGAGGTGACGTTCGCCGAGGACCGCTTCATCGACTACACCCCGCCGCAGCTGTCGCTGCACCTGATGACGGACGACGCCGGGGTCGAGTTCCTCTTGCTGGAGGGTGTCGAGCCCGACAACCACTGGAACCGGTTCGCCGGCGCCGTGCGGCAGCTGATCGAGCGATACAACGTGACGCTGACCGTCGGCGTGCACGGCATCCCGATGGGTGTGCCGCACACCCGGCCGCTCGGCCTGACCTCGCACGCGACCCGGCCGGAGTTGGTGACGCGTTCGAACATCTGGGACGGCGAGATGCGCCTCCCGGCGAGCGCGGCGACCATGCTGCAGGTCCGGCTCGGCGAAGCCGGCAAGGACGCCATGGGCTTCGCGGTGCACGTGCCGCACTACCTTGCGGAGAACCGCTTCCCGGGTGCGGCCCTGGCCCTGGTCCACGCCGTCTCGGCCGCGACCGGCCTGCTGCTTCCCAGCAAGGCCCTTCTCGACGAGGCGGCTGTCACCGGCCGGATGGTCGACGAGCAGGTGGAAGCCTCCGAGGAGGCAGCCGCTGTGGTCAACGCGCTGGAAACCCAGTACGACGCCGCCGCCGGCTCCATCAGCCGCGGCAGTCTCCTGGCCGGCGCGACCCCCTCCGCCGAGGAGCTGGGCGCCGAGGTCGAGCAGTTTCTGGCCGAACTGAACCGCGACGACGGCAACTGAGTACTCGTGACGCAGGTCGGCCGGGCTCCCTGAGGGAGTCCGGCCGATCGTCTGTAAGGATGTGGCATGCCTGAGTCGTTGGAGGATCTGGTCGAGCTGCTCGACCTGGAGAAGCTCGATGCCGATGTCTACCGGGGCCGGCAGCCGCAGACGTCGGCCCAGCGGGTCTTCGGCGGACAGGTGCTCGGCCAGGCGCTGGTGGCGGCCAGCGACACGATCGAGCCCGAGCGGGTCGTGCACTCGCTGCACGGCTACTTCCTGCGGCCGGGCGACACCGCAGTACCGATCGAGTACCAGGTCGAGCGGATCAGGGACGGCAAGTCGTTCAGCAGCCGCCGGGTGGTCGCTTCGCAGCGCGACAGGACGATCTTCTACATGTCGGCGTCGTACCAGCGTCCCGAGCCCGGGCTGGACCACTCCGATCCGATGCCGACCGACCTCGTTCCGCCGGAGGAGGCGCCGACGCTGGCCTCGGTCTTCGAGCAGGCGTCCGGCCGCAAGGCCGAGGACTGGAACAAGGAGTGGGCCGCGCTCGACGTACGGCTGGCAGCGCTCAGCGGGCGGCAGTTCTGGATTCGTGCCGCAGGCAAGCTTCCGGGCGATTCGGCCTTGCATGCTTGCGTTTTGGCGTATGCGAGTGACCTGACGTTGCTCGGGGCAAGCTTGTTGCCACACGGCATCATCATCGGCGACAAGCGGATCCAGCCGGCCTCGCTGGATCACGCGCTCTGGTTCCACCGGCCGTTCCGGGCCGACGAGTGGCTGCTGTACGACCAGGCCTCGCCGTCTGCCTCCGGAGCGCGCGGCTTCGCCACCGGCCGGCTCTTCAGCTCCGACGGCGTGCTGGTCGCCTCGGTCGCGCAGGAGGGCCTGATCCGGCCGGTCGGTCTGGACCTGGAGGAAGAACAGGGTTGACGAACTCTGCTAGCGTTGGAGACATGATCAAGCGCGCAGTGGTGACGACGACGCCGAGGAACGTCCCGGCGCGCTGACAGCTGTCTGTCTCATCGAAGCCCCGGGGCGAGTGCCCCGGGGCTTCGCCATGTGGACACTCGCCTCATCTCTTGAGGAGTTCACATCATGTACGACCACCGCAAACTGGGCCGCGAACTCGGCCTGTTCGACTCCGACCCGCTGATCGGCGCGGGTCTGCCCTACTGGCTCCCGGCCGGTGCCGCCATCCGCCAGTCGCTCGAGCGCTACATCGCCGATGTGGAACGAAGAGCCGGCTATCAGCAGGTCTACTCACCGGTGCTCGGCAAGCGCGAGCTCTACGAGATCTCGGGCCACTGGGCGAAGTACAGCGACGACATGTACCCACCGATGGACATCGGCGAGGAGCAACTCGTACTACGGCCGAGCCTGTGCCCGCATCACGCGCTGATGTACCGATCCCGGTCGCACAGCTACCGGGAACTGCCGCTGCGAATGTCGGAGATCGGCGGGATGTACCGGTCCGAGCGGTCCGGCGTACTGGGTGGGCTCTCGCGGGTGCGCGCGATCCAGCTGAACGACGGGCACATCTTCTGCCGGCTGGACCAGGTGGCGGGGGAGGCGAGCGCGGCGCTCGAACTGATCAACCAGGCCTATCGCGACATGGGGATCAAGGCCTCGCGGTACCTGCTGTCGTTGCCGTCGGAGGATGCGCGCTTCGGTTCCCCGGACAGCAAGTACGTCGGGGATGCCGACAGCTGGGCACGCTCGGCAGCGCTGCTGCGCGACGTACTGGACAACGCAGGGATCGACTACGAGGAGTCGCCTGGCGACGCGGCCTTCTACGGCCCGAAGATCGACATCCAGATCGAGGACTCGGCCGGCCGCGAGTCGTCGCTGTCGACCATCCAGATCGACTTCCACCAGCCGGAACGGTTCGACCTCGACTACATCGGTGCCGACGGCAACAAACACCGCCCGGTGATGGTGCACCGGTCCATCATCGGCAGCATCGAACGAGCCGTGGCCCACCTGGTCGAAGTCCACGGCCCCGCTTTCCCCTCCTGGCTGGCCCCCGTCCAACTCGTCGTCCTCCCCATCTCCTCCGCCGAGGAGAAGGCCGCGGCCGACGTACTACGCCAAGCCGTCGCCCAGGGCATCCGCGCCGAGCTCGCGTACGCCGACGAGGGCAGCCTCAGCGCCCGCATCCGCGAAAACCGCCATGCCCCCTACCTGGCCATCCTCGGCCCTCGCGAAGCCGCCGCCCACCACCTGGCCATCCGCGAACGCTCCGGCGACAAACTCGCCGCGGCTCCCGTCAAGGAGGTGTTGGACCGCATCGCGGCAGAGGTCTCGATCAGCTGAAACTGTCCTGAGCGAAGGAGGCGAACGCGTCGCGATCATGCTGACCCGTCTTGGTCAACAGATTCGCGACGTGCTTCTCCACCGTCCGCGGCGAAATGTGCAACCGCTTGGCAATCGCCTTGTTCGGAATCCGCTGAGCCAGCAACCGCCCGACCTCCAACTCCCGCACGGTCACGCCGAGCTTCCGCAAATCCGGCGGCACCGCCTCGTCCCCCGTACGCCGCTGCCGCACCGGCGCTCCCATACTCCGCAACAACCCCCGACAAGCGCTCGCCACCGCCACGATGTGATTCGCCTGGAAGTACTCCTCAGCCTCCCGAGCCCACACCACCGGCTCACCCCACCCATCGTCGTACGCCGCCTGAATCACCAACCGCAACGCCAAATGCCGCCCCAACGGATAGATCTCCGCCGCCTCCAACGCCGCCGCCGCCGCCCGGGACGCCCCCTCGACATCCCCGTCCCGCCCCAGCAACACCGCATGCGCAAACTGCGTGAACTGCGTATTCCACCGAGTCCGACTGGCACTCCGCTCAGCAACAGCCGAATAATGCTCCCATCCGTTGAGCCCTTCGAGCACCCCCAGCAACAAGATCAGGCCGTTCTTCCCGAAGTCGAGCATGGTGGGATTCTCGAGATCGAGCGCGATCGCCTGGGCGAGTTCTTGGCTCGCCCGGTCGGAGTCCTCCTCGAGGAGCGAGCAGACCGCGCGGGCGAGTCCGAAGGTCGACGGCCGGACGCCTGCTATCAACTGATCTTCGACGGTCAGTAGATCAAGAGCTTTTTCCATTTCAGTACGGTTGCCCTGGTGAGCGGCACTGATGGCCTGGCCGAGGCGGAGAAAGGGCACGGTGCGGCCGAGCCGTAGCCGGATCGCGGTGGTGAGACTCTCGTCGAGCTCCCGCCGGGCGTCGGCAAATTCACAGCGTTGCACCCGCTGGAGTGCCAGTAGATAAGCGGCCTCGTAGGCCAGCGGCAGAGCTCCGATATGCAGTGCACTCTGACGCGCCTCCTCCAGTTCGGAGGTCTGGCCCGTCCGCAGGCACAAGGAGCGGGAGAGGAAGACCTCGGAATAGACACGGAAGATCGGCAACTCGTTGCGGATGGCAATTTCACGTGCTTCTTGGAAGAGCTGGTTGGCTCGGTCATCGTCGCGGTCACGAGTGAGGTAGCCGACCAGTTGGAGGGCATCGCAGGTGACGATCGGTAGGCTGGCGTCCTCTCCTGCCTTCGCAGCGCGCCCGGCCAACTCTGCAGCGACCTGTAGCCGCTCGGGATTCGGGCGACCCAACTCGATGTAGGCACTGATCACGTCGACCTGAGCAGACTCCGCCGCTGCCGGATTCGGTCCAAGCAGCGCCCGAGCACTCACAATCTGCTCCAGAGCACGAGCCTGGTCACCCGCGATGTGCGCTGCGTTCGCGAACTTGGCGTGCAGGACGGCTCGGCGGGCGGGTGAGAGACCGGCCGCCGTGAGTTCCTCGAGCATCTTCTCGAGCGAGGGGATGCGGCTGAAATCGCCGGACTCTGCCACGGCGAGCAGGAGATCTCCGAGCAGATCGGCCCGGTATTCGAGGTCGCCGTTCGGGTCCAGATCGGCACGGACGAGCAAGGTGACGGCAGATTTGACCGCTCCGGCAGCCAGCGCCCGGCGGCCCGCCTCGGCGTACAGGCGGGAGGCGGTTGTGGGTTCGCCTGCGTATTCGCGCAGTTCGGCGGAGCGGGCGCACCATTCCCCCGGAAGTTCTGGATAGAGAGACGCGATGGCATCAGCAACTTGCCTGGAGGACCCAGCACGTTCGCTAGGACTGAGCTCGCTGATCAGTGCCTCGGCCGTCAACGGGTGCCGGAACGCATACCAGTCCGCCGTCGGGCCGTCAGGACGCACGAGCTGAGAGGCGACGCCGGCTTCCACTATTTCCAGGATCTCGTCGTCGGTTGCGCCGGCCGCCTGACGTAGTAGCGGCAATGCGAACCGGTGACCAATTACCGCGGCGGTAGTCAGGATGTTCCGCCCGTTCCGTCCCAGCCGATCGGCGCGGCGGGCGACACTACGAGCGACATTGACCGGTACCGCGAGGCTGGCGGGTTCCTCAAGGCTCTGGCGACCGAGTGCGAAGACCAGTTCCTCGACCACGAACGGATTGCCGGCGCTGTCGGCACTCAGCCGGTCGAGCAGCCAGGCGGGGACGTCGTCGGGATGGACGTCCAGCCGATGTGACGCGAGCAGGTGAATCTGCTCCCGCGTCAACGCTTCTGGTTCGAGGACGGTCGCCGTGCGCCGCTGACCTGCATTGACGGCCAGATCCATTGCAGCACACGCCTCTGCTCTGCAAGCCAGAAGCAGGACGACCGGCGCGGGGCCGAGATTGTCGAGCATGTATTCAACGATTGCCAGGGTCTCTGCGTCGGCATCGTGCAGATCGTCGAGGACGAACAGGCAACCTCGCCGGTCTCCGACGACCGTTAGCAGCCGAATCAATGCCTCGGCGACAACCACTGAGGATCCGACCGTGGAGCCGGTCGCGTTGGATGGGCTCGGGACCAGCCGACCAAGAACGCCGCCGTAGGTGCCGAGCGAACTCAACTCCGGCAGGTTGCCGGCGCGGGAGAGGGCTTGGACAGCCTCGATCAACGGGCGGTAAGGGACGATCGGTCCGATGGTGCTTGCCCGGCCGCGAACCGCGACCATCCCCGCCTCGACCGCTCGATTGATGGCCTCCGTGGCGAGCCTGGTCTTGCCGATCCCAGGCTCGCCGATCAAGAAGATGGCGTTGGCGGTGCCGTTGCGGGCAGCGGTCAAGGCGGCCTGCAGCTGTTCGATCTCCCTGTCCCGCCCTACGATCCGCGCCCCGTCACCCATGCCGCCGTACTGTAGTCGTCAGATCTCGACCACGGCAGGCATCTGCAGGCACAGCACTGTCATAGCCACTTGGTGGTCGGAGTTCCGGTGCTGGTCTGGAGGATGACGTGGAGGGCCGGGCCGGCGACAGCGACGCCGGTCAGGGCGAGAGACCGGACCAGGTAGCGCGGCAGCGCCTGTAGGACCGGTGGGCCGATGGGATCGACCAGGTTGGCGTCGGGGGTGCTGGGCTCGGGGCGGTTAGGTGTGTCCATGACGGTGCTCCACTTCTTCAGGCGGATCGCGCGTGGAGGCACAGCCGGTTCCAGCGGGCCCCCAGCGGACAGGCCGTCCTTCCGGTTGAGGACAGCCTTGGCATCATCATGAACCCAAATCCGCACCAGGACGAGGAATTCCAGCGCGCCGAAGCCGATGCCGCAAACAAGCGTTTTGAACTCAGCGGGGGAGTAGTTGGCCGATCAGGTGGGTGGTGGTGTGGTCTTCGTTGTAGAGGGCGAAGTTTCGGGTGGTGCCGGTGAGGTGGTGGGCGAACTGGACGTGGGCGGGGAGAAGGAGGGGTTTGCGGAAGTCGACGCGGACGGTGAAGGCGTCGGGGAGGGGGGTGGTGCGTTGGATGGAGGCGAGGGCGGCGGCCTTGGCCCACATGCCGTGGGCGATCTGGCGGGGGAATCCGAA
This sequence comes from Kribbella voronezhensis, assembly GCF_004365175.1. Taxonomy (NCBI): domain Bacteria; kingdom Bacillati; phylum Actinomycetota; class Actinomycetes; order Propionibacteriales; family Kribbellaceae; genus Kribbella; species Kribbella voronezhensis. The sequence goes on along the minus strand of NZ_SOCE01000002.1, from coordinate 1,527,468 downwards.
GGCCTGGGCGGACAGCTTCCACAGGTGGATGGGATTGCGGTCGCCCGAGGCCGCGGCGTACCGGCGGCCCAGGTTCGCGCGAAGGTCCCAGAACGCGGTGGCGTCCAGTTCGGGGTCGGGTAGCAGGTCGGTGTGCGCGGACGGCGTACCGGCGGATCGGCTGAGCAGGGTGGTCGAGTCCGTCCACACCACCTCGTCCTCGACGCTGACCGAGCTCAGGATGTCGAACACGGTCCCCTTGGGATGCGGGCGTTCCGGGCTGCTGTGCACGTGGATCGACAGTTCGGCGTGCATCGGGATCGGCTTGAGCTGAGTGATCGTGTTGGACAGGTGCACGATCCCCATCGGCTTGTACGGGAACGACGGGTCCGACATGAGATCCAGGTGCAGCGGGAACGCGAGCACATGCGGATACGTGACCGGCAGGGCCGGACCCGCGCTGAACCCGGTCACCTCCCGGTACGCCGTGAGGTGGTCCTGGTCGACCAGGGTGCGCGGGAGTTCGAGTACCAGGCCGTCCGTGTCGGGCTCGTACTCCGCCTTGCGGAGCGTCGCCTTCACCGTCCGGGCGTAGAGCGACCCGAATCCGGGCGAATCGTCGTACCGGCGGGTCGGCATCTCAGGCTCCGAGCAGACTCTGGCCGCAGACGCGGACCACGTTGCCGGTGACGCCGGCCGAGGCCGGATCGGCGAACCACGCGATCGTCTCGGCCACATCGATCGGCAGACCGCCTTGCTGCAGGGAGTTCAGCCGGCGACCGACCTCGCGGATCGCGAACGGGATCCTCGCGGTCATCTCGGTCTCGATGAAGCCGGGCGCGACGGCGTTGATCCGGATCTGCCGCTCGGCGAGCCGCGGCGCGAGGGTCTGCACCAGGCCGATCACGCCGGCCTTGGAGGTGGCGTAGTTGGTCTGCCCGTTGTTGCCCGCGATCCCGGCGATCGACGAGACCCCGATGACCGAACCACCGTCGTGCAGTGCGCCGGAGGAGACGAGGTGGTCGGTGATCCGCTCGGGTGCGCGGAGGTTCACGTCGAGCACGGCGTCCCACACGTCGGTGCGCATGTTCGCGAGCCGCTTGTCGCGGGTGATGCCCGCGTTGTGAACGACGATGTCCAGGCCGCCCTGCTCCTGGGCCTGCGCGGCGATCCGTTGTGGTGCGTCGATCGCGGTCACGTCGAGGAGCAGTTCGCTGCCGCCGATCGCGGACATCACGTGACGGAGGTCGTTCGCGTTCTGCGGTACGTCGACGCCGATCACCTTCGCGCCGTCGCGGGCCAGCGTCTCGGCGATCGCGGCACCGATGCCCCGGGCGGCCCCGGTCACCAGCGCGACCTTGCCGGCCAGTGGCGCGCTCGGGTCGTTGCCGACGAGCGGACCGGTGCCGACGCGGACGACCTGACCGCTCACGTACGCCGACTTGGGCGACAGGAAGAAACGCAGGGTCGAATCGAGTTGGTCGTGGGCGTCAGGTGCGACGTACACCAGGTTGACCGTGGCTCCGCGCTTCACCTCCTTGCCCAGCGACCGGGTGAAGCCTTCGATCGCACGCTGAGCGATCTGCTGCTCCGGGCTCGTGGCGAGCTCGGGTGTGCGGCCGACGACGATCACGCGCCCCGCCGTACCGAGTTGCCGGATGACGGGGGAGAAGAACCGCTGCAGACTCGTGAGCTCGGCGGTGGAGGAGATCCCGGTCGCGTCGAACACGAGTGCCTTCGGGCGCAATTCGCTCGACGCGACGCCTTCGGCCGCCGTACTGAAGGACGCCCCGATGTCGCGCAGCAGGGCCTGGATCGCCTTGCCTGTATCGGTTTCCGCGGAGGCGCCGAAGACGACCGGGCCGTCGATCACGGCCGAGCCGTCGGTCCAGCGCGGGAGTGGGGTCGGGTCCGGCAGGCCGAGGTTCTTCACCAGCGCCTTGCCGAGCGGCGTACGGGTGAAGGTCTGGTAGCGATCGGTCATCGGTTGTTCCCCTCCAGGATGGCGACCACGCCTTGACCGCCGGCGGCGCAGATCGAGATCAGTCCGCGCCCACCGCCGTTCTCGTGCAACTGCTTGGCCAGCGCGGCGACGATCCGGCCGCCGGTCGCGGCGAACGGGTGCCCGGCGGCCAGTGAGCTGCCGTTGACGTTGAGCTTGTCGCGGTCGATCTCGCCCAGCGGCGCGTCCAGGCCGAGGCGTTCCTTGCAGAAGATCGGGTCCTCCCAGGCCTTCAACGTGGCCAGCACCTGCGACGCGAACGCCTCGTGGATCTCGTAGTAGTCGAAGTCCTGCAGGGTCAGGCCGGCGCGCGCGAGCATCCGCGGTACGGCGTACGCGGGAGCCATCAGCAGCCCCTCGGCGCCCTTCACGTAGTCGACGGCGGCCGTCTGGGAGTGGGTCAGGTAGGCCAGCGGCGTGAGTCCTCGCTCGGCGGCCCACTCGTCGGTGGACAGCAGCACCGCCGACGCGCCGTCGGTCAGGGGAGTGGAGTTGCCCGCGGTCATCGTCGCGGTTTCGCCCTTGCCGTAAACGGTTTTGAGCTTCGCCAGCTTCTCCAGCGTGGTGTCGGGCCGGAGGTTCTGGTCCTTCTCGAGCCCGAGGTACGGCGTGATCAGGTCCTGCTGGAAACCGCGGTCGTACGACGCCGCGAGGTTGATGTGCGATCGATAGGCGAGCTCGTCCTGCGCCTCGCGGGTGATACCCCACTCGAGTGCGGTCAAGGCGGCGTGATCACCCATCGACTTGCCGGTGCGCGGCTCGGCATTGCGCGGAATCTCCGGTACGACGTCCTTCGGGCGGACCCGGGCGAGCACCTTGAGCCGGTCCTGGAACGACTTCGCGCGGTTCAGGTCGAGCAGGATGTTGCGGAGTTGGTCGTTGACGGCGATCGGCGCGTCGCTCGCGGTGTCGACACCACCGGCGATACCGGCGTCGATCTGGCCGAGCGCGATCTTGTTGCCCACCAGGATCGCCGCCTCGAGGCCGGTGCCGCAGGCCTGCTGGAGATCGTAGGCCGGGGTGGTGGGCGCGAGCTTGGAGCCGAGGACGACCTCGCGGACCATGTTCCAGTCGCGGGCGTGCTTGAGCACCGCGCCGGCGACTACCTCGCCGAGCTCCTGACCGCCCAGTCCGGTCCGGTCGACCAGGCCGTTGAGAGCGGCGGTGAGCATGTCGGAGTTGGAGGCGTGCCGGTAGGTCTTGTCCTGCCGGGCGAACGGAATCCGGTTGCCGGCGACAACGGCCACCTTGCGGGTCTCGGTCACGGTTTCTCTCCTGCTTTGCGTGAAGTGGAGCGCCGGGTGCTGGTCGAACGGGCGGAAGTCTTCGATGCCGCTTCAGCCCTGGTCGGGGGTGCTTCGGCGGGGGAGGGCTTCGCGGCGGAGGCTTTGGAGATGGCTGTCTTCGCGACCGACGACTTCGCGGGCGGTGCCTTTGCGGTCAAGGCGTCGAGGCCGACGGCGGTGGCGAGGGTGGCGGTGATCGCCGTCGTACGGACTGTTTCGATGTTTGCCTGGTGCACGACCGGGTGCACGACGCCCGCGTCGGGGGTCTCGCGCGACACGATCAGACCCATCCGCGCCATGTGCATCGCGCCGAGCGTCTGCGTGTAGAGATGGTTGGCCAGGTAGTCGGTGTCCGCCGCGGCGAAGGCGCCAACCCGTTGCCCAGCTTTCAGGATGACCGAGATGCGATCCAGGGCACTTGCCATCGCAGTACCGAGTTTCGTCATCACCGGCTCGGTGATCTCGCCGAACAGTTCCTCACCGGTCCGCCGGAGCAGGCTCATCGCGCAGTCGGCGAAGGCCGGATACTCCAGGCAGTAGTCGACGAACACCTCGCTGAGGGCACGCAAACGGTTGAGCGGCGCGCGCCTCGGAGCATCGACCTCGATGAGCCGTTTGTCGAGCTCGCCGAGATAGTCGACCAGGGTGAGCGCGAAAAGCTCCTCCTTGCCGGCGAAGTGCCGGTAGATCAGCGCCTTGTTGATGCCGACCCGCTTGGCGATGTCGTCGATCTGCGCGTCGATGGTGCCGCGCTCGTCGAACAGCTCGCGGGTGGCCTGGATGATCTCGCGCTCGCGGTCGCGCCGACGCTCCGCCGTGGTCCGGCGGCGCCCGATCGCCAGCAGCGCGGAGCTCATGCACCGATCTTAGTCACAGCGGTACCCCTCGGTGCAAACGATAGTTACACTCGTGGGTAACATCACTGCCCGTACTGCTCGTTCGACCACCCCTGCAAGCTGTCGGAGGAAAGCGCATGACCGAGTCTCCCGCACTGTCGGCCGATGTGATGGCCCTGGCCGGCGAGCTCGCCGCCGAGCGGTCCAAGCCGGGCTGGAGCACCTTCTCCCTCGCCCTGAACGACGAGCAGAAGGAGATCCAGGCCTGGGCGCACGACTTCGCCGCCTCGGTGATCCGCCCGGCCGCGTCGGAGTGGGACGAGCGCGAGAGCACGCCCTGGCCGGTGATCCAGGAAGCCGCGAAGATCGGCCTGTACGGGCTCGACGCCAACGTCAACCTCTTCATCGACCCGTCCGGCCTGCTGATGCCGCTCGTCCACGAGGAGCTGTTCTGGGGCGACGCCGGCATCGGCATGTCCCTGATGGGCACCGGTCTGGCCAGCTCGGCGATCTTCTCCAACGGCACTCCCGAGCAGTGGAGCCAGTGGCTTCCCCGCTGCTACGGCACGCCGGACGACGTGGTGGTGGCCGCCTTCTGCTCCTCCGAGCCGGGCGCCGGCTCCGACGTCTCGGCGATCCGCACGCGGGCGACGTACGACGAGAAGACCGACGAGTGGGTGATCAACGGCCAGAAGGCGTGGGCCACGAACGGCGGCATCGCCGACATCCACGTCGTCGTCGCCACGGTCGATCCTTCGCTGGGGACCAAGGGGCAGGCGGCTTTCGTCGTACCGCGTACCGAGGTGACCGGACTCGAGCAGGGGACCAAGCTGCGGAAGCACGGTCTGCGGGCTTCGCACACGGCGGACGTCTTCTTCGACAACGTCCGGATTCCGGCGGCGAATGTCCTTGGCGGCAAGGAGAAACTGGACGCCCGACTCGCTGCCGCCCGTGCACCGAAGGACGGCAACCGCGCGCGCAATGCCTCGATGGCGACCTTCGAGATGACCCGGCACCTGGTCGGCGCCCAGGCGATCGGGATCGCGCGAGCGGCGTACGAGGTCGCGTTGGACTACGCCAAGGGCCGCGAGCAGTTCGGCCGCCCGATCATCGACAACCAGGGGATCGCCTTCAAACTCGCCGACATGGCACTGGAGATCGACGCCGCGCGCCTGCTGGTCTGGCGGGCCGCCAACATGTCGGCCGCCCTGATGCGCGGCGAGACCCCCGACTACCGCAACGGCGAAGGCTCGATGGCGAAACTCAAGGCCGGCGAGGTCGCCGTCAAGGTCACCGAAGAAGCCATCCAAATCCTCGGCGGCAACGGCTACACCCGCGAGTACCCGGTCGAACGCATGCACCGAGACGCCAAGATCTACACCATCTTCGAAGGCACCTCAGAAATCCAGCGGTTGGTCATCTCGCGCGCAATCTCCGGGATGCGCATCAGGTAATTCCCCCACGCACCTCCTGCATCCGTGCTCCCGCCCGCCCCGGTCCGCCGCTCCTTCGTCGCGGCTCGTGGTGACTCGGCGCCGCGGCCGGGTGCGGGGTGATCCCACGCACCTCCTGCGTCCGCGCTCCCGAGTGGAGGCGAGGGCTAGCCGAGGGTGCGGGTGAGTAGGGCGGTGAGGGTGTCGCGCTCGGTGGCCGACAGGGCGTCCAAGATGTCGTCTTGAACTGCGGTGACTTTTGTATCCAGGTCTTCGAGCCGTCGTCGCCCGGCGGGGGTCAGGGTGATCAGGTTGCGGCGGCGGTCGGCGGGGTCTGGGGTGCGCGCGACGTGGCCTTGTTCTGCCAGCTCATTGAGCATCGTGTGCATGTCACTCTGGTCGATTCCGCATCGTTGGCCGATCTGGACCTGGCTGTCCGGGCCGAACTCGTCCAGCGCGGCGAGGATCGCGAAGTGGTAGGCGTGCCCACCGGCAGCGTCCATCGTTTCCTTGATGAGTCGATGCGCCCGAGCGGAAGCCCTGTTGATCAGCCAGCTGGGTTTGCGGCGCAGACGGGCCGGTGCTTCTTTCATCTCCACGCACGGAGTTTAAGCCAATCCCTTGGATCATCCCACGAAGTGGAGATACTCTTGGTGAGACCAAGATTGGTCGACCCAAGAGAATGGAAGTAGGAACGATGTTGCTCACTTTGGACGAAGCTCGGGCCGTCAGCGATCGCGTGCGCGAGCACGCTGCGGCCGTCGGCGCGACGGTCACGATCGCAATCGTCGACAGCGGCGGGCACCTACAAGTTCTGGACCGCATGGACGGCGCGTCTCCCATGTCGGCCCGTGTCGCCCCGGCGAAAGCATCCAGCGTTGCGCTGTTTCGTCGCGACGACAGTGACCTGATCGGCCTCCAGCAGGCATACCCGGCGGTGTTCGCGCAGATAGTTGACGTCGCGGGAACACCCATCGTGGCCGGCAGGGCCGCTCGACTGATCCGGCGCGGCGATGTCGTCGTCGGTGCGATCGCGATCGCCGGTGGGACGCTCGCACAGGATGACGAGTGCGCCGATGTCGCCGTCGGCTCCCTGTCGCCCTCCGCGTCAGCGTAGGTCTGTCCACCGGGTCGGATCCTCCATCTAAAGGTGCCGCCGTGACCTCGGCGGAATGCTCGCGTGACGGAGGCGCTCTACCTGTTCCAAAGGTTGTGCGATCGTAGTTGGGCGACGACACGTGACTCGAGATACAGCGCATCGTCCTTGTCGGCGCACACCGCCCAGGACGCCTCGAGGTTGAGCCTCAGCACGGCGTCGTGAGCCCATTCCTTCGCCCGTCTGGGCCCCGACGTCCGCAGTCGTTCCAGCTGCTCTCCGACCCAGTCCGGATCCGCAAGCGCTCGGTCCAGCGCAGCTTCACCGAATCCGGACACGGCACCCTTCCCCGACCAGTACACCGCGAGTCGTCCGCGCAGACCTTGCGGACGACCGCTGCCGGCGCGCTCACCGGCCATTCCGGCGTACCGGATGTGGCCGGCCGGTTCGCGCAGCAGGTAGACGCCAGGCTCTCGCGGCGCAGCCTGTCGGGCGTCGTCGAAGGGCAGCCACGGCGACCACTCCGCCAGATCTGCGATCTCCTGGTAGGCGGCCCTTGCGGCCGCGTCGTACAGGGTCGCCGGTACCCAGCCCATCCGTTCATCCTGCCAGACCCCCACCGCCCTCAGGTGCGAGCAGGCGGTGAAGGCGCGAAGGAGGGCGAGAGCACGCGGGGACCGGCGGCGCGGATGAGGACGGTGGTCCAGGTTCGCCAGGGACGCCAGGGGGCGGCGATGGTTTCCAGTTCTGCCTCGGTGGGGTCGTGGGGGAGTTGGTAGAGGTCGCGGACGAGAGCTCGTAAGCGGGGTTCGTTGGTGGCCAGGGCGTCGGTGCGGCCGGTGGCGCGGATGATGATGAGCGTTGCGTAGAAGGGGCCGATGCCCTTGATGCGTTGCGCCTCGGCCATCGCTGTCTCGGTGTCGAGGGCCCGTAGTCGCTCCACGTCGAGCAAGCCGTCCAGAGCGGCCTGGGCGACGCCATGTATGCGGGACAGCCGGTCGGCGTCGATGCCAGGGAAGGCCTCGACCGCCAGCAGTTGCGAGGGTGTCGGCAAGGCGGCCAGCCGTTGCCCGGCGAGGTCGAAGGTCGCGCCGTGGGCTTCGCTCAGCGCGGCTCGCACGGTCGCCATCTGCATACCTGGGCGGCGCGCGCTGAGTACCGACCAGACGGTCGCTTCGTACGGCGAGTAGAACAGCGGCGGACGGAGGCCAGGAGCAGCCGCCTGCAAGGCACCGATCACCGGATCGCGCCGCCCCACGTCGGCGAAGCTGCGCGAGTCCTGATCGAGAGACAGGACCCGGGCGACCTGACGTTCGATGGCTTCCAGGTCGCCCGAGCCGTGCACCACTGCCTCTACGCCGGTGTCGTCCTGCCGCAGTTCGACACCTACCTGGCCGCTGTAGTCGTCCAGGCAGAAGGCCAGCCGCATCACGCCGTCGTACGGTGCTTCGCCGGCGTCCATTCGCTGGCCGAAGCCGAACAGCGCCGACTCCGTCAACGAGAAGTCACCGACCGGAACGATCGTGAAGCTGCGGGTCGAGCCGACGTCACTCATGACTGCTCCTCGGTCTGCTGGGCGCGAAGTCGCCGCAACGACTTGGTGAAGGCCTTCGCCTCCGCTCCGGAGAGCGGTTCGAACAAGGCCGCATCCACGGCCTCCACGGCCTCGACGGCCTTCGGTGCCAGGGCGGCGCCCGCTTTGGTGACCAAGAGCCGCCGGGCCCGGCTGTCCGCCGAATCGATCTGGCGGGTGATCAGGCCCTTGCTCTCCAGGGTCCGGATGACTTGCGATGCCATCTTCACGTCGATGCCGGCGAAAGCGGACACCGCGGCCTGGCTCGGTTGCTCGTCGTGCTGATTGAGCCACCACGTGCTCGCCAGGAGGACGAACTGGACATGGGTGAGCCCGAGCGGTTTCAGCGTGGTGGTGACCGCACGCTGCCAGCGCAGGGTGACGTGCCACAACAGGAAACCCGAGCTTTCCTCCGGCTGCTTGACCATCGCCGGCCCTAGAGTGCCCGTGCGGCAGCGACGAGGGCGGCGATGACGTCCGGGAAGTCAGCCGAGATCGCGGTCCCGACCTCGTCGCCGATGTTGTCCGCGGCCGGTCCGCTGACCTCGATCCGGAAGGTCACCGTCGTCCCGCCACCGGGCACCGGGTCGAGCTGATGCGCCACGCGAATCACCAGGTCGCCCAGCTCGGTGACGTCCGTGATCAGCCGCTTCTCGTCCAGCTCGACGATGGTGCTGCTCACGGCATCCTCACCCGCCGGCTTCATCTGGAAGGTCGCGCCCACGGCAACGGGGCCGTCCACAGTGATCGATTCGATGCCCTCGTTCCATGCTCCCCAGCCGTTGACGTCGCGCAGCAGCTCCCACAGCGCCTCAGGGGCGGCGTCGGTGGTCTGGGTGTACTCGGTCGTCCACATCATTTACTCCATACGTAGATTGTCTGTGCGAAGACTATCGCAGGTGGGAGTGACGGCTGGCAAGCCCTCAATCAGGCGTCGCGACGGTTGATCAAGAGCAGCGCGAGGACCAGCGGGACCAGCGCGTAGAGAACACAGATCAGCAGGCCCGTCGTCGGAGAGGGAGCGCCGTCCGTGGGTGGGCGGGTGGCGATCAGAGCGTTGCCGGCGGACCAGAGGTTCCAGTTCGACGGCCAGGCGATCCAGCCTTTCAAGTTCGCGGCGACGAGCGGGGCCACGAAGACCAGACCGAAGATCGCGCTCACCGCTCCCGCTGTATGGCGGATGATCGCGCCGAGACCGAGACCCAGCAGAGTCAGTGCGGTCAGGTAGACACCTGCTCCGGCCACTGCCCGGAGCGCCGCGTGATCGCTGAGAGAAACGTCGAGGTGAATGCTTCGCAGGCCCAGCTGAGCAACGACAAAGGTCACGAGCGACAGCACTTCGCCGAAGACGAGCGCAACCGCACCGAGTACCAAAGCCTTACCGAGAAGGACTCGTCGACGCCGCGGAGTCACCGCGAAGGTGGTACGGATCTGTCCCGTCGTGTACTCCGAACTGATCGCGAGGACCCCGATCACGCCGAAGGCCAGCTGGGCGAACGCGAGCCCGTCGAAGCTCAGGTTGACCGGATCGAACGCGGCCTTGTCGACGGCCGACCAGCTCGGGTAGTCCTTGGCGCGGCCGGTCGCGGAGAACAGGCCACCCAGTACTGCGACCGCGAAGGCCGCCGCCAGGGTCAAGGGTGTCGAGCGGATGGAGCGGAGCTTGGTCCATTCGGAGCGCAGCATCAGTTCGTCCTTTCCGTGCGGTACTGCGTGGCGCCGTCGGTCAGCTCCAGATAGGCGTCTTCCAGCGACCGTCCGCCCGCGGTGAACTCCGACAACGGCGTGTCGGCGATCAGCCGGCCCCGGCCGATCACGATGAGATGGTCGGCCACCAACTGCAGCTCGCTCATCAGGTGGCTGGAGACGAACACGGTCCGTCCTTCGTCCGCCAACTGACGGAGTAGCCGGCGAATCCAGCGCACCCCTTCGGGGTCCAGGCCGTTGACTGGCTCGTCGAGCAACAGCACGGCCGGATCACCCAGCAGGGCGGCGGCAATACCGAGGCGTTGCCGCATGCCCAGCGAGTAACCACCGACACGGCGACTGCCTGCCTCGCCGAGTCCAGTCAGCTCCAGTACTGCGTCAACTCGCTTGCTGTCGATCCCGGCTGCTTGGGCGATGCAGAGAAGGTGGTTGCGGGCAGTGCGGCCCGGGTGAGCCGCGTTGGCGTCCAGGAGGGCTCCTACCCGGAGTACAGGCTGCTGGAGTTCGTCGTACGGTGTGCTGTCGATGAGTGCATGCCCGCTGTCCGGACGGTCGAGGCCGAGGAGGATGCGGAACGTGGTCGATTTGCCGGCGCCGTTCGGTCCGATGAAGGCGGTGACCTGGCCGGCCTGGACGGTGAAGCTGAGGCCGTCGACGGCTTGGTTGGCGCGGTAGCGCTTGCTGAGTTCGTGGACTTCGATCATGGAGCCACGATCTCCGCGTCGGCGTCGGCCGGGCATTGCCCCAAAGGGAGAGATTTGCGTCCACCTGGGGGCTGAGCTGGCTCTCTGGATGTATGCCTGAGGGGTGATGACCGGGGCGGATCTGAGCCTTACTGTCCTGGCTATGGAGACTCGGACGCGGCTACGGACTGGGCAAGTGCTTGTCCTGGACGGCGGACTGGCGGCGGCGTACGGCGGTGCGGCCTGGGTGCTGTTCACGCACAAGAGTCCGCAGCCGGTCGTGGCCTTGCTGGGGACCGCCCTGTCAGCTGCGGCGATCGTGCTGATCAGGCGGCGTCCAGTGTGGGCTTTCCTGAGTGCGCTGGTGCCGCTCCTGCTAGCGCCGATCGATACGTCGCTGGGCTTCGTTGCCTTGGTCCCCCTCTGCTACGCGCTGTTTCGGGTGGCCGGAGGAGGCGCACGGCGACCTGCCTTGGCGATGCTCGTGACAGCTCAGCTGGGCGCTGTGGCAACGGGCTTGCCCAGCTTCGACCGGGTTGGTGCCGTCGTACCGTTCGCCACGATGTTCACCGCGGCATGGGTGACGGGGTATGTCGTGGGCCAGCAGCGCCGGGGCGACAGTGAACTGGTGCTGCAGCAGGAGCGAATGCGGATCGCACGCGAGCTCCACGACATCGTCGCTCACAGCATGAGCGTGATCACCGTGCAGGCGGGATACGGCCACCTGGTGATCGACGAGCAGCCGGCCGAGGCGCGCGCCGCACTCGCGGCGATCGAGGCCGCAGGTCGGCAGACGCTCGCCGACCTGCGTCAACTGCTCGGCGCACTGCGGTCGGAGCAGGACGATCCGGCGGCGCTGGGTCCCGCGCCGGGCCTGGGCATGTTGGATCAGTTGATCGAGCACACGGGCCGGGCTGGGGTACAGGTCCGGTTGACCGTGACGGGGCAGCCAGTTGACCTGCCGGCCGGGGTGGACCTTTCGGCGTACCGGATCCTTCAGGAAGCGCTCACGAATGTCGTCAAACATGCGGCGATCGGGACAGCCGACGCGCTCCTGGACTACCGGCCGACGGAGCTGGCCATCAGGATCACCGACCATGGCTCGGGCTGCCCGGACGACGGAGGCGCGATCGGGCACGGACTGATCGGCATCCGCGAACGCGTCGCCCTGTACGGCGGATCGCTGCGGGCCGGTCCCTTGCCCGGCCGCGGCTTCGAGGTGTCGGCCCGGTTGCCTCTGATCGGCCGCGCGGCATGACAGTGCGGGTTCTGATCGCCGAGGACCAGGCGCTTGTCCGGGCCGGCCTCAAGGGCATCGTCGGTACGGCGGCCGACCTGCAGGTTGTGGGGGAGGCGTCGACCGGTTCGGCCGCGGTCGAGTTGGCCACCAGTACCCGGCCGGACGTGATCCTGATGGATATCCGGATGCCCGGGATGGACGGCCTGGAGGCGACCCGGATCATCACGGCGTCATCAGCGGCGCGCGTGCTGGTGCTGACGACCTTCGACCTGGACGAGTACGTGTACGCCGCGTTGCGCGGCGGGGCGAGCGGGTTCTTGCTCAAGGACACGCCACCGGCGGAGTTGCTCGCCGCGATCCGGGTGATCGCCGCAGGGGAAGCGCTGCTCGGGCCGTCGATCACGCGCCGGCTGATCGACGAGTTCGCGGCGCTGCCGCAGGAGCGAGACCTCCGGCCGGCCGTCGCTCTGCCGGCGATCACCGAACGGGAGCGGGAGGTGCTGCTCCTGGTGGCGGAAGGGCTGGCGAACGCGGAGATCGCGCGCCGGCTCCATATCGAGCCTGGCACGGTCAAGACGCATGTCGCTCACCTGCTGACGAAGCTCGACGCGCGCGACCGCGTGCAGTTGGTGATCCTCGCCTTCCGCAGCGGCCTGGTCCGCGCCGGCTGAAGATCAGCCCGTTGAAGGGGCCGCCGGCAACCACTTCAGGAGCCGGGCGGCAGTACCGACGATCGCGAGCCAGGTGAGGGCGATCGTCCAGCCGGCCAGTACGTCGGTCGCCCAGTGGTAGCCGAGATAGAGCCTGCTCAGACCGATCCCGATGCTCAGCAACGCAGCGGCGATCGCCACCACCACTCTGGGGGTCGCGAAAGGCGAACGGACCCAGAGAAGTGCCGCCAGCAGGCCGAGGAAGACCGTTGAGTTCAGCGTGTGACCGGACGGGAAGGCGAACCCGGTGTCGACTGCGCCCAGTACGTAAGTGATGCCAGGTCGTTGACGCTCCACCACGGCCTTGAGTCCGAAAGTGAGCGCCGCCGAGCCGGCCATGGTGAACAGCAGCAGCGCGGCCGGGCGCCAGGACCTGGTCCAGCGATAGGCGAGTGCCGCAGCCGCCAGGGTCAAGACGACGAGGACCGGAACGTCGCCGATGAAGGTCAGCGCCCGTGCCAACGCGGTCAGCGGAGCGGTCCTGATGCCGACGACGTCCCTGGTGACCTGCGGATCGAACGCTGCGAGCCCGTCGGCCTCGGTGGCGCTGTCGGCCAGCGCGATCGTGCCGAGCGCGCCAATGGCTGTGACCGCCGCGCCGATCAGCGGTACGGCGTACCCGGTCCGGAGCTCGTCCTTCAGCATCGGCACGTTCATACGACCAGTGTGGTCCGCGCCCGCTGAGGATCCGCTGAGGACCCTGTGACGTCTACACTCCTCGGACCGAATCGGAGCTGAGGTGACGAAGATGCCGTTTGCGGACGAGCAGGAGCGGTACGACGCTGTGCGCGTCGCCACCGTCGGCAAGATGAGGTCGGGGCGGCCGGATCTCGCCGGGCTGGCCGGTGAGGTGCTGGTGCGGAAGTTGACCGAGGAGGCGCTGGCCGAGTTCTACGACGACCAGATCGCGGCGAACTACGCGTGGGACTTCGTCGAGCGTGAGGTTCGCCGGGCGATCGACGAGGCGTGAGCCGTGGTGACCGACCCCGGCGTACTGCGTGCTCAGGGCAACAATGCGGCCGGTCCCGACGAAGCGGTGATCGCGGAGATCCTTTCCCGGCACCGGACGGTGCCGGAGCGGCTCCGGGCCCTGGAGGAAAGCGGCGCGCCCGAGTTGGTGTACGGGCTGCGAGCGCGGACCGATGAGGAAGCCGAGATCACGGTCGTCGCGAGCTATCTGCAGGCGAAGAAGCGCGCCTGGCGGGCGGAGCTCGCGAGCCGGGACGCGGGGAACCCTCCGGTGCGGGACGCTTGGGAAGCCTTCCAGCAGGAGATGGACGAGGTGACGCCGGGAGTCGAGCGCAACCAGCCGGTGTGGTTCCTGCAGTCGAACGGCTACGCGGTCACCGGCACCAACCGGGACGAGCTGAACGCACTCGGCGCCGCGAGGGAGCGGCCTGCCCGCGACGATCCGCAGCAGCAGCTCGGTATCACCTATCAGCGCGACACGATGTACGCGATGCTGCCCGACGGCGCTATCTCCCGGCACGTGGGCAGTTTCGACGCCGCCACCTCGGCAGCCGAGATCGGTGCCTGGGGCAACGGTGTCGTCCGGGTGCAGTCTCGGGCCGACGAGCTGCGGCTGCGCATCGCCGGCGTAGTCGATGACGGCGCCGGAAACGTGACGCTGCGGGGGACTGTGCTGGAGGGTCCGGTCAGCAATCGTGGGTTCGCCGTCGGCTCGGCGCTCGACCTCCACAAGGACCGGTCGACCGGTGCACTGACGATCCGTGCTCCCGGGTCGCGACGCGATCACCTCGCCGGCGGAGCATGGGCCGCGAGGCTGGAGACCTTCGCGTATCACCAGGGGCTCACCCGGGTGAACGAGGGCGTCGGCATGCACCTGCCGGGCGCCGGCGCGCCCGAGAAACGCAATCGGGGTCCGAGTCTGCCGGTCGACGACGCGTTGTTCGAGCAGATCCGCGAGCGCTACACCAATCCGGAGGCGCCCGAGCGCGGATACGGCCAGACCCTGGGACCGACCCGGACCCGGCTCAATTTCGGCGAGGCCGGGTGGGACGTCGACGTACAGCCGTACCGCAGGCTCGGTGGCGATGCCATGTTCACCGAAGCCGAGCACCCCGCTCCCGCGCCGTACGACGGTACGCTGCCGCCTCCGAGTTCGGTCGATGTCAGCGACACCAACTGGTACTACAACCTGACGAACGCGATGCCCGGCCGGTTCGTCGGCGGCCGATCGAGCAGTGCGGCCCTCTACCTGTCGGCCGCGACCATGTTGCTGCACGAAGACCGGCTCTCTCTCGATGACTGCTCGGACCTGATGGCCTTCACCATCGCCGACATGGTGGTGAGTGGTGAACACAGCCTGCCGGAGTGCATGACCAGCGTCGTGATGGCAGCCGGAAGTTCGCAACCCTGGCAGGACACCCCGCTCAACCTCGCCCAGAACACCCCGCCACTGACCGCGTGGCTGCATCTGGTGAGTCCGACGATCAGGGACGAGATGCGGACCGATGCCCGGGCGACGCTGCAGCAACTACTGGCGAACCCGACGCCCGACCCGAAGCTGGTCAAGGGCCTGACCCTGCTGCTCAAGACGACCGGCGATTTCGAGCAGTCGCAATCGGCGCAGAGCATCGAACTCACGCACGCCATGAGAGCCGGTCTGAACCCGACACCCGCCTCAGCACAGGGTGTCCTGGCTCGAACTGCCCCGGCTCCTAGTGGCACCGCCGGCGTCGCTGAACAGCAGTTTCGCCACCGACCTGCCGATGTCACCCAGGGACCTCTACGAGACCTCTAGATCCGATGGCCCGGGGTGGCGACTACTGGTCCGTGGCGGTGCGGTGACCATGCGAACAGGACCAACGCCGGTACTGCGTGGGACGTCCGTCCCTGCCCGGCCGGCTGCTCGGCGACGACCCTGGAAGGGAGACAGGAGGCGGCGCTGTGTACCGGTCAACCGCTCATGGCAGATGAACACGATCTTCGACTGGCTGGCAGGACTTCCTGCGTGGCTGGTCATCACCGTGGTCGTGCTGTTGCCCGCGCTCGAGGCATCGACCTTCCTCGGCCTGGTGGTGCCCGGCGAGACAGCTGTCATCGTGGGTGGCGTGGTCGCCCACGCCGGCGGTCTCCCGCTGTGGGCGGTGATGGTGGCAGCCGGAATCGGCGCGATCGCGGGGGACCAGGTCGGATTCCTGGTCGGCCGGCGGTTCGGTGCGAGCCTGTTGGGCCGGCTTCCGCGCAGGCTCCGTCGGCCCGAGCACATCGAGCGTGCCCTCGCGTTGATCGCCCGTAGGGGCGCGTTCGCGGTGGTGCTCGGTCGTTGGACGGCCGCCTTCCGGGCCCTGGTTCCAGGCATCGCGGGGATGAGCCGGATGCGCCGAATGACGTTCACCGTAGCCAATGTCATCGGGGGCGCCGTGTGGGCTGTCCTGGTTGCCGGCGGAGGCTATCTGGCGGGCGCGTCTTACCGCGTTCTCGAACAGAGTCTCGGACTCGTCAGCGGGTTACTGCTCGCGGCCTTCGTGGCTGCCATCGTCAGCACGGTCGTCGTCTATCGCCGTCGGCACCGCCGTCTGGCTGGACGTTGACACGGCAGGCGGCTGTCCACGCCGGCCCAGCATCAGCAGGTCGAGTCGTCGTCCGGCGAGCCGCACGACGGATCCGCGTCTAGGACGTGGAGTCCTCCAACAACTCGCGGAGGGTCTCCGGGGTGGCTTCGGACATGTTGAGTTCCAGTCGGTTCAGGTTCTTGATGACGATCGTGGGTGCCGGCGTGTCCGGTTTGCTGAGGCGCTTCTTGAGGTCGAGAAGCGCGTTGACGAGCGCCACCGCGGACGCCGCGATCGTGAGGATGGTGACCACTTCGCGGGTCTGGTCCCAGCGTTGCGGTTCGACCTCCGCCAGCGCTTGCTCGATCGCCCGGACGGTCGCCTCGTCCGTCGTGTCGATCTCGATCTCCAACGTCACCTCGTCAGCCATCGCCCAGCCACCTTCCAGTTCGTTGTGTCATCGGTCAGATCACGCCGTAGTACCCGAACGCGGCCCAGTCCTCGGCCCGGCAGCCGTCTTCGCGCAGTTGCCGGCACGCGGCCCGGAGGCTCACATCAGGGCTGTCCACGGTCGTGCGCAGCAGTCGGTGGAAGATCGCCATCAGGACGGCCGCCGCCCGGTCGTCCACCGGCCAGCGGCTGCCGACGATCGCGCGGGCGCCACAGCGGAACAGGCTGCCGGCCAGGCCGTCGAAGGAGTTCGTCCGGTGGTCGGCCGTCACCACCGACGAGCAGGCGGACAGGATGACCAGGGGACGCCCGGCCAACCGGGTCCTCAGCAGCAGGTCACGCGCGGACACGGACCGGGCTGAGTTGTACCGGTCGGCAGTGAAGTGGAGTGCGGAATCCAGTGGGCTGGTTTCGGCGAACGTCCCGTGACAGACGGCGTGGACGATGTCGAACGGCTCGGCCAGCGCGCGCAGTACGGACTCCTTCGAGCATTCCGGACCTGGTACGACGGTGAGCTGGTCGCCCCAGATCTCTTGCAGGCTTGCCAGTTCCGCGTTCTGGGCAGGGATGTCCTCGCCGTCGTACCCGAGCGCGAGGACCCGGGCAGAGCGCAGATCCCGGTCACCTGGACGCGCGACCTGGACGAGGTCGGCGCCGAAGCGGACCGATGGCAGATAGGTGAAGCCCAACGAGGGCCCGGTTCCGGAGATCGAGGCGAGTGCCTCGACCGGGAGCCTGGCCAGTTTGCCGGGAAGGCTGAGGATGACTCGTTCGGCGCCGGATTCCTCGAGCAGCCCGGCGAGTGGTTCGAGCAGCAGTTGCGCGGCCGACGTACCGGCCGATCGCAGCAGGCGATCCCGGAACGGGCCAGGGTCGAAGTATCGCTGCTCGTTGAGTCTCGCCAGGTCGGCGGCGGGCACGCGCCACAGGTGCCGCTTGTTCTCCCACTCGTCAGGGCCTGACAGGTAGCAGAGCAGCGCACCGGCCACCGGATCACCGAGGTCGAACTTGCTGACGAACAGCGACAGGAAAGCGGTCGGTACGTCGGCATGAGCGCTCAGGAGCGCCTTCATCGGTGGGCCGATCGGGTTCTGCTCGAAGTCGGCCTCCAGATCCCGGTGCGACACTCGCTCGAGCAGCGACGGGAACTCGCTGTCCTTCAGCGCTGCCGGCCACAGATCCTCCAGCCGGCGCGCCTCGATCTCGTCCAGCTGCGCCGCGCGGTCCGCGGCCGGCATGGAGTACAGGCGGATCGCCGAGCCGCGGGCGAGCTCGACCGCCGACAACGCCTCGTCGTTCCAGCCGAAGTCGGCGTACAGAGTGGCCAGCAACTCGAAGACCTCGACGAACTGTTCGGCCTGATAGACGAGTTGCCGTTCGTCGGAGAACGCCGAGAACTGTTGCCTGGCCAGTGCCGCGGCCTCCTGCAGCTGGTTCAGTGCGGCGACCCGGTCGTGGGCGTACCAGAGGATCAGTTGTGCGAGGTGGAACGACGACCGCCAGCGGGTCCGGTAGGCGGCGTCGCTGCCGCCGGTGCTGAGCACCTTGTGCAGATCGTCGGCCGCCTGCTGGATCAGTTCGTCGCCCGGCTCGGTGAGCGTCATGATGGTGTGGGCCCGGGACTCGGCGACGCCGTAGGCCAGGTGCTGCCCGACCCAGGGATCCGACAGGGCGGCATCGAAGTAGGGCAGCGCTGATCTGCGCTGCTCGTCATCGGAATCGCCGACCCGGAGCAGGTCGCCGATCACGAAGCGGACTCGAGCGAGGTGCGCCCCCAACTGCTCCGGAGCCTGGGGGAGATACCCGGCAAGGACCTGCTCCGCGTCCTGCGCGAGCTCGATCGCGCCCTTGCGCAGACCCGGGCGCTCGGCAAGCCTTTCCAGATAGGCCTCCGGCCATCGCACGAGCAGGCTGTAAGCACCCATCGCGTAACTGTGCTGCGCGATCGCCTGGTTCAGGTCGTCGGGTGCGAGGGAGATCAGTTCGCCGAACAGTTTGAGGCCGAGCAGGCCGATCTCCAGCTCTCCGGTCGCGCGCAGATAGTCCTGGCAGAGGTTCGCGGCGACCTGTGTGATCAGATACCGTCCCTCGTCGTCGTAGTGGCTGGTCATCTTGAGGCGCAGGGCGAGTTTGATCAGCAGGAACCGGTAGCGATGGGGATCGGGCAGCAGGTCGGCCGCCTGGGCCTCGGTCATCAGCCGCTGGGCGTCGGTTCCGCCTGAGCGGCCCCAGACGTAGGGGCCGTCGTCGCGCAGGATGTAGACCGGTGTTCCCGCCTCCCCGAACTCTGCCGGGAAAGGCGGATCGACCGACTCCTCGCGAGGCGTGAGGCGCATCGACGAGCAGACCGGACACGGGATGCGAGCCAGGTCGGGCTCGATGTCCAGCCAGGACGACGAGTTGCAGTCCCGGCACTCTGCCCGGACCCGGAGTCGATGCGGGGCGACGACCAGCCCCTGCTCCCCGCCGCATTGCTCACACCGTCGGCGCAGCGTTTCGTGGACGGCGCCGGCCGTGTAGTTGCCGACGAGTTGGACGCGGTGCTCCCAGCCGCAGTCGGTGCAGACGCCATAGATCTGCCCGTCGGCCGACAGCATCTCGAACAAATCCGGTGCCATCAGCTGCGGTGGCAGCCAGGACTGATAGATGCTGCGCATTGCTCCCCCTCGGCGCACGCTCGAACACCCCACCTCATTCTGCGCTCCGCCCAAGGATCCGGCGAGCCCCTGAGGTGCAGGCGGTTCCTTGCGGGACAGATCGGCGGAAGCGTGATGACATGGTGGTCATGGGTGGCGCAGGGGAGACGGAGCTCTCTGTTCGGCTGTTGACGGACGAGACCTGGCCGGCGTTCGCGCGGCTGGTGGAGGCGAACAACGGCGTCTGGGGCGGGTGCTGGTGTATGGGCTTTCACGTGAAGCTCGGCAAGGGGCGTACGGCGGCCGAGAACCGCAGCGAGAAGGAACAGCGCGTGCACGAGGGGCGCACGCACAACGCGCTCGTGTTCGCCGGCGACGACTGCCTGGGCTGGTGTCAGTTCGGCAGCCCGGAGGAGGTGCCGGAGGTGAAGAGCCGCCGGCTGTACGAGAAGGGCCTGGTCGCTCTGCCGGACTGGCGGATCACCTGTTTCTTCACCGGTAAGGGACTGCGCGGCCGTGGGGTGGCGGATGCTGCTCTCGGGGGAGCGCTGGCCGAGATCGCGCGCCTGGGCGGCGGTACGGTCGAGGGCTATCCAGAGGAGACCGACGACCGCAAGGTGTCGGGATCGTTCCTGCACACCGGACCGATGGCCGCTTTCGAGAAGCACGGGTTCACCCGGACGCGCCCGATCTCCCCGCACCGCTGGGTCGTGACCCGCACCGTCGAGCCGGATTGACGGTGGGTACAGGGCGCCCATGAGCGAAAACGAATGGGTGGTACGGGCTACACCGGCGGACGTGTTCGCAGTACTGGCCGACGGTTGGGGGTACGCCGCGTGGGTGGTCGGTGCGGCGCGGATCCGGTCTGTCGACAAGGGCTTCCCGCAGCCCGGGACCAGCATTCATCACTCGGTCGGGTCATGGCCGCTGTTGCTGAACGACGTGACCACCGTGGAGGAGTACGAGCCGAACGAGCGGCTGGTGATCAAGGTGCGGGTCTGGCCGGCCGGTGCCGGGCGGGTCGAGTTCACCACCAGCCCGCGGCCCGAGGGGTGCGTGGTGACGATGCGCGAGCACCCGGTCGAAGGCCCGGCGAACATCATCCCGGACCGGTTGTACGACCCGATCCTGCACTGGCGCAACACCGAGACGCTCCGGCGGCTCGCCTACCTCGCGGAGTCCCGGGCGGGACTGCACCAGACCCACCCCGGCGAAGACGGCTCGATGATGTAATTCGGCCGGCCAACCACGTCCGGCAATGAGGACGCCACCCCGGGCCTCAGCGAGCGTGGAGGAGCGCGGCCCGAGCGGCGTTCGAGCCGCAAGCACCGTGCACACCGCCGCCAGGGTGGGCCGAGGCAGAGGCTAGATAGAGCGACTTGATCACGGTCTCCGCGCGACCCAGCCCCGGCATCGGCCGCAGGACCAGTTCCTGCCGGAGTCTCGAGGTTCCACCGTTCACCGCGCCGCCGACCAGGTTGGCATCGCGTCGCTCGAGTTCGGGCGGCGTCAGGACGCGGCGCGCTGTGATGTGGTCGGTGAAGCCGGGAGCGTAGCGCTCGATCCGCGCCTCGATGCGTTCGGCGATCCGTTCGGTGTCAGCCCCGTCCCACTGGCCGCGGATGGTTCCACCGGCATCAGCGCGGACCTGTTGCGGTACGTGCGTGTAGGCCCAGACCGACTCGGTGCCGACGGGGGAGCGGGTCGGGTCGGCAGTCGTCATCTGCCCCATCAGCAGGAACGGATTGTCGGGGATCGCTCCAGCAGCGATCTGCGCAGCGCACCGTCGCAGATCGTCGACCGAGTCGGCGACGTGGACAGTGCCCGGCGCCAGGTCCGGCTTGTCGCGCCACGGAATCGGCGCGTCCAGGGCCCAGTCGACCTTGACGGTCCCGGGATCCCACTGGAAGAACCTGAGCCGTTCTCTCGTCCGCCGCGGCAGCTCTTCCGGCGGGATGAGCGCGCCGTACAAAGCCGGTGCCGACACATCCGCGAGTACGGCGCGCTTCGCGGCGTACTCCGTGCCGTCGGCCGTCCGTACCGCGATCGCCCGGCCGTCGCGGACGACGATGCGATCCGCCCTGGCGTCGCAGACGATCGAGCCGCCTCGGGCGGTGAAGCGGTCGGCCAGCGCCTGGCTCAGCCGGCCCGCGCCACCCCGAGGTACCGGATAGCCGTACTGCTGCGCGATCATCACCAGCAGCCAGCCCATCAGCCCAGAGCCCCAGCCGGTCGGAGGAATGTCGGCGTGCTGCGAATTGGTTGCCAGCAGCAACTTGGCCGCGTCGCCACGGAAGCGGCTGTCGACCACCGACCGAACAGGTGCCACAAGCAGCTGCAGGCGCTTCAGAGCTCTGTCACCAAGGAGGTGGCGCACCAGGTCGACACCGGCGCGCACCGGCGGGAACGGAGTCAGTAGCGCCTGGATGATGGCGGGGCCGACCCGCTCCCAGTCGGCGTACAGCTCCATCCATGCCTGCCCGTCGCCAGGAGTCATCGCATCGAGCGCGGCAGCCGTGTCCGCCGGGTCGGGATGCACGAGTGCCCAGCCGCCGTCGCTCAGCGGGTTGCCGACGGGCGCCGGCGGATTGGACCACTCCAGTCCGTAGCTCCCGAGGTCGAGCGCCCGGATCGTGGGGGAGACCGCGGCCAGCGGGTAGAACGAGCTGAAGGTGTCGTGCACATACGAGTCCGCCACCTCCCGCGAGCTCCGCACGGCACCGCCGATGGCGTCGTTGGCCTCGAGGAGCACGACGTCCCAGCCGGCGTCGACCAGCTGGTTCGCCGCGACGAGTCCGTTCGGGCCGGCACCGATGACGACTGCGTCGGCCATTGCCGTCTGCCCTCCGCTTTGCTGTCGGAGTCGGCATGCGGGTCACGCCGACGAGTCAGGACCTCCAGTACCCGGGCCCAATCGGCCGGCCGGTTCACTGTGCCGGCTTGCGGTCTCGAGCTCGGTGCTGGTGGGCTTCTGGATGTCGTCCGAGTAGTAGAAGGACGAGAGCCAGGCCCGGATCCGCTCCCGCCGGCGACGCGGCGCAGGTATGCCGTTGCTGTCGGTGGCCGGCGCGGGCTCGATCGGCGTACGACGTTCTCGGGCGGTGAGCGTGTAGGCCTCGTACTTCGAGATCGGCGCGTGCCTCTCGACGTACTCACCGCTCGGCAGGCGGACGATCACGCCGGTCTCCAGACCGTGCAGCAGCCGCTCGCGGTCGGCGCGTTGCAGTGAGATCGCGATCCGGCGCGTGATCCAGAACGCGATCACCGGACCGGCGATGATCAACACCCGGCAGACCCAGGTGATCGCGTTGATCGACAAGTGGAAGTTGGTCGCGACCAGGTCGTTGCCGCTGTTCAGCCACAGCACGCCGTAGAAGGTGATGACCGCGACGCCGATCCCGGTCCGGGTCGGAACGTCGCGCGGCCGGTCGAGCAGATGATGCTCCCGCTTGTCACCCGTGACGAACTGCTCGAGGAACGGGTACAACGCGACGAACCCGATGAACAGTGGCGGCATCAGCAACGCCGGTACGACGACGTTCCAGCTGATCGTGACGCCCAGGAAGTGGGACTCGACACCGGGCATGAGCCGAACGGCGCCGTCGAGCCAGGCCATGTACCAGTCGGGCTGCGATCCGGCGGTGACCTCGGCCGGGTTGTACGGACCGTAGAGCCACACCGGGTTGATCTGCAGCAGAGCGCCCATCATGGCCAGCACGCCGAAGACGACGAAGAAGAAACCGCCCGCCTTGGCGATGTACACCGGCATCAGCGGGTAGCCGACCACGTTCTTCTCGGTCCGCCCAGGCCCGGGGAACTGGGTGTGTTTGTGGTAGATCACCAGGATCAGATGGACCGTGATCAGCCCGAGCAGGATCCCCGGGATCAGCAGGACGTGCACGGTGTAGAAGCGCGAGACGAACTCGTCACCGGGGAACTCGCCGCCGAAGATGAAGAACGACAGATAGGTGCCGACGACGGGTGCGGCCAGGACCAGCCCTTCGGTGATCCGCAGCCCGGTGCCGGAGAGCAGGTCGTCGGGCAGGCCGTAGCCGATGAAACCCTCGATGATGCCGAGGAACAGCATCACGATTCCGATCAGCCAGTTGAGTTCGCGCGGCTTGCGGAACGCGCCGGTGAAGAAGATCCGCAACAGGTGAACGCTCATCGCCGCGACGAACAACACGGCCGCCCAGTGGTGGATCTGCCGCATCAGCAGGCCGCCGCGGATGTCGAACGAGATCCGCAGCGTGGACTCGTACGCCTCGGACATGTGCAGCCCTTTGAGCAGGCTGTA
Organism: Kribbella voronezhensis; assembly: GCF_004365175.1. Classification (NCBI taxonomy): domain Bacteria; kingdom Bacillati; phylum Actinomycetota; class Actinomycetes; order Propionibacteriales; family Kribbellaceae; genus Kribbella; species Kribbella voronezhensis. The sequence continues at coordinate 1,504,022 of NZ_SOCE01000002.1, read as the reverse complement.
GGAGCCCTGGTACTCGACCTCGCCCATCGACGGCTTGAACCACAAAGTGAGGAAGACCCCGGTCAGGATCAGGATGACGAAGCTGTAGAGCGCGATCTCGCCGAGCATGAACGACCAGTGATCCGGAAAGACCTTGCGCAGGTTCTTCCGGCCGAGCTTCGCGATCCCCACCCGGTCGTCGGCCCATTGCACTGCGGCGGGGAGTTGCCGATCGGCCATCGTGGTCACCCTCGTTCGGCTGTCGCTGACCTCTCCATTCAGGCACGGCGCGGCCGGGTGAGTAAAATTTGCATAAGTTTGGGGAGGACCACCGGCCCTCCCCGAAGCTCAGCCGACGTGGATCCCCGGCCGCTGGGCGGGATCCGACTCGTGCTGGCGGATGATCTCCCGTACGACGGGGGCCGTGTCGCCGCGACCCAGGATCAGATAGCGCAGCAGGTGGTGGAGCGGATTCCCCTCCGACCACTCGAAGTGACAGTGCGGCAGGACGCCGGTGGTGTCGCGCAAGGCGAGCAGGATCGCCGCGATCGCGTTGGGCACCGCGGGGCTGTCGGCCCGTAGTACGCGATGCCCGTCGATCTCGACGCCGTGCACCCGGAGGACGTCGGAGAAGGTGGACGGGTCGACGACGTCGATCTCGAGGAACAGGATGTCCGTCCGCCGCGGTACCGGGTCCGTCGCGCGGACGTCGGCCTCCTTCGCGGCGTACTCCGCCGCGTCGCCGGCCTGTCGCTGGTTGGCGATCAGGTTGAGGATGCCGTCGGCGCGGATCGAGTCGGTCAGGAAGCGGCGCGCGGCGTCGTCGAACTCGATCCGGTCAGCCCGCAGTTCCGTCGTCCGGGAGACCCGGGAGATCAGCGAGACGACGATGATGCCGGCGATGAAGAGACCGGAGATCGCGATGCCGTCCGGCTTCTCGCGAATGTTCTCGACCAGCGCGTAGAGCAGGACGAGCGTGAGCACGCTGAACGCGATCGTCTGGCGCCGCTGCCGCCGACGTCCGGCAGAGACGGTGACGGCGACGGCACCGGACACCATCATCACCAGGATCCCGGTGGCGTAGGCGCCCGCCTGGGCGTCGACATCGGCACCGAAGGCGATCGTGATGGCAATACTGATAGCGGTGTAGACCAGCACCACCGGGCGCACCGCGCGCCCCCACTCGGGCGCCATCCCGTACGCCGGAAGGTAGCGCGGGACGATGTTGATCAGGCCTGCCATCGCCGATGCGCCGGCGAACCACAGGATCAGAACGCTGCTGAGGTCGTAGACGGTGCCGAAGCCTTCGCCGAGCTTCTCGTGCGCCAGGTACGCCAGCGCGCGACCGCTCGCGGCACCGCCCGGCTCGAACTCCTTCGCGGGGATGAGCACGGTGGTGATGAAGCTGGTCGCGAGCAGATAGACACTCATGATCAGGGCCGCGACCGTCAGCAGCTTCCTGGTGTTGCGGACCCGGCTGGCCAGCCGCTCCTCGGCGTCCTCGCCGTCGGCGGCGACCAGCGGCATCATGCTGACGCCGGTCTCGAAGCCGGAAAGGCCCAGCACGAGAAGAGGAAACGCCACGACGGCCGGACCGATGACACCACCGAAGCCGTTCCGGCCCTCGGTGAGGGCGTCGACCCAGTGTGAGAACGCGCCGCCGGTGGTGACGACGTCGTACAGGCCGACGACCACGATCGCGGCGTTGAGGACCAGGAAGATGCCCACGAGGGGGATCGCGACGCCGACCGCTTCGCTGAAGCCGAGCAGGAACACGCCGCCGAGGACCAACAGCAACACGACGGTCACCGCGACCTCCTGGCCCTGCAGGAAACCGGGGCTGTAGGGGTTCTCGATCAGGTGCACGGTCGCGTCGGCCGAGGACAGCGTGATGGTGATGATCCAGGAGGTCGCGACGAACCCGAGCAGCACGAGGACGAAGATCTTGCCCCGCCAGAACGGCAGCAGGTTCTCCAGCATCGCGATCGACCCCTGGCCGTGCGGGCTCTCCTTGGCGACCCGGCGGTACATCGGCAGCATCCCGAGCAGGGTCAGCGCGACGATCAGCAGGGTTGCCAGCGGTGACAGTGCGCCGGCGGCGAGTGCGGCGATACCGGGCAGGTAGGACAGGGTCGAGAAGTAGTCGACGCCGGTCAGGCACATCACCTTCCACCACGCCTGCGGCGCAGCGTGGTCCTCACCGGCCTCCGGCCCCACCGGCTGGACGCGGTGACGGAGCAACCATCCGGCGACGCCCCGCGGGGTCGCCGAGTCCTTGCCGGGTCCGTCGATCGTGGCGGGCACAACGAGTTCATCAGACTTTGTCACCGACAAAGGATGCACGAGCCCCCGGTCCACACCGGACACCGCCCGCCTCCCCGATCGTCAGCCGGCCCGGTGGCCCGGTTCACAGCGGGCGACCTCACAAAAGATCGGGCTGCCTCGTCGGGTAGGCATTCAGCATCGTGTGGAAGGAATGTCATGAGCTCATCGCTTGAAACCCTCCGCCGCGGCTTCGACGGGGACCTCATCGAACCGGGCGCAGCGGAGTACGAAGCAGCTAGTCGTTCGGTGCTCACGGCCGGTAGCCCGGCGGTGGTCCTGCGGCCCGCGAGCGTCGCCGGCGTACAGGCAGGTGTTCGCTACGCGGCCGGGTCCGGGCTCGTGTTGTCGGTCCGGGGCGGCGGTCATGCCTTCGCGGGCTTCGGGACCAACGCCGGCGGCGTGGTGATCGACCTCGGCGGTCTCGCGACCGTGGAGGTCGTCGACAAGGAGCGCCACGTCGTACGGATCGGCGGCGGAGCCACCTGGGGGCACGTGGCGAACGTGCTGAGCGCCCACGGCCTGTCGATCTCCTCGGGTGACACCAAGAGCGTCGGTGTCGGCGGCCTGACCCTGAGTGGCGGCATCGGGTGGAAGGTCAGGAAGTACGGTCTGACCCTGGACAACCTGGTCGCGGCCGAGGTGGTCACTGCCGACGGATCGGTCGTGCGAGCGAGTGAGGAGGAGAACGCGGACCTCTTCTGGGCGCTGCGCGGCGGCGGGGGGAACTTCGGGATCGTCACCGCCTTCGACCTCGTGGCGCACCCGACGACGGACGTCTTCCACGGGAAGATCGCCTTCCCCGCAACTGAGTTGGCCACGGTCCTCCAAGGCTGGGCCGACTATCTGCGCACCGCGACCGAAGACCTCACCTCGACCGTGACGTTTGCCAACCCCTTCACCGGCGGACCCGACGCGCCGGTCGAGATCCTGGTCGTCTTCGACGGCGACGACCCGGACCTCGCGGCCCAGGCGCTCGACCCGATCCGCCGCCTCGGCACGGTGATCGCCGACGACGTCGCGCTCAAGCCGGTCGCGGAAACCCTCGAGGCGGGCATGGCCCCGCCGCCCGGTATCGAGGTCGTCACCCGCAGCGCCTTCGCCGACAAGGATGCCGTCCCGGACGTCCTGCGAATCCTCGCCGAGACCGGCGCGTCCGAGCGGTCCCCGATCATCGCCGTCCGAAGCGTCGGGGGAGCGGTGGCCCGGGTCGCCGCCGACGCGACGGCGTACGCGCATCGCCAGGCAGAGCTGATGTTCGCGACCACGGTGATCGGGCCGCCCCCGGCGATCGCGGCCGCCCGCCCGGGCCTGGACGGGGTCTGGAGCAGACTCGCTCCGCACGCCACCGGCGCCTACGCGAACTTCCTGAGCTCGGCGGACGACGAGGACACCGCGGCGGTCTATCCGACGGCGACCTACGAACGCCTCGTCACCGTCAAGCACCAGTACGACCCGGCCAATCTCTTCAGCCAGAACCACAACGTCCGGCCGTGAGGCCGAGCAGGCGGAGCTGAACAGCAAGAACGATCAAGTCCGATGCCAAGGCGATGGTGCACCCTGGAAGCATGGGGAAAGGTGACCAGGGACGGCTGTACGCCGTGAACGTCGTTCATGAGATTCGTCCGGGCGCCGGCCGGCAGACCGCTATCGACAAGCGGCCGGCGACCGGACGGATCGAGGTGGGAACGCTCGGCCTCTCCGGCGACACGCAGTGCGAC